>NZ_JBJGZV010000038.1:0-55074 GCF_054050715.1 Blastococcus sp. SYSU D00669
CCCCGCCCCCCCCCCCCCCCCCCCCCCCCCCCCCCCCCCCCCCCCCCCCCCCCCCCCCCCCCCCCCCCCCCCCCCCCCCCCCCCCCCCCCCCCCCCCCCCCCCCCCCCCCCCCCCCCCCCCGACTCATTCGAACCGGAATGGCTAGACGATGAACACCTTCATGACCTCGTCGCCGTAGTCGTTGATGACCTTGACCGCGATCTTGCCGGTCTCCGGCTTGTCGAACGGTCGCGACGTCGTGCGGTGGAGCGACTCCCACGCGTCCGGCTCGATCTCCGCCTTCAACGCCGCCTTGAGGCGCTTGTACGGGTCGTTGCCGCCGGTGAAGTAGCAGTGCCGGACGAAGAACGACTCCTCGTTGTAATTCGTGTCGATCATCCAGAGCGCAATCTGGCTCGTGTCGTTGCTGCGGATCTCGCCGGTGGTCGGGTCGAACACGTCAACGCCCTTGAGGTCGACCACCATCTGACCGTCCTCGGTGGACTCCAGCTCGATGTCGGGCTCACCGAAGACCGTGAAGAGGTTGCCGGCACCGGTCTTGGCGAGGTCCTCCCCCATCAGCAGCTCGACATTCATCCGAACGAGCAGCACCCGCACCCGACCAAGGTCGCGCTCGCCGGCGACCGACGCAAAGCCCTCCTCCGAGGTCTCCACGGTGACGCCGTCGGACTCGGTGACCTCGGTCGCCTGCGCGTCAAAGGCAAAGCCGAGGACACAGAGCAGGTCGATGTCCCCCGCCCGGTTGGCCTCGCGGGCAGCCGACTTGATGAACGACGGGGAGACCGTGCCGTACTGCGGGCCGATGGCGATTCCGACTCGGCTGGGCGCCTCCTCCGGAGCAGCGCCCCCACTGGCCCGCTCCCCCACCGCCTGGATGTAGACACCGGCGTAGGGCTCGAGGCCGGTGAACTCGATCCGCTCCTTGCGCCGGCCGTTCTGAATGCCCGCCTTACCAAGGTTGTCGAGGATCGATTGCTCGAAGGTCGGCGCCGACGCGTCCTCTGCAGCCGACTGCTCGCTGATCGTCTCGCGATGCTCGACATCGTCGGGTCCGCCGCCGAAGGCCAGCGAGCGGTGAGGCGAGAGGCTCTCAACGGTGAACGGACCTGTCACGCGGGCCTTCGACTTATCCTCGTACGGCTTGTCGTACAGCACCTCGAAGTCAGCGTGTCGCTTGATCGCCGCATCGATTTCCGCCCTCGACATACCGTCGCGGATGTCGGGGTTGTTGGCAATCGACTTCAAGGTGATGTGCTGAACGCGCTCATAGACGAAGCCATGGCGGATGTCGTTAGTCACCTCGGCCGGAGGCAGAGGCTTGCCGCCGACTTGCTCCTCCTTGGCCCTACCGTCGAGCGAGTCGGCGATGTAATAGTAGGGGAACTTTGCGCCCATTAGCCGCTGTCGCGTGAGCGCCAAGGCGACGCGCGAGGTGTCAATAGTGATCCAGCGCCGCCCCCACTGCTCGGCGACATAGGCGGTGGTACCTGCGCCACAGGTTGGGTCGAGGACGAGATCGCCGGGCTGCGTACACATCAGCATACAGCGTTCAATCGTACGACTGGCGGTTTGCACGACATAGATTTTGGGATCAGCCCTGCTCTGCACCCCGCCGATATCCATCCACGCATTGTTTATAGCAAAGGCGGGGAAGTCGTCAAGGTAGCGAACGTAAGAAAGCGTGTTTCGAGTCCTCGCCACACGCCCGGCTAGGAGAAGACGAGCCATGCCTGCTTCGTTCGTCTTCCAGCGACTCTGCATCGTCGGAAGGAAGTCACGACCGTCAACGTGGACAGGGAACCACGAGGCCGCACCTTCGCCTTTGACTCGACCTTGGCTTTGACTGGTCAGGTTATCTAGTCGATACGGTCGTCCATCTGCGTCCACAGATCCGTACTTGGACGCGCCCAAACCGCCCGCTTCTTTTGCGGCGTAAATTGGGTTGAATCTTGTTCGACTGCGATCCTTGCCGTACCACAGGAGGAAGTTGGAGACTGAGGGCAAGAACTCATTAGTTGCGCCAGCCGTGGTCGCAAAAGTGATGAGGCTGATGAAGTTTTGATCACCGAACACTTCATCGAGCAGTGATCGGACAAGATGGACATTCTCATCGCCAATTTGGACGAAGCATGATCCAGTTTCCGTCAATAGCTCGCGAGCGACCAAAAGGCGGTCACGCAGGTAGGAGAGGTAGGAATGAATACCTAGTTGCCAGGTGTCCCGGAAAGCCTTGATTTGTTCCGCCTCTCGGGCGGCATCCTCAAGTTTTCCGTCCTTGACGTCTCGACTCCGCGCCGAGACCTGCCAGTTGGAACCAAACTTGATCCCGTAGGGCGGATCAATGTAGATCATCTGCACCTGGCCGCGCAGGGCTTCACGGTCTGCGAGCGAGGCCATCACTTGGAGTGAGTCTCCAAGGATCATGCGGTTCGACCAGTTGGCCTCGTGCTTGTAGAAATCGACCATCTCGAACTCGCCGAGACCGTCGAACGACTCGAACAGCGACAGCTCGGGCTCTTCCTCGCCTGGGGCGGCCGTCTGACGCAGGTTCTCGACCAGCACTCGCGGATCGATCTTCTCCTGGATGTAGATCGGCGGCGCGTCGACCACCAGGTCCTTGTCAGCAGCCGGATCGCCTTCCGGGTACTTGCCCTTCCAGACCAGCTGCGGGTCGAGGCTGGGGTCGCGGGCGAGCGCAACGGTTCGGATCTCTTCTAGCTCTGGCGTCCCGAAGTCCTCGACCGCGTCGGCCGTCGGCAGATTGACCCGGGTATCGCGATGCTCGATCGCCTCGACCGGGGTGGGCATCTTCGGACCATTCGGCTTACGCGCCACGTGCTACCTCGTCATAGTCGAGCAGGTCGGGATCGCCGACGATGGGTGCGTCGGCGTAGAGCAGGTCGATGGTTTCGTTGAGCCGTTGGCGGACGTCCACCATGGAGGTGATCTCGACGTAGCCCCAGCGGCCGAAACCGCCGTGGTTGTTCACCGCGACGCACCACTGGTCGCGAGCGGTGTCCGCCTTCGCCTTGGTCGGACCTGGGCTCTTCTGGCCGCCGGAGACCTCGATGATCAGCGTCCGCTGGACGCCGTCCTCGCGAGGCTTGAGCCGTACGAGGAAGTCGGGCCAGTAGGAGTGGGTCCGGCCCTTGTGCACATACGGGATAACGAAGCCGAGGTGGTCGTTCTTCGCGTACGCCAGGACGTCCTGGTGCAGCTCGCATTCATTGGCGAGCTCCTGTTCCCAGGTGTTGCCATCCCTGCCGTCCAGCGTGACGTGACTGATCTCGGACTTGATCGTCTGGACGACTGCCTTCCGAGTCGGGAATGCGATGTCGGCAGTGGAGCCCACCGGATCGAACCGGCGGATCATGGGCCGGAGGCGCTCGCGCCGGTCCCCCACCTGTACCGCGATCGCTCGATGGATGGCCTCGGCGGCTACAGCCTGGCCCTCCGTCGACGTCAGTAGATGTCCGATCGCGTATCCCGCCGCGATGTCGACGCACCGCTCGAGCCACTGTCGGGAGATCTGGACCAGTTGGGGGAACAGCCACGGCCGCGGGTCCTCGCCGAGGGCCGTGAAATGCGTGCGGAGGAGCCGTGCGGCGAGCGCGTAGGCCACCTCTTGCCGGCGACGGTCCATCGCCTTCTCGTCGGTGAGCTGCTCCTCTCCCCCGACGACGTCGCTGACGATCGTCCACCTCGGCACGGTGCTTGGGCCGAGCGGGAAGCGGTCGGTGGTTGCCGGGTCGAAAATGAGCTGCTCGTCGGGGATCTCGACCCGGTAGCCGTCCAGCTTCGGGAAGTCGATCCGCAGGTGCTCGCGGCCGGGTAGTGACTCCACCAGGATCGCCGGGGGACGAGGAAGCGGATCCGGACCCGGCCTGTCACTGGGGATGAACGCGAACGGGATGCCGTAGACATTCGCATACTCGGGCTCGAACTTGCCATCCTCGCCGAGGGCGTACGACCGGCGGCGCAGTCCTCGACCGACAACCTGCTCGCACAGGAGCTGGCTGCCGAAAGCGCGGATCCCGAGGATGTGGGTCACGGTGTTGGCGTCCCAGCCCTCCGTGAGCATGGCGACGCTGACGACACAGCGAACGCCCTCGCCCAACTTGCCCTTCTTGCCGACGGTGTTCATGACCTCGCGGAGGAGGTCCTCGTCGGTCAACGAGTCGGCGTCCGCACCGGGGTTGCGCAGCCGGAAATCGGCCTTGAACGCTTCGATCTCGGCAGCCGCGGCTTGCTTGAAGTCCGCCTTCATCGCCTCGCCGGACTCCAGCTGCGCGGAGTCGACCAGGACGGTCCGGGGACGGGCGAGGAACCGGCCGTCCTCGACGTTGCTGAATCTGGGGAGGACGCCCGGCGTCAGGACGCCGTCCTTCTCCGTCCCGGCGATGAAGTCGTAGACGAGCTTCGACACCACCGTATTCGGGCAGACGACGATGAACACGGGCGGCGGCTCGCCGTGCTGAGCCAATGCCTTCTCCCAGTGGGCGAAGGACTTCTCATAGCTCCCGTACAGGCTCTTGAGCGCGCCCTCGAGCTCGGCGGGCGGGACCCATCCGTGCAGCGCCTCGGTGGAGGAGAGCTTCTTCTTCGGCAGCTGGGTACCGACGTAGTCCCACAGCCGCAGGTACGTGACCAGGTCTCCGGTCGCGTCGTCGTCCACCGGGATCCGGGGAATTTTGACGATGCCGCACTCGATGGCGTCCATCAGCGAGAAGTCGCTGACCACCCACGGGAAGATGTAGCCCTCGGAGTAGCCCGAGCCGCCGAGGTAGAAGGGCGTCGCCGACAGGTCGTAGATCGACTTGACGCCCACCTTGCGCTGGATCGCCTGCAGGCCGCGGAACCACACGCGCGCCGTCTCGAGGTCTTCCTTCGTCTGTGACGCCGGCGCGCCCTTGGCAACGGACATGGGTCGGTCCTGGTAGCAGTGGTGCGCCTCGTCGTTGAACACGACGATCTGCTCGTTGCGACCGGCGAAGTCACGTAGGACCCGCGCGACCATCGCGTCGGGCGTCTCGGTGAAGGGGTCGTCTGTCTTCCCGGCGAGCAGGATCTTCTTGGTGTTCGATGCGACGCCCTTGATCTCCTTCGCGTCGCGGAGCAGGAAGGAGTGGTAGTTCGTGATGACGAGCTGCGCCTGCTGAACAGTGGCGCGGAGGTCGGACGGAACGAGGTCGCGCTCGTCGTAGTAGTTGCCGGGGTTGCCGGGAAACAGGACCTGAAGCCGGTCGCGGATGGTGATGCCGGGCGCGACGATCAGGAAGCGCTTGGCGAACCGTGCATCCCGCGGACTGATCACCTTGTTGGCAGTTTGCCAGGCGATGAGCATGGCCATGACGACGGTCTTGCCGGTGCCGGTGGCCATCTTGAGTGCCACTCGGGGCAGGCCGGAGTTGTGGTCGGCGTTGGCCTCGTCGATCTGGCGGCGCCAGTCCGCGTAGCCGTGCCGGCCCGCCACCTCTGCCAGGAAGATCGCCGTCTCGGCGGCCTCGCGCTGCGCGAAGAGAACGCGGTTCTCCCGAGTGGGGTCGGCCCAGTGCTGCAGGAGCTTGCGGCTGGTGGGCGTCACCCGCTCGTAGTCGCGATGCCGCCAACGCTCGACCTCGCGGCGGAGGTCGTTGACGAAGCTGTTGCGCTCACGCCGCTCGCCGGTGAGGTCGAAGTCGATCGCGTCCTGCACGAACAACCCGTCGGCGACCTTCTGGCCCTTTCGTGCCGCGGGGATGGGGATGAACGACTCGCTCGGGCGCCGTCCCTCCTTGACGGTGTTCGTCCGTCCTTGCGGGCCCATCTCGTAGTGCCGGGCCGGCGGGTCGTACGGCCCGTTGAGGATCGGGCTGGCCTCCAGCGTCTCGGTCATCGGCGACCACGCTCTCTCGTCATTTCGCTCCCCCGTCGTTCCGCATACACCCTAGGGCGCCCCAGATGCTCACCCAAGGTCATCGGTCGTGTACCGGCCATCAGCCCTGTACGCGGTGACGCAGAAGGTGGGTGAGGACGGCGTGGTTGGCCTCCCAGCCATCCGGACAGTCCGCCGGCAGGTTGAGGAAGACGTTCGACTCAGTCGGATGCGCGTCCAGGAGGTCACCCGCTCCGTCCCGCCCGACCACGATGCAGCCGTGCCGGTGACGGCTGAGGAGCACGCACAGACGTCCCGCCTCGAGGTGGAACGACGTGGCGTCCCGCCTGCCCGCCAGGGGGTGCCAGACCACGGTCACGTCGAACTCCCGACCCTGAAGCCGGTTCGCCGTGTCCACCACCACCTCGCCGAGCTGGGGTAGACCTCCAGCGGCCAGCCGATGCTGAATCTCTCGCCGCACAGCCGCTACCTGATCGGTGTGCGCGGCACCGATCGCGACCCGGCTGCCGGCCAGGGGACCTCCACCACGGTCGCTTTCGCTACGCGTGTGCGCGTTGCGGGTGAAGAGCGCCGATGTGGCGTCGACGACCGCGTTCACCATCCCGCTGTCCGTGCGGATCGTGTACGCCGCCGGCAGCTCCAGGTAGGCCCACCCCGACGCCGCCATCGCCGTCACTGCTGCGTCTGCTGCGGTGCCGATGTCGACGTGGTCAACCGCCAGTTCGCGCTCGTCGAGATCCGTGGCACTCATGAAGTCGAGTTCGTAGAATGCGTGCCGAACCAGCTCGACGGCCGACGCGGGCAGGCGCCACGACACCGGCAGCTCGATAACCGGTGCGTCCGGATACGAGATCTCCAGTGTGGCGGCCGCGGTCTCCAGCGGTCCCAGCGGCACACCCTCGAAGCGCCGCGTCTCCGCGATCGTGAACGGGTCGAGCTGTCCCGGGTCCCCGACGGCGAGCGCCCGGTCGAAGAGGTTTGCGATCCGGAACAGGTTGTCGCCGCGCATCTGGTACGCCTCGTCGATCAACGTCAGCGGGTAGGACGGGGGGGCCGCCGCTGCCCGGGGGTTGTTGCAGTACACCCACTTGTCGGCCGGGGCCACGATCGCCTCGCAGCCCTGGAGACCCGTGAGTTGGCGGTCGACGGTCAGGCCGGCAATCCCCGCACCGCGAGTCCGAGCACCCTCCTCAGCGCTCTCTGAGACGAACCGTCCGGTCCGCACGCCGTCGGCGGCCAAGGCCAGCATGAGGTCGTCGGCCTGGGCGTTCGTCTGGACGACGATGGGCACCACATCGAGCCCGTCGTCCAGCAGTGCGCGGGTGACCCGGCGCATCGTCGTCGTCTTGCCTGCTCCGGGAGGGGCCTTCGCGATGACGACCCGGCTATCCCCACGCAGTAGCGCATCCGTGATGTTGGTGGTCGCGGCGTCGGACGCCGCGATGGCCTCGGGCTTGGGCATCAGGCGTCCTCTCGGCTGGCCGGACCCGCCGTGGTGGCGGCCGGCGGCGGGGTGTCGTCCGTGTTGCCGTCGTTGACCGCGTCGGCGTCCTCGCCGAGCCGGCGGTGCGTCCAGGTCTCCGATAGCCGGTGCACCGGCTTCGGGGGACCGGCGGACAGGGACAGCGAGGTGAGGCGCACTGTGTCGCCGACCTGAGTCGGCAGGACCGGAGCAACCCCGGCGACTCGGTTCGTCCCGGAGCAGATCTCCAGGGTCATCGTGGCGTCGTCCCGCTCGAGAACCTGCAGGCCGACCTTGCCGTCCCGCTCGGTCCAGGACAGCCGATCACCGACCACCACGCGCAGGTTCTCGCTGGCCAGCCGGATGCGGATCAGCGGGCGGAGAACCCGGTTCGCCCTGCCGGTCGGAACCACTCGACGGTCAGGCTCGGCGTGCTCGACGACGCCTCGCACACCTGTTCCGTCGACTTCCTGTGCGACGAAGCGGAGCGGATCGTCGGCACACTCCTGCGCGACGAGGAGCGCGGTGTCCGTCTCGCGCTCGGCGAGCAAGCGGATCGCCTCCCGGTCAGACAGCGTGTTGCGGAGCCGGACGTCGTCCCCGGTGCTCCAGGCCCACCACCGCCCCCACTCCTTGACATCGCGCTCGTGACGTCGGGCCACGTGTGCAGCCAGACGGAGGCCGCGAAGCAGATACAGCGCCGTCCAGGTGTCGTCCCACGCCGACAGCAGCGCCTCGCGGACCAGTTCGCGCACCTCGGCCGCGAGCGGTTCCACCACCGACGGGTCCGTGCTGCCGGCCCGAGCCGCGTTGAAGTCAGCGATGGCAGGATCGAGGTGGCGCTTGTCCCACTGTGGGCTGGAGGCAGGCCCGGCCGTGGGGCCGTCCTCGGCGGCCAGGGCAGCCGCCGCTGCGCCGTGGGGTCCGGGGTTGATCCAAGCGAGGACGGCGGCGAGCAATTCGTCCTCGAGCGCGGACTGGCCCGTCGTCCAGTGCTGGCACAGCAGGTCTGTCATGGGCAGCACGAGCGACTGCCCGGGGTGTTCGGCCTGCCCGCCGAACCAGGCGAGGTGCCTGCCGGCCTGCACCGTCGTGGGCGGGATCAGACCGGCGCGCCCCGGGAAACGGACGCTGCGGCCCAGCACCTCGAGGAACTGGGCCGTGGCCGTGTTCGGCACGACCAGCTGGGGGCACGGCCGCTCCACGGGATCACCCGGGTCGCCTTCCTCCGGCTCGAACCGGTTGAGGTAGCCGAGGACCATCTCGGCGAAGGGGTTGATAAGCCCGAAGCGGAGATCACGGTTGCGCGGCTCCGGAGCACAGAAGAACTCGGGAGCCGATCGGTCAGTGCCGATCAGGACGCCGAGGGGGCTCGCCGGGTCGCCCGCCAGCTTGTACGTGACGATGACCAGCGGTTCCTCGCTGAGGTGCCGATGGCACATGCCGGCACGAGGCAACGCCCGATCTTCGGCGGCCGCCCGGACCTTGAGGTACGAGTCGAAGACGGTCACGCTGCTCCCCCGTTGGCAAGGTATGCGGTGTGGGCCGTGTGCAGCGCCGCGGTCACGTCGGCTGCGAAGGAGGCCACCTCACCGTTGATCCCAGAGGGCACCTGACCGGTGCGCGCCGCGGTGACGACGTCGGTCACCGTGTCGAACGCGCCGAGGTCGGCGCGAACACCCTGACCGAGTCGGTCGAGGCGGTCACCGGCGATGCAGCGCTCCCGGCAGACCCGAGCCATAGAGCACGAGCTCAGACACCCGGGGGTGTAGTAGTTGTCGACCTTTGTGACCTGGTCGGCCAGCTCATCCGGGTCGTCCACGTCGAACGTGAGGTCGTCGGGTAGCTGCGCCAGCACCGCGGAGAGGTTGGTCCGCCGGGCGAGCCGACGCCTCAGCGCCTTGAGCTCGTTGCGGACGTCGAGCGTGTGGCTCGTCGGCGTGAGGCCGTACCCCTTCGCCGTGATGAGCAGCGTGGTGGTCGACACGAGACCCGGGTCCAGCCCGAGCCGCTCGAGGGTCTGCTGCAGCGACAGCACATAGACCGCGCTCTGTCGCGCAGCCTGCGCCACGTGGCTTCGATCGGTCGGCACTCCGGGGATCACGGAGAACGACTTGACCTCGACCACGTACAGCCGTCCTTCGGAGACGAACGCGAGAGCGTCCTGCTCCAGGTAGCTCGTTCGTCCACCGCGGGACAGCGTCGTGACCGGGTGCCGCAGGATGTTGTAGGCCGCGTCGGGGTTGGTGAGCATCTCGACGAGCGCGTCGGTGGTCCGCTGGGCCCGCCAACGCATCGCGGCCCGGCCGCGCAGACCCTCGGGGACGTCGGAGAGGTCCTTGTAGCGAGCGTCCTCGATGTCGAGGCCCAGCTTGTTCCGCGCCTCGGCGAGGAGATGCCCGTCGTCGACCACGATCCGCTCGAACAGGTTGCCGCGGCGAAGCGCCGCCGGCGACTGCTCCTCCGGCATGGGGTGCCCCAGCCGTGCAGCGAGAGCCGCCTTGTCCATGGCTGCTGCGTCCAGGACGGCGCGCAGGTGGCAGCCGGGATGGTCGAGATCTGCAGCCACGTCTCGGGCGTGGCTGGGCTGCGCAGGCTGGTTGCCGCGGATCCGATCCAGGATCTCCTCGACGTGGTCGCTCTTCGGCGCGATCGTCATCTCCATCCCCTCCCCCTCGACGTGGTCGCGAGCTCGAACGGCCCGCCTGCGCTCCCATGCCTCTTCCGCTTGCTGGTCCCGGTCACGGTCCGGCCTCCTGGTCGGTTTCGTCCGCCGGCCGGACAGCCTTGAGCGGGGCACCGAACAACTGCTGCGCTTCAGGCAGCCGCGCCGCTCGTGCCGCCGCTTCTTCTCGGTCGGCACGGTCACGGTCATCGAGGACTTCGAGTTCACGATGAGCGGCGTCCCGAAGCCGATCGGTGTTGAGCTCGCCCCGCCGGACCCCAGGGACGGTCGCTCCCAGTCGCCAGAGCAGACGTTCGAGTGGAATTGCGTCCGGACTGTCCGAGCCGCCTGATTCACGCGTGCGGTCCAGGGCATCCGCGAGGTACGTCGTCAGGCGAAGGTGTGCGGTGCGCGTGGTCAAGGGAGCCAGGATCCGCTCCGCGAGATCCCAGCTCGAGGAGGTGAGCAATCCTCGAGTGGGCGCCAACGTGTCGTGCTGAAGCGCCGGGCAGATGTAGTAGCTGCGGGCCCCCGGCGCCTTCACATGCGCCTTCTTCTCGTCGTGGCGCAGCGACGTCACCGCCTTGTACGGGATCTCCTGCGCGTACACCGCCGCGGCCACGCTGATGATCTGCTGCGGCGAGAGAGGAACACGGACGCCTTCGAGCACGGCGTGCGTCTGCTCGCGACTCGTCGGTGCCGGCAGGGCGGTCACGTACGAGCCCTGCTCGCGATGGACGCGTGCGACCGCACGCTCCATGGCACGGTCGCGATCCCGCTCGGCCAGACGCAGCTCCCGACTCAGCGACTCCCAGCCGGTGAGGTCCCCGGCCTCGAGCGCCTCCGCCAGCCTCGACTGGAGCGCGGCGACGCGCTCCATGGCCTCGCGGGGGCTTCGATCCGAAGACATGCCCGAGAGGCTAGCGCAAGTTCCAGACTTCGACCAGACTTCTCCAGCATGGCTACCCGAAAGAATCCCTACTGCTCCGGACCATGCAAGTGTGGGGCCGACCAAAAGACGTCGGGAAAGTGGATCTCTGGGCCCCGTCCATGCTCGGTGCAGTTCGCCACTCGGGGTGACCAATCCGAGACCATTTCGGTACGTGATGTCACGATGACTGAACGACTCCGCTCGACGGGGGTGGGTCAAGCGGAGGAGAAACGATGGTCAGCGCTCTCGAGCCGATCCGGCATGGTTTGACGACGGCCCTGGACAAGGCGCTTCACCTCAACCAGAGCCTGGTAGACGCCTACCTGGCCCGCGCGCGCCGCAACCGGCCCGACGCCGCACCCGCGGAGGTCGTGAGCTCGCTGGAGCGCCAGTATCTGGCAGCTGTGACGAGTATGGGGTTGGCCGGGGGCGCCGCGGCAGCCGTGCCGGGCGTCGGGACCCTGGGCGGCTTGGCCGTCAACGTGGTCGAGGTCGGCACGTTCCTCGAGGCCAGCGCGGTCTTCGCGCTGGCTGTGGCCGACGTGCACGGCGTGCGCATCGACGAGCTGGAGCGACGCCGGACGCTGGTGACCGCCGTCTTGCTGGGCAATAGCGGGACGGCGTTTGTGCAGAAGGCCGCTGGGCGCACCGGACCGTACTGGGGCCGTGCGCTGGTCAAAGGGATCCCGATGTCCACCATCAACAAGGTGAATGCGGTGCTCGGCCCTCGCTTTGTTACCAAGTACGGAACCAAGCAGGGCGTCCTGGTGCTCGGCCGCCAGCTGCCGATGGGGATCGGCGCTGCCATCGGCGGTGGTGGCAACGCCGTCTTCGGGCGAACGGCGGTGGGAGCGGCGCGACGTGCCTTCGGACCGGCCCCAGCCATGTTCACGACCGCGGATTCAGCATGAGCTCCGGTGGGCAGGCACCGGATCTGGTGCAGCCTGTCGACCTGGGACGACGACCCACGCTAGTGGGCCGCTCTGCCGACTATCGCCAGGGCAGGGGTCGACGAGGGAGTTCTTAGGCCAGTCGTCGCCGTTCAGAGTCTGTCAATCCAGGTGTCCTCGTCGCGGTCATCCCACGAAGATGTCGACCGCGCCTCGGACGTCGGCCTGGGACTCAGTCGCTCCAGAACGCGCATCGCCTCTGCGCGGGTAAGGGACCGCAGGGACTCGACTGGCCGGTCGGCGACTGCCTCGATTGCCCGCTGGCGATCCGCCATGGCGGTAAGGCCACTGGCGGCAAGCGCCTCCCTGATACGCCCAACGAGCCAATCAGGCAGCGGAGCCTCCGTGCAGGGCCCCGGAACGGGCTCACCCCCCGCGTCGTCGCCGAAGAGGGAGAGGTCGTCTGACACGGACGGCATGCTATTGAGCCTCACGCGTCAGTCGTTAAAGCCCCACGGGTGCCTCAGTCGACCTCGGGACGTTGCCCGCGCGCGGTCCGCTTCGCTTACAGGGATCGCATCGCTACCACTAGGCATGGCAACCGCCGATACGCAGTTGGCTACTACGCGATCCAGGGCTGTTCAGGTCGCTGAACGGCGCATAGACCACATCTGGGCGGGGCGTTCGAACTGGGTGGCTACCTCCCAGCTCACCGCGCCGTCGACGACCTCCTTGCGAAAGTTCCCAACCGCCACGCGCGCCAGCTCTGGGTCGGCAGCCACCCGGGCGGCCAGCTCCAGTGCCCGCTTCTCCACGTCCGCGTCGTCCACCGACTCCCAGGCGAGGCCCAGCTCGCGGGCCTTGTCGCCGTTGATCTCCTCGCCGAACAGCGCCATCGCCGCGGCGGCCTCACGGCCGATCAGCCGGGACAGGATGACGAAGTGCCCACCGCCCGGGTGCAGGCCGCGCTTGAGGAACCCACAGATAAGCCGCGCGTCCCGCGCGATGATCCGCAGGTCGGCCGCCAGCAGCATGTTCATCCCGGCGCCCACCGCTGACCCACGCACAGCCGCGACCGTGGGCACGCGAACCTGCCCCAGCCGGTAGAAGGAGTCGTAGATCGCCGACATGCCCTCGTAGTTCGACGACTCGGCCGGGTCGCGGCCGGCGTCGGTCAGGGTCTGGATGTCCCCGCCGGCGCAGAACGACTTGCCGACGGCGCGCACCACGAGCGCCCCGATGTCCGAACGGCCGTCCACCTCGTCGAAGGCCGCCATCAGCTCACCGGCCATCCCCGGCGTCAGCGCGTTGCGCCGGTCCGGGGCGTTGAGCGTCACGACGGCCACCGCGCCGTCGTAATCCAGCAGCACCTCACCGGAGCCAGCAGCCACGAGCCCACCCTTCGATCAGGCGGCCGACTTCTCTGTCGGCCCGTACCTCTCCGGGCATCAGACCACGCGCCCCGACCCCTTGCGCCGCCACCCCGGAGCCGCTGGAGTGGCCCGGGCAATACCCGCCCGGCAAGGGGACCGCCGTGAACCTGACCCAGGGACTCCACCGCGCCGTCCAGCAGAAGCCGGACGCCGTCGCCACCATCTGCGCCGGGCGCACCAGGACCCACCAGGAGTCGGTCGACCGCATCGCCCGCCTCGCTGGCGCCCTTCAAGATCTCGGCATCGAGGACGGCGAGCGCGCCGCGATTCTCTCCCTCAACTCCGACCGCTACCACGAGTTCCTCGCCGCCACGCTGTGGGCCGGCGGCGTCGTCGTCCCGGTCAACCTGCGCTGGAGCATCCCGGAGATCGCCGAGTCCCTCGCCGAGGTCGACGCCCGCGTCCTCGTCGTCGACGACGCCTTCGCCGGCCACGTCGACGGCATCCGCGCCGCCGACGCCCGCATCGAGCACATCGTCCACGCCGGCGACGGCCCCACCCCCGCGGGCGCCAGAGCCTTCGAGGAGCTCATCGAGAGCCACGAGCCGATCGAGGACGAGCGCCGCGGCGGCGACGACCTGGCCGCCGTCTTCTACACCGGCGGCACCACCGGCCGGTCCAAGGGCGTCATGCTCAGCCACACCAACCTGCTGACCTCGAGCGTCGGCACGCTGGCCAGCGAGCACTTCCTCTCCCCCGACGGCGTCTACCTGCACGTCGCGCCGATGTTCCACCTCGCCGACCTCGCCGCCTGGACCGGCCAGGTGGTCCGCGGCGGCACGCACGTGATGATCCCGATGTTCGAGCCGGTCGCCGTCCTCACCGCGATCCCCGAGCACTCGGTGACCGACGTCCTGCTCGTGCCGACGATGATCCAGCTGCTGGTCGACCACCCGCGCATCGACGAGTTCGACGTGAGCAGCGTTCGGCGGATCTTCTACGGGGCCTCCCCCATGTCCGAGGGCCTGCTCGGCCGGGCGGTCAAGGCGCTGCCCAACGCGCAGTTCACCCAGCTCTACGGCATGACCGAGCTCTCCCCGTGCGCCACCGGCAACTTCCCGGAGGACCACAACGACCCCAGGCGCCGCCGCGCCGCCGGCCGGGCGCTGCCGCACAACGAGGTGCGCGTCGTCGGCCCGGACGACGTCGAGCTGCCCCGCGGCGAGGTCGGCGAGATCGTCGTCCGCGGCGGCAACGTGATGCTCGGGTACTGGAACCGACCGACGGAGACGGCCGAGGCGCTACGCGGCGGGTGGATGCACACCGGCGACGCCGGCTACATGGACGACGGCGGCTACGTGTTCCTCACCGACCGGATCAAGGACATGATCATCTCCGGCGGGGAGAACGTGTACTCGGTCGAGGTGGAGAACGTCCTCGCCCAGCACCCGGCGGTGGCGACGGTAGCGGTCATCGGCGTCCCTGACGAGACCTGGGGCGAGCGGGTGCACGCCGTCGTCGTCCCGGCCGCGGGACAGACGGTGACGCTCGAGGAGCTGCGCGGGTTCTGCGCCGACCGGATCGCCGGCTACAAGACGCCGCGGTCGATGGAGCTGATCGAGGCCCTGCCGGTCTCGGCAGCCGGGAAGGTCCTCAAGCGCGAGCTTCGCAAACCGCACTGGGAGAACCAGGAACGCTCTGTCCACTGAAGGGGGCACGCACATGACCGGCACGCCGCAGGACGTCTTCGCGCACCACTGGGACGCGCTCGTCGCCGGAGACGTGCCCGCCGTGATGGAGGACTACACCGACGACGCCGTCCTCGTCACCGCCGACGGCGTCTTCGAGGGACGGGACGCCATCGCCGGCTGGTTCTCCGCCGCTGTCGGCGCCCTGCCGGACGCCAAGTGGGCCCAGAGCTCCACCGCGTACGCCGGGGACGCCCTTCTGCTGCACTGGAACGCCATCTCGCCCCAGGGCCGGATCGACGACGGCGTCGACACCTTCGTCTTCACCGACGGGAAGATCCGGCTGCACACCGTCTCCTTCTCCGTCTCGCCTGCCTAAGCCCGAGATCACGGTCGCGCTGCACCAACGGGTGACCTGCGACGCGGCCACGTTGACGTGCCGGTTGATGGTGATCGACGTTGACCGCATGGAGCCCCACGAGGAGCAAGGCGCGCGGCCGGACGAGCCGAGGCCGGCTGGCCCGCCGAACGTCCCTCCGGGCTCCCCGCCTCCCCCGCACCACGCGCCGCCGGGCTACTGGGTCGTGCCGCCCGGCTACTCGGCGCCGATGGGCTACTACGCGGTCCCTGCGTCGATGCCCGTGGCGACGCCGATGCGGGAGGGTGCCGAGAAGGCCACGAAGCTGAGCTCCTGGGGCCTCACTCTGAGCATCGGCGGATTCGCGTTGCCCCTTCTCGCCCTCCTGTTCGCGGCGCTCGACGGCCTCTTCTGGTTCCTGGGCGTGCTCCTCGCCTGGCTCGGGCCCTTCTCGGCCCTGCTCGGGCTCGTCCTCTCGGCCATGGCCATGTCCGGGCGTCACGCTCGCCGGGGCCAGGCCGTGGCCGGCCTCGTCGTGGGGATCGTCGCCGTCGTCTTCTGGCTGTTCTTCCTGATGATCGGGTTCGCCACTCGCGTCTGACGGGGACCCTCCCCCGGGCGTTCCGGGGGGCCCGCACTGGACAGCGGACCCCGACAGCGAGAGCGTGTGCGCCACCGCCTGCGAGAGGGGACGCATGTACGCCCGGTCGACCACCGTCCACGCCGATCCGAACGCCATCGACGCCGGGATCGCCTTCCTGCGCGACAACGTCATGCCGACCCTCGACCGCACCGAAGGCTGCATGGGCCTCTCGATGCTCGCCGACCGCAAGAGCGGCCGCTGCATCGCCACGACGTCCTGGACCACCGCCGAGGCCATGCGCGCCACGACCGAGCAGCTCAAGCCCGTCCGCAACAAGTTCGCCCTCGCGCTCGGCGGGGAGCACCCCGAGGTGCAGGAGTGGGAGATCGCCGTCGTCCACCGCGACCACCCCAGCGGCGAGACCGGCGGCGCGCAGGTCACCTGGGCGCGCATCCAGCCCAACCACCTCAAGGACCTGCTCGACGCCTACCGCGTCAACCTCATGCCCAAGCTCGAGGCCCTGCCCGGCTTCTGCAGCCTCAGCATGATGGTCGACCGCCGGAACGGCCGCACCGTCAGCGTCACCTGCTTCGAGACCCGCGAGGCGCTCGACCTGGTCCGCAAGCAGGCCCGCATGATGCGCGAGCAGTTCGCCCAGGCCATGGGCGCCAAGATCCACGACGTCGCCGAGATGGACCTCGTGCTCGCCCACCTGGGGGTCCCCGAGACGGTCTGAGCCTGCCGATAGGAAACCGGGGCCACCAGAACAGCGGCCCCCGGGAACCGAGAGGACGGCATGCTCCACCCTGCTCTGCCCGCCGACCACCGACTGGCCGCCCTCCGTGCGCCGCGCCCCATCTCCACCGGCAACCTGCTCGCCGACTGCGAGCGCTGGTGCCGCGACCACCTCCCGCCGCGGACCATCCCCCGGCAGGCCGAGGTGATCCCCATGGACCTCACCCGCCGGCGCTGACCGCCCGGGCCCTCGGGCCCTGGCAACCCCGCAGCGGGGACGCCGACGCTGGTCGGGTCACCGGCCCGGGAGGCGATCGGCGTGGACGACGCGACGCTGCCCACGGGCACGGTGACCTTCCTCTTCACCGACATCGCCGGCTCCACCCGGCTGGTGCGGGCCGACCGCGCGGCCTATACGCGAGCGCTGGACGAGCACCGACGCCTGCTGCGCGCCGTCCTCGCCCGGCACGGCGGTCGAGTGGTCGACACCCAGGGCGACGCCTTCTTCGTGGCCTTTCCGACCGCCGCACAGGCGGTGGCCGCCGCGGCCGACGCCCAACGGGCCCTCAGCACAGGCACCATCGCCGTGCGGATGGGCCTGCACACCGGCGAGGCCACCCTCGGCGAGGGCGGCTACGTCGGCCTCGACGTGCACCGCGCCGCCCGCATCGCCGCCGCCGCCTCGGGCGGCCAGATCCTGCTCTCGGGCACCACCGCGGCCCTCGTCGACGAGCAGCTGCCCGCCGGCACCGCGCTGCGCTCCCTCGGCACCCCCGGCTCAAGGACTTCCCGCAGCCCGCGCCCCTCTTCCAGCTCGACGTCGACGGGCTGCCCACGCAGTTCCCGCCGCCGCGCGCCCCACGCGAGCAGCACCTCCCGATCCCGCCCGGCGAGCTCATGGGCCGCGAGGACGACCTCGCCGCGCTCACCGAGCTGCTGCGCGACCCGCGCACCCGGCTGGTCACCGTCACCGGGGCCGGCGGCGTCGGCAAGACCCGCCTCGCCCTCGAGGCGGCCCACGCCGTCGCCGGCGACTTCCCCGGCGGCGCCGTCTGGGTGCCGCTCAGCGCCGTCACCGACCCCGCGCTGGTGCTGCCCACCGTCGCCGACGCCGTCGGCGCCCGCCGGGAGCGCGGCGCCGACGCCGTCACCGCCATCGGGACGGCGCTCGGCGACGACCGGACGCTGCTGCTCCTGGACAACGTCGAGCAGGTCGCCGACGCGGCCACCGACCTGGCCGCGCTGCTCGACGCCGTCCCCACCGCCGTCGCCCTGGTCACCAGCCGCCAGCTGCTGCGGCTGCGGTCGGAGAGGCAGTACCCCCTCGGCACCCTCCCCCGGGCGCCGGCCAAGCGGCTGTTCCTGGAGCGCGCCGGCGCCGTCCGCCCCGGTTTCACCTTCGACTCGCTGAGCATCGACGCGGTGGGCGAGATCTGCCGCCGTCTCGACGGCCTGCCGCTGGCCATCGAGCTGGCCGCCGCCCGGGTCCGGCTGATGCCGCCCGCCGCGCTGCTCGACCGCCTCGTCCGGCAGCTCGACTTCCTCTCCGGCGGGCCGGTCGACCTGCCCGGCCGGCAGCGCACGCTGCGCGCCACAATGGACTGGAGCTACGACCTGCTCGACCCCGCCGACCAGGCGGTCTTCGCCCAGCTCGCCGTCTTCTCCGGCGGCTGGACGCTCGACGCCGCGGAGGCCGTCTGCAGCGCCACCGACGTCGTCGACTGCCTCTCGGCCCTCCTCGACGCCAGCCTGATCGTCCGCTCGGGCGAGGAGCGCCTGGACATGCTCGAGACGGTGCGCGCCTACGCCGCCGAGAAGCTGGCCGCCTCCCCCGCCCGCGCCGACACCGAGCGCCGCCACACCGGGTGGATGGTCGACCTGGTCGAGGCCCTGGTGCGGGCGACCGGGCACGAGCACCGGACGCGCGCCGACCGGCTGGACGCCGAGCTGGCCAACCTGCGCGCGGTGCTGCAGAGGGCCATCGACGCCGGCGACGTCGCCACCGCCGCCCTGCTGCTGCGCGACACCCTGTCGTACCGGACCCGCCGCGACGACGAGCAGGAGGCGAAGGGCTGGCTCGACCGGGCGCTGGCCCTGGCCGACGACGCACCCCCCGACGTGCGGGGCCGCCTGCTCGTGCTGCGCGCGCTCGTCGGCGGCCTCTTCGGTGACCTCGACTCGGTCCAGGCGCTGCTCACCGAGGGACGCGCGCTCCTCCCCGACGACGCCGACCACGCCTACGACCACGCCGCGGCCGCGGTCGCCGCCATCTACTCCGCCGTCGCCGAGAACGCGTGGGCGGACGCGGAGCGCTTCATCGAGGATGCGCTCGCGCGCTACACCGCGCTGCACCACGAGGTGGGCCAGGCGCACATGGAGATCGCCAGCGGCGACGTGGCGCTGCTGAGTTCCAACCTCGAGGCCGCCCAGCGGCACTACGCCACGGCCGCTGAACTCGGCGACAGCATCGGGGACGACGCCCTGGTCGGCCAGGCCAGCAACCTCCGCGGCCTCACGCTCGCCGCCCGCGGGGACGTCGACGCCGCTCGAGGCTCGATCCTCGACGGCGTGACGGCGTGCCGGCGCGCCGGTCAGCGGGCGAGCACGGCGCACTCGCTCGAAGGGTTGGCGGCACTGGCCCTGGCCGACGGCCACCCGGACGTGGCGGCCCGAGCCCTGGGCGCGGCGGCCGCGGTGCGCGAGGTCATCGGGTCACCGCTCTCCCCCGCCCTTCCCCTGCTCCTCGACGACCTGGCCGCCCGGGCACGGGACCAGCTGGGCGAGGACACGTACCGGGCGGCTGCGGCGGAGGGCGCGTCGTGGTCGCTGCAGGACGCCCTCGCCCGGACGCTCGATGCGGTCGCCCCGGCCTCGTGACAGGCCCACCGTCAGCGGCTCAGTCGCCCCGGTCGACGAACTCGGCACCGCCGTCCTCCGGGCCGAGGCCTGGCGCATCGACCACGACGCGGAAGCCGCCGTCCCTCCGGGCCTCGAACGACGGCAGGACCGCCTCCAACAGGCTGCCGACGTCCGCGGCCATGACGAGCACCTGCGCCGATGCGCGCAGGCTGCCGGCGAGGTGGCTCGCCGCCCGCTCGGTCATCTCGCGCCCCTCGCCGTCGTCCGGAACGGTGGCGAGCGCGAAGCTGAACGCCTCCGCCTTGACCGTCGTCGGGTCGAGCTCGCCCTCGACCGTCACAGTGATGCGGACCGGCTGACGCGAACCCATGCGGCCCATCGTGGGCGCAGCCGCCGACAGAACGGCGGCTCAACCCGCCACCAGACACCGGTACCGGCCGGTCCCGTCCGTATTGACGTCACTGCCCGCGGTTGGTACGACACATCCGGTGGAGCACGGCGTGGTGCTCGGCCACACGGGGGTCCTGCGCTCAACCGAGGGGGACCACATGCGCAGATTGATCGTCCTGTTCGCCGCGTTGCTGGGGCTGATGGCGGTCGCCGGCCCCGCGCAGGCCGTCACCAACGGCGTCCCGGACGGCGACAACCATCCGTACGAAGGGCTGCTGCTCTTCACCGACGGGACCAGCTACTGGCGCTGCACCGGGTCGCTGCTGAGCCCCACGGTCGTGCTGACCGCCGGGCACTGCACCGACGGCGCCACGCAGGTATGGGTCACGTTCGAGACCCACGTCGACCGCGGCACGCTGCCCATCGCCGACTTCCTGGCGACCGGGCCGTTCACCACCGGCACGGCGTACACCCACCCGCAGTTCTGCGTCGAGTGCGGTCCCGGGCTCACCCGGTTCGCCGACTACGACATCGGCGTCGTCGTGCTGGACGAAGCGGCGGACGTGACCGAGTTCGCGGAGCTGCCCGAGGCCGGCTTCGTCGACACGCTCGGCATGGGGACGCCCGTGGACATCGTCGGTTACGGGGTGCAGGAGCGCGTCGTCGGCGGTGGCCCGCCGCAGTGGGTCGGCACGTTCACCCGCTACTACGCCCCCTCCCTGCTGGTGGCCAGCGAGAACAGCATCAGCGACCGGTTCATCAAGCTGACCGCCAACCCGGCACAGGGCCGGGGCGGCACCTGCTTCGGCGACTCCGGCGGGGCCGACTTCCTGGGCGGGACGAACACCGTCCTGGCGGTCAACTCCTTCGTGACCAACGGCAACTGCGCCGGCGTCACCTACTCCCAGCGGGTCGACCTGCCCGAGGTCCTGGCGTGGATCGAGGAGTTCCTCTCCGTCTGAGCACAGCGGCCGCCCGGTCCTCGGGACCGGGCGGCCGCCGTCGTGCCGACATCCCTGCTGGGGGTGGGGTGTCCGGCGGATGATCCCGGGCGGGAGCACGACGAACCGGCCACGGGCACAGGAGTCCCCATGGAGCGCGACCGCGGAGGCGTCACGGTCCTCGACCTGCCGGCGGGCAGGCGCGAGACACCCAACCTCATCGACATGATCTGGTGGCGGCACTGGGTCTACGGGCTCGTCGAGGTCGACGTGACCACACCGCGCACCTTGATCAGGGACTACGAGTCCCGGACCGACGAGCAGCTGTCCTTCACCGGCTACCTCGCCCTCTGCGTCGGGCGCGCCGTGAGCGAGGACCGGACGGTCCACGCCATGCGCAAGGGCCGGCGCCGGCTCGCGGTGCCCGACGACGTCGACGTCCTGGTCATGATCGAGCGGCAGGTGGACGGCGTCCGCGTGCCCACCGGTCACGTCGTCCGGCGGACCGACCGGCGGCCCTACCTTGAGATCAGCCGCGAGATCCGCGAGGTGCAAGACCGGCCCGCCTCCGACGCCAAGGGCATGCCCCCGCTCCTCCACCGGCTGATGCTGCTGCCCGGCCCCGTCGCCAAGCTGTTCGCGGCCCTGCTGCGGTTCTCCGCGCGCCGCGCTCCCGAGCGGCTGGCCGGCATGGGCGGCACCGTGGGCCTCTCGGCCGTCGGCATGTTCGGCCGGCACAGCGGGTGGGCGCTCGCCCCGAACGGCCACACCCTCGACCTGCTGGTGGGCGGGCTCGTCCGCAAGCCGGTGGTCGTCGGGGACCGGGTCGAGCCGCGCGACGTCCTCAACCTCACCATCGCCTTCGACCACGACGTGGTGGACGGGGCACCGGCCGCGCGCTTCGTCGAGCGGCTCCTCGCCCACATCGAGAGCGGTACCGGCCTGCCGGTCGCTCCCCAGACCGCGGTGTCGTCCGCCGACGCAGGACGCCAGGCCACGAGCGCCGACGCCGGCTGAGTTCCCTCAACGAGCGCGCGAGTAGAACAGGACGGCGTTCCCGCCCGGGAAGGTCCGCACGTCGTCGAGGTCGAACCGGGTGGGCGCGAACCGCGGCCCGAAGGCGGTGCGGCCCGTCCCGGCGACGACCGGGTAGCTCTTGACCACCAGGCGGTCGATCTCGTCGAGGAGCTGGCCGGCCAGCTGTCCCCCGCCGGCGAGGTAGACGTCCAGCCCCGTCTCCTGCCGCTTGAGCGCGCGCACCGCCGCGACCGGGTCGTCGCGGATGACGGTCACCTGCGGGTCCGGGGACTCCAGTGTGCGGGACACCACCACCTGGCGCAGGTGGGCGTAGGGGCTGGTGATGCCGGCCTGCAGGGCGGGGTCGTAGGTGCGCCGGCCCATGACGATGGTGTCGAAGCGCCGGTTAGGCGCCGCGTCGATCCCCAGCGCCCGGCGGATGTGCGTGGGCAGCGCGTCGCCGAACTCGGTGGCCATCCACTCCTCGTACGGCTCGGAGATCGGGTAGAAGTCGATCTGGTCGTCGGGCCCGGCGATGAAGCCGTCGATGGTCACGCCGACGTAGTAGACGAGGTCGCGCACACCGCCTTTCCTACTCCGACCGCGCAGGAACGGTTGCACGGCTGAGGCCCGGAATCAGGTCGATCCCGGGCCTCAGCGGTTCAAAGGTCAGACGCTCTCGGGCACCCGCTCGGTGGGCCGGCGGCGCACCGGGCGCAGCGCCCGCGATGCGGTGTTGCGGGCCAGCTCGAAGATCGGGCCGGTGTCCCACGGCTTGCGACCCGTGTCGTCGTCGGCGGCCGGCGAAGGCTGCGGAATCTCCGGAGACGCCCCGACAACCGCCCGCTCGGCGGCCGCGGCCAGCCGGGCCCGGCGGCGCTCCAGCACCGCCTCCTTCTGCCGGTCGACGCGCTCCTTCTCGGCCAGCACGAGCAGCTCCTGCTGCGCCTCCTCGACCTCGCGGCGCGCCGCCTGCTGCAGCTCCTCCACCGACAGGTCGCCGTCGTCCCGCAGCTCGGCCAGCCGGTCGTACGTCGTCTTCGGGCCGAAGTTGAGCAGCATCTTCATCAGCACCGGCAGCAGCTCGATGCAGATGAACAGCAGCGCCAGCATCCAGTGCGCGGCGGCCATCGTGGCGTTCGAGTCGGTCAGCCGCGACAGCGCCTCGAGCCGGATGAGCATGCCGGTGTTGTCGGAGTTGGTGGCGTCGAACGCCGCCTGCAGCTCCGCCTGGTCCTCGGTCAGCCGGGCGAGCTCGGCCTGGTCGGTCTCCAGGTCGGCGGCGGCCTGCTGCATCGCCCGCTGGGCACCGCCCGACACCGCGTCGATCGCCGCGTCGAGTTCCGCGCGGGCCGAGGCGACGACGCCGGCCTGCGCGTCGGCGGCCGCGCGGGCCTGCACGTAGGCCTCGCCGGTGCCGGCGTCGCCGGTGCCGCAGGTGCCGTCGAGCTCGCACTGCGCCTTGGCCGACAGCTCCCGCTGCGTCGCCAGCGCCTGGTCGTACGCCGTCTGCGCCGTCGCCACCTCACCCTGCAGCAGCGCGAGGTCGGGGTCGGCCTGCCCGCCGGAGGCCACGACCGCCTGCTCGGCCGCCACCCGCTCGCGCAGCTCGGGCAGCCCGACGAAGCGGGCGTCGGCGTCGAGCGACCGCTTGTACTCGTCGGACTTCTCGGCCTGCAGCGCGACGATCTCGGTGTCGATCTCCTTGTGGAAGATCTGCAGCGTCAGCGGCGTCGAGATCACGATGCCCAGCACCAGCGCCAGGCCGACCCGCGGCACCGCCATGAGCACGTTGCGCTTCAGCGAGCCGTCGTGCGCCATCCCGACCAGCAGCATCCGGTCGAGATTCACGATCACGAAGCCCCAGCCGATGCCCACCAGCAGCGCGACCGCCCACCAGGCGCCGAGCGCCATGTGCACCGCGAAGGCTGCGGAGAGGACGGCGAGGCCGCCCGTCGACAGCAGCACACCGCCGAGCGCGACGAACTTCGCGCGGGCGCCGGGCGCCGACTCGAGGATGTCCGGTCGCGCACCCGCCAGCGTCGCCAGCCAGTTGCCGATCCGTCCACGCCGTCTGGCCATCCCTTAGCCCCCTCCTCAGGCGGCGGGATCGAGGAGCATCCGCCACCTTCTCTCCCCTATCGGCGGGCTCGGCGGCCAACGGCACGGTCCGGCGTGTGAGGAGGTTGACCCGGGGCCTCCGTGCGCGGACCGTTCCGTCACATGCAGACCCGGTTCACCGAGCTGGTCGGCTGCACCGTCCCGATCCAGCAGGCCCCGATGGGCGAGATCGCCGCACCCCCGCTCGTCGCGGCGGTCGCCGACGCCGGCGGCGTCGGCACCCTGTCCGCCCTCAACGTCCCGCCGTCGCTCCTCTTCGAGCGCGTCGACGGGCTGCTCGAGCGCACCCGCGGCGTCCTGGCGGTCAACTTCGCCGGTCAGGACGTCGACCCGGGCGTCGTCGCCGACGCGGCCGCCCGCGTGAGGCTGATCGACTGCTTCTGGTTCGACCCCTCCCCCGCGCTCGTCGAGCGCGCCCACGCCGCCGGCGCCCTGGTCAACTGGCAGGTCGGCTCGGTCGACGAGGCCCGCGCCGCCGTCGACGCCGGCTGCGACCTGGTCACGGTGCAGGGCTACGAGGCCGGCGGACACATCCGCGGCTACGACGCCCTGTTCCCCCTCCTGCAGGAAGTCCTCGACGTCGTCGCCGTCCCCGTGCTCGCCGCCGGCGGCATCAGCGACGCCGGCACCTTCGCCGAGGTGATCCGCGCCGGGGCGGACGGCGCCCGGATGGGCACCCGCTTCATCGCGACGGCGGAGTCGGGCGCGCACCCGCTCTACAAGCAGGCCCTCGTCGACGCCGGGGACGACGCCACGACCATCACCGACGCCTTCGCCGTCTGCCCGCTGTGCGCCACCAGCCCCCGCGCCCGGGTGCTGCGGTCGGCGGTGGAGCGCGTCGCCGGGGCGGCGGACGTCGTCGGCACCGCGACCATGGGCGGCCAGCAGGTGCCCGTCCCCCGCCACGCCGGCCTGCCGCCCTTCGCCGGCGTGGACGGCGACGTCGCGGCCATGGCCCTCTACGCCGGCAGCGGGGTGGGGGCGATCAGCGACATCCTTCCCGCAGCGGACGTGATCGCCGAGTTCGTGGCGGCGGTGCGGCCGACGGCCCGGGCCTGAGGGCCATCGGGCTCTGTCCCGCCCTCCCGGCGCGCCGCGACCCTGAAGTGACCACCTACGCCGGGAGGTCGTCGATGTACCTCACCCAGGGCCTGCACCGCTCCGTGCAGCAGCAGCCCGATGCCGTCTGCACCGTCTACTCCGGCCGCACCCGCACGTACGCCGAATCGGTCGACCGGATCGCCCGCCTCGCCGCCGGCCTCCGCTCGCTGGGCCTGGTGGAGGGCGACCGCGCCGCCATCCTGTCGCTGAACTCCGACCGCTTCCACGAGTTCCTCGGCGCCACGCTGTGGGCCGGCGGTGTCCTCGTCCCCGTCAACATCCGCTGGAGCGTCCCCGAGATCGCCGACTCACTCGTCGAGGTCGACGCCCGCATCCTCGTCGTGGACGACTTCTTCGCCGGGTACGTGGACGCCCTCCGGCTGGTGCACCCGCGCCTGCAGCACGTGATCCACGCCGGCGACGGCGCTCTTCCGGACGGCGCTCTGTCGTTCGAGGAGCTCGTCGCCGGCTCCGAGCCGATGGAGGACGTCCGCCGCGGCGGCGCGGAGCTCGCCGGCATCTTCTACACCGGCGGCACCACCGGCCGGTCCAAGGGCGTGATGCTCAGCCACGCCAACCTGCTCACCTCGTCGTTCGGCGGGCTCGCCGTCGAGCACTACGGCAAGGACGGCGTCGGTCTCTTCGCCGCGCCGATGTTCCACCTCGCCGCCTTCAGCGTCTGGGTCGGTGGGGTGGTGATCGGCAGCACGCAGGTGATCGTCCCGTTCTTCGAGCCGGGCGCCGTCCTCAGCGCGATCCAGGAGCACCGGGTGACCGACGTGCTGCTCGTGCCCACGATGATCCAGATGGTCGTCGACTCCCCGCAGGCCGACGACTTCGACGCCACCAGCGTCCGCCGGGTGCTGTACGGCGCCTCGCCCATGTCCGACGCGCTGCTCGGCCGGGCGACCAAGGCGTGGCCGAACGCGCGTTTCCTGCAGGCCTACGGCATGACCGAGCTCGCCCCGCTCGCCACCGTCCTCACCCCTGACGACCACGAGGACCCGCGGCACCGGCGCTCGGTGGGCCGCGCCGCCCCGAACAGCGAGGTGCGGATCGTCGGGCCGGACGACGCCGAGCTGCCCCGCGGCGAGGTCGGCGAGATCGTCGTCCGCGGCGGCAACGTGATGCTGGGCTACTGGAACCGGCCGGAGGAGACCGCGACCGCGCTGCGCGGTGGGTGGATGCACACCGGCGACGGCGGCCGGATGGACGACGACGGCTACGTGTACCTCACCGACCGGCTCAAGGACATGATCATCTCCGGCGGGGAGAACGTGTACTCGGTGGAGGTCGAGAACGTCCTCGGCGAGCACCCCTCCGTGGCCACCTGCGCGGTCATCGGCGTGCCCGACGACACCTGGGGCGAGCGGGTGCACGCGGTCGTGGTGCCGACCGCCGGCGCCACCGTCACCCTCGAGGAGTTGCACGACTTCTGCGCCGAGCGGATCGCCGGGTACAAGATCCCGCGGTCCGTGGAGATCGTCGAGCAGCTCCCGCTGTCGGCCGCCGGCAAGGTGCTGAAGCGGGAACTGCGCCGTCCGCACTGGGAGGGGCAGGAGCGCGCCGTGCACTGACGGTGTCACCCGATCGGGTGACCCCTCGTCCGGAGGAGGTCCACCTCGGGCGAGGTGCATCCGACCAGGCCAGCGTGGAGATGGTGACAGCGACGACCGCACTGCGGGACGTCCACCACTACGTCGCGCGGGCGGAGCTGCGCCGCGCCCTGACGCGCAAGGTCCTCGAGGCGGAGCCCGACCAGCTGCCCGACTGGTCGAGCTTCCGCGTGATCGGCCCGTTCGAGGTCTTCGACCCGCGCGGTGCGATCCGCTTCGAGTACCGCGGCTCGGTCGGCTTCCGCGCCCTGCCGGAGCGGCTGCCCAACAAGCGCGTCCCCCGCTGAGCTACCTTCCCCGCCGATGAGCGCGGGAGCGGGTGGGTTCGCCGAGCAGCTGCGGCGGTTCCGCGAGCGTGCCGCGCTCACCCAGGAGGAGCTCGCCGAGCGCGCCGGCATCACCGCCAAGGCGATCGGCGCGCTGGAGCGCGGCGAGCGGCGCCGCCCCTACCCGCACACCGTGCGCGCGCTCGCCGACGCCCTCGGCCTCGGCGACGCCGACCGCGACGCGCTCTCCGCCGCCGCCCGGCCGACCGCGGCCACCGAGGCACCCGCCCCGACCAGAGTTCCCCTCCCCGTCGCGCCGCTCATCGGCCGCACCCGCGAGCGCGACGAGCTCACCGCGCTGCTCCGCGACGGCTACACCCGCCTCGTCACGCTCACCGGCCCCGGCGGCGTCGGCAAGACCACCCTCGCCCTCGACGTCGCCCGGGCGCACGAGAACGTCACCGTCGTCGAGCTGGCCCCCGTGCCCGACGCCCGCCTGGTCCTCCCCACGCTCGCCCGCGCCCTCGGCGTCCGCCAGCTCGCCGACCCGCTGATCGACGCCGTCGTCGCCCAGCTCGGCGACCGGGAGCACCTCGTCGTCCTCGACAACCTCGAGCACGTGCTCGACGCCGCCGGCGACGTCGCCGACCTGCTGGCCCGCGCCCCCGGCCTCACAGTGCTCGCCACCAGCCGCGCGCCGCTGCGGATCCGCGCCGAGCGCGAGTACCCGCTCACCCCCCTGCCGGTCCCCGGCAGCACTCACCCGGACGACGTCGGCCGCTCCCCCGCCGCCCAGGTCTTCCTCGACCGCGCCCGCGCCGCCGGCCGCACCATCGAGCTCGGCACGACGGCAGCCGACGTCGCCGCCATCTGCCACCGCCTCGACGGCCTGCCCCTGGCGCTGGAGCTCGCCGCCGCGCACGCCCGCTTCCTCGACCCCGCCGCCCTGCTCGCCCGCCTCGACCAGGTCGTCGCCGAGCCGCGCTCCCGCGACCTGCCCGCCCGGCAGCGCACCATCGGGGCGACCCTCGACTGGAGCCACGACCTGCTCACCTCGGCCGAGCAGATGCTGCTGCGCCGGCTGAGCGTCTTCGCCGGCGGCTTCCCCCTCGAGGCCGCCGAGCAGGTCAGCAGCGGCGCCGTCCTGCCCACTCTTGGCGGGCTCGTCGAGCAGTCGCTCGTCGTCGCCGAGCCCGGCCGCTACCGCATGCTCGAGCCGATCCGGCAGTACGCCGCCGCCAAGCTCGCCGAGGCCGGCGAGACCGGCGCCGTCGCCGACACGGCCGCCGACTTCTTCCTCGACCTCGCCGCCGACGCCCGCCCCGGCCTCAAGGGCCCCGACCAGGGCGAGTGGCTCGACCGGCTGCAGAGCGAGCACGGCAACCTCAGCGCCACCTTCGCCGCCCTGCTCGACCGGCGGCGGTTCGGCGACGCGGCGCTGCTCGGCGTCGACACCTGGATGTACTGGGCGCTGCGCGGCAACGCACTGGAGGGGCTCGGCTGGCTGACCCGCGTGCCCGACGACGTCCTCGACGACCTCGAGCGCGCCGCCCTGCACGTCGGCATCGCCGCGCTGCGCTACGCGTCCGGCGACATCCCCGGCATCGTCGAGCCGGCGGCCCTTGCCGTCGAGGAGGCCACCAAGGTCGGGCACGACGAGCTGCTCGCCGAGGCGCTCGTGCTCGGCGGATCGGCGGCCCTCTTCCTCGGCGACGTCGCCGGCGCCACCCGGCTGACCGACCAGGCCCGCGCGGTCGCGGCCACGGCCGGCAGCCGGTGGGCGCAGGCGCACGGCGCGCAGCTGGAGGCCCAGCGGCTGATCCGCACCGGCGACCCGGCCGGCGCGCCCGCCGTCCTCGACGAGGCCGAGCGGATCGCGCGCGAACTGAGCAGCCCGTTCACGCTCGCCACGGTGCTCAACGCGCAGGCCAGCCTCGCCAGGGTCAGGGGCGAGGACGACGCCGCGCTCACCCACCTCCTCGAGGTGGTCCAGCTGGCGGCGAGCATCCGCACGACGTGGAACACCGCCTACGCGCTGCCCGACCTGGGCGCGCTGGCCGCCGAGCGCGGTCAGCCCGAGCTCGCCGCGGAGCTGTTCGGCGCCGCGGCCACGGCGTCGGCCACCACCGTCGCCGTTCCCCCGGACCCCGAGCACGCGAGCCGGGTGCTCAACGACGTCCGGACGGAACTCGGCGAGGACGCCTTCCGGCGGGCCTGGGAACGCGGCCGGCAGCTCGAGCCGGCCGACGTCCCCGACCTCGCCGCGCGGATCAACCGCGCACCCGCCTGACGTACTTCTCGTACTTCCGGGCGAACACGGTCTTCAGCAGCAGCCGCACCGGCAGCGGGACGACGGCGTACATCTCCTTCGCCTCCTCCGGTGTCGCGTCCTCGAGGACGGCGCCGAAGAGGATCGGCAGGTCGGCCTTCTGCATCCTCGACATGCCGTGCTGCCCGAGCTCCGCCCACTCCTCCTGGCTCACGTGCCGCGCGGCGAGCGGCAGGATGTGCTGCTCCTCCTCGGCCAGGTGCTCGAACAGCCCGTCGGCCAGCTCGACGAGGAGCGACGCGACCTCCTCGGTCACCGCCGGACGCGCTTCGGCCTCCCAGCGGGTCAGCGCGGCCTGCAGCTCCGCGGTGCACTCCTCGACCCGGTGGTGCTGGGCCTCCATGCGCTGGATGAGCGCCTCGTCGGGCGGGCAGCGCTCGAGCAGCTTCGGCCACAGCAACTCGTCCTCGCCGGTGTGGTGCAGGTGCAGGCCGGTCAGGATGAAGCGGGCGTGCCTGGCCAGCACGGCCGCGCGGGCGGTGTCGCCCGGCCGCACCGCGCGGACGAGCGCGGGCATCAGCCCGAACTCGCGGCGGAAGGCGCGGTGCACGACGTACATGTCGTGGACGTCGGTCAGCTGGGGATCTGCGGTCTCGGTCATGGGGGGAGCGTGTCGCCGCGCCGGGGCACGGAACACCCACAGCGGGCCCACACCGACCCCCACAGTTCGGGACGCTGGGCCCTGTCGGGGCCGGACGGCGCGGCGTCACACTGCGGGCCCATGAGCACGGTCCGCCGCGAGGTCGTCGTCGCCCGCCCCCGGGCCGCCGTCTTCGAGTACCTCGCCGACCTGTCGCGGCACCACGAGTGGGAGAGGGACCTGGTCCGCACGGAGATGGTGGACGACGGCCCGATCGGCGTCGGCACCCGCGGTGTCGAGGTGCGCCGGGTGATGGGCCGCGAGATGCGCTCGCCGTTCGTGATCACCCGGCACGAGCCCCCGTTCCGGCAGGACTACCACACCACCGGGGGTCCCGTCCGCCCGGACGGCTTCCTGACGTGCGAGGAGGACGGCGAGGGCACCCGCGTGTCGTACGAGTTCACGGTGCCCGGCCCGTTCGGCCCGGTCATGGCGTGGGTGATCGGCCGTGGCATGGACCGCGACCTCGTCACGCTCAAGCAGCTGCTGGAGAAGGACGGCTGAGGCTGCAGTCGTCATCTGCTGACAGCGATCCGCGTCCGGGTCGGCAGGTGCCGTGCGGCGCGGCTCGCTCACGTGGCCGAGGTGCTCCCGCACGCTCTCTCCGTGGGCTACTTCGGCACCTTCATCTACCGCGACGGCGAGTGGCGCGAGCGCGCCGACGGCACGCCCGACCTGGTCGTCGACATCCACGACAGCGACATCGCGACCGTCGACTACCGCCCGGCACCGCCCGGGCTCGGCCGCTTCTACCTCGGCATCCAGCCGCGGGACTACTTCGCCGACCCCGACGCCAGCCGGCCGCTCGACGTCCCCGCCGAGGTCGACGGCTTCGTGAGCTGGGCGTCGCAGACGCTGGGCCGGGCGCCGCACCCCGAGGACGTGCGCGACCTGGTGGCCGAGGACGGCAACACGGTCCCGGACGACGACTTCGTCGAGGACACCGTCGCCCGCCTCATCCAGCTGCTCGGCCTGCCGCTGCCCCCGGCGCTCGAAGAGGTCACCACCTAGCGAGCCCCACCGCTTCTGCGGTGTTCCTGCTGCTTCCCCCGTGCTGCAGGACCGTGGAAGCAGCAGGAACACCGCGGAAGTGCGCGGCGCGGCCGTCCCTTCCCGCGGTGACCGACGGGTGGGCACTCGCCGCGAGGGAGGGAGAGCCATGAGCGCTGCGCCGACGCGACCGCCGCGGGTGCCGCCCGAGTGGTTCGCGCGCGCCGCCTGGCGGGTGCACCGCGCGCTCTACCGGCTCAGCGGCGGCCGCTTCCTCTGGACGCCCGCGAACAAGCGCGGCTGGGGCGCGCTGCGGCTCACCGCGGTCGGCCGGAAGTCCGGGCAGGAGCGCAGCGTCATCCTCGGCTACCTCGAGGACGGCGACGACCTCGTCCTGCTCGCCATGAACGGCTGGCAGGAGGGCCACCCGGCGTGGTGGCTCAACCTCCAGGCGCACTCGGACGCCGTCGTCCGGCTGGACGGCCAGGAGCTGCGGCCCGTGCGCGCCCGCGCCGCGGCAGGCAGCGAGCGCGAGAGGCTGTGGCAGCGCTGGCGCGCGGTCGACCCGAAGCTCGACGCCTACGCCGGCCGGCGGTCCACCGAGACCCCCGTCGTCGTCCTCGAACCCAGGACCGGCTGAGACCCTCGGACGGCGGGCAACTCCTGGACGGCCGGCCGGGCACCCGAGGACAGTGGGCGCCGCGGCGATGCCGCAGGGGCGTCGCCGCCGGCACGGAAGGAGGGGCGGCATGCACGCCCGATCCACCACGATCCGGGGCAACCCCGGCGCCACGCACGAGGGCACGGCCTACCTGCGGGACAAGGCGCTGCCGGTGCTGCAGGACCTGGACGGCTTCGTGGGGCTGTCGATGCTGGTCGAGCGGGAGACCGGCCGGTTCATCATGACCTCGGCCTGGGAGGACGAGGAGAAGATGCGGGCCAGCGCCGAGCGGGTGCACCCGATGCGCGAGCGCCTGGTCGCCCTGTTCGGCGGGGAGCCCGAGGTGCAGGAGTGGGAGATCGCCGTCCTGCACCGGGCCCACGAGACCGGGGACGGCGGGTGCGGCCGGGTCACCTGGACCGAGGGCGACCCGCGCGACCTCGACCGGATCGTCGACGCCTACAAGTCCAGCCTGATGCCCAAGCTGCAGGAGATGCCCGGCTTCTGCAGCTGCAGCCTGCTCGTCGACCGGGCGAGCGGCCGCACCGTCGGCACCGTCTCGTTCGCCGACCGCGACGCGCTGACGGCCACCCGCGAGAGCGCCGCGCGGATCCGGGAGGAGTTCACCCGCGCGATGGGCCGGACCGTCACCGACGTCGCCGAGATGGACCTCGTCCTCGCGCACCTGCGGGTGCCCGAGACGGTCTAGGAACGGCGCCGGGCCCTGCTCGTCCTCCCCCGTGGTGGACGAACAGGGCCCGAATCCCCCTGGTGCGGGTCCCCCGTCCCGCAGGAAGAACTCTGGCGGCCGCACCGCGCGATCGGCTCCACGCACCCGCAAGAGATGCGCAAGACCGCCGGAGGGGTAGGCAGGGACGGCCCGGCGGTGCCACGCTGCCCCGGTCGAGGGGGCGCCATGACCGACTACGCGCTCGCGGTCAGCGAGGCCGAGATCCGCCGCTACCGGTACATGGCCGAGCTGGCCCGGCACGACGAGGCCGAGCACTGGCGCCGCGCCGGCATCGGCCTGGGCGCCGTCGTCGCCGACGTCGGCTGCGGCCCGGCCGCCGTCGCCGTCCAGGTCGCCGAGGTGGTCGGCCCGGCCGGGCGGGTGCTCGCCGTCGAACCGGACGAGTCGGCCCGCGCCGCCGCCCGGCAGGTGATCGCCGGGTCCGGCGCCACCAACGTCGAGCTCACCCCCGGCAGCGGCACGCACAGCGGGCTGCCCGCCGGCTCGGTCGACGTCGCGATGATGCGCCACGTCCTCGCCCACAACGGCCCGGACGAGCAGCGGATCGTCGACCACCTGGCCTCGCTGGTCCGGCCGGGCGGCGCCGTCTACCTGGTCGACATCGACGGGACGGCGATGCGCGCCCTCGACCTCGACCCGGACCTGGAGGACCTCGACGCCACGTACCTCGAGTTCCACCGCCGCCGCGGCAACGACCTCATGCCCGGGCTGCGCCTGGGCAAGCTGCTGGCCCGTGCCGGGCTGGACGTCGAGCTGCACGAGGGCCGGTACACGATCATCGAGCTGCCGCCCGGCGTGCGGTCCCCGGCGTGGGCGGCGCGCGACGCGATGGTCGTCGCCGGTGTCGCGACGGCGGACGACGTCGCGCGCTGGGAGGCCGCCTTCACCCGCGAGGACGTCTCCGCCGTCCGGCCGGTCTACTTCGCGCCGGTGTTCGTCGCGATCGGGCGCCGTCCCTAGGGCGCGACCACCGAGTGCGGGAACGGGTCGTCGTCGGAGAGGATCGTCGGGCCGCGGGGACGCCGGAGGCGCGGTGTCGCCCGTGCAGGCGACAGGGTTCGGGCCCCGCTCGTCTTCCCCCGTGCAGGACGAGCGGGGCCCGTTGCTTCCCCCTGGTGCGGGTCCCCCGGCCCGCAGGAAGAACGGTGCCGGGCCGACCGCGCGCTCAGCTGCACGTCTCCGCAAGAAATCCGCAGGACCGCGCACCCCTGCGCGCGTCGCCGGCGATGACAGGGGTGAGGTGGCCGCGTCCGGCGTCCGTCAGCCGGGCCTTCCCCGTGGGCACGGCTCCGGCGCCGGCGCGGCCACCTCCCTCAGGCGAGCTTCTCCAGCACCGCGCGCTGCGCCTCGGTCAGCGCGACGGCGGAGGTCCGGCCCGCGTCGACGAGGGCGAAGGTGAACTCGACGTCGCCGGCATCGGCGCCGTCCTGCTCCAGCCGCAGCCCGGCCGTGAACGACGTCCGCCCGATGCGCCGGACGACGACGTCGACGGTGAGCTCGCCGGTGAACAGCTCGCGCCGGAAGTCCGCCGACACGTGGACCATCGCGAGGTCCCTGGGCCCGATCTCGGGGACGCAGAACTCCCGCAGCGCCAGCTGCCAAGCGTCCGAGGCCGTCTCCATCGCGAGGTAGAACGGCACGTGCCGGTCGTCGATCGTCGCGCGCCGGTGCTGCACGGGGACGACGAAGCGGGCCACGGGCCGGTCCTCTCAATTGACGCACGCGTCAGATCACTGTAGCCGCGCGCCGACCCGTTGCCCCGGCCGGGCGCGCACGGGCACACTGCGCCGCCGCCCCCGATCCCTCCTGGAGCTCCCGCATGCCCTCGTTCCGCGGCCTGGTCGCGCTGACCGCCGTCGTCGTCCTCTCCGCCTGCGGTGGCGGAGGTGCCGGAGGGCGTTCCGGCAGCCCGGGCGCGCCCGCGCCGGCCGAGGACACCCGGCCGTGGCTGGACGAGGTGACGGCCACCGTGCCGCTCGACGCCGCGGGCGCCGAGGCGGTGGGCGTCGTGCGCACCCGCGAGCGGGACGCGGTGGTGCTGCTGCGCTCGCCCGACCGGGCGCCGGCGCTGGCGCGCGTCCTCGCCGACACGACCGAACCCGACGTCGTCGAGCTGACCGCCCTCGACCCGGGCGCGCCGGTCCTGCTGCTGAACTCGGTGGTGGGCCGGGTGATCGCGGTCGGCTTCTCCGGCGGCCGGCTGGCGACCAACCCGGTGACGGCGGACGGCCAGCAGGCCACGGTCCCCCTCGCCGCCGACCTCACCCCCGCGACCGTCGCCGGCCTGCTCGCCGCGGAGTCGACCTACGGCGACACCCTGCACCTGGTGGTCACCGACCCGGCCGGCGCGTCCCGCCTCGTCTCGGCGAGCACCTACGCCGGCACGGTCCTCGCCGAGGTGCCGCTGACGCTGACCACCCCGGGGCCGGTGGTGCCGCGGTTCCTCACCGCCACCGAGGACGGCGCGACGATCACCCTCGTGGCCGAGGCCGGCGGGGTGCCGGTGCTGGCCCGCTTCGACTCGGAGCTGCAGCCGCTCGGCGAGGTGCCGCTGCCGGGCTCGTCGGTGCTCGCCGCGCACCCGGACGACGAGTCCGGCTTCCCCGGCCAGGTCCACGTCGCGGTCGCCGACGGGACCGGGGTGTCGGTCGTGCGGGTGGGCGCCGACGAGACCGCGGCCGAGGTGGTCGCGTCGCTGCCCGGCGCGCCGTCGGTCCGCACGCTGTGGGTCGACGGGTCCGACGACCACGCCTACCTGGGCGGCGCTTCCTGGGAGGCGGTCCCGCTCAGCGACGGCGAGCCGGCCACGGTCGAGCTGTGCGCCGACGGCGAGGTCACCGCCGTCGACGCCGAGTACGCCGTCGGCCGCTGCGCCGGCGTCCCGACGCTCTGGGTGCTCGGGTAGCCGAGGTCAGCCGGCCGCGTGCAGCACGCCGCGGCCGCGCTCCTTGGCGACGTACATGGCGACGTCGGCCTCGCGCAGCACGGTCTCCAGCGGCGTCCCGGGCTCGGCCATCGCCAGGCCGATGCTCGCGCTGACGTGCACGGTGCGGCGGCCGATGTCGACCTCGTCCACCAGGGCGACCGCGAGCCGCTCGCCCACCACCGCGGCGGTGGCCCGGTCCAGCCCGGGCAGGACGGCGGCGAACTCGTCGCCGCCCAGCCGCCCGACCAGCGCGTCGGGGACGTCGTCGAGGTGCGCGCGCAGCCGGTCGGCCAGGCGCACCAGCAGCTGGTCGCCGACCGCGTGCCCGCCGCGGTCGTTGACCTCCTTGAACCGGTCGACGTCGATGAACAGCACGGCGCCGCCGCAGGCCAGGGCGGTCGCGCCGGCCTCGAGCAGGTAGCGGCGGTTGGCCAGGCCGGTCAGCTGGTCCTGCTGCGCGACGCGGGTCATCGTCCGGCGCCAGCCGTCGGCCTCGGTGGCGACCGTGGTCAGCCGCTCCACGGTCTCGTGCAGCCCGATCCGGCGGTCGTCGTCGGCGTCCGGGGACAGCTCGCGGACGGCGGCGGCGAGCAGGTCGAGGACGTCGTCGAGCGGACGGCGCGTGGCCACCGCCTCGAGCACCCGGTTCTGCAGCGCGAGCAGGGCGGCGTCCCACTGGTGCGTGGCGACCTGCCGGCGCAGCGACAGCACGCTGCGGACCAGGCGCACCTGGACGAGCAGGAGGTCGAGGTCCTCGCCGGAGAACGAGCGCGGCTCGGCGTCGAACACCCCGAGCGAGCCCAGCACGTAGCCGTCCTCGTCGATGAGCGGCACCCCGAGGTAGGAGCGGATGGCGCCCGCGACGACCGCCGGGTTCTCGGCGAACACCGGGTGCACGGCCGCGTCGGACACCTCCAGCGGCGCCCCCTCGGCGACCACGTACGCGCAGAACGACAGCTCGTCGGGCACGTGCGAGTACGCCACGCCCACGCCGATCTCGGCCGGGAAGCACTGCCGGTCGGGGCCGACCAGGTTGATGATCGCGATCGGCGCCCGCAGCGCCCGGGCCATGTAGCTCACCACGGCGTCCAGGTCGGGATCGCCGGCGTGGCCCTCGAGGCGGTAGCTGTCGATCGCGGCCAGGCGGGCCGGGTCGGCGACGGCAAGGCGCGGGCTGACCACGCGCGCACCGTAGCCGCCGACGGTCACGTTGGGAACACGCTGCGGCACCGCTCACCGGGAACCGGCCGGACCCGTGCCGGAGCCGTTCCGCTCCCGGAGCCGAGGACCGTGCGGCCGTCCGGCCGCTCCCCCGGGCTCAACAGCGCCGCGGGAGCGGGGACGTCACCGCACGAGCCGGCGGTCAGGGGGTCCAGCGGGGGTCGCGGCCGGTCTGGCCGAGCAGCCGCTCGAACACCGGCGCGTCGTCCGGCACCGGGACGACGGGGCCGTACATCGAGTCGCGCACCTCCGGCGAACCGGCGGCCAGGTCGAGCGCGAACCCCAGGCACGCCTCCGCGGCGGCCGGGTCGGCGCGGTACTCCTGACCCGTGGCGGCGGCCAGGTCCCAGCCGTGCACCAGCACCTCGTTGAGCGCCACCACGCCCATCGCCGCGCCGGGCATGCGCACGCCGGCCACCTCGGTCAGGCCCTCCCAGGCGGCGGGCTCGCGCCACGCGGCGGCCAGCGCCTCGAGGCGGGCCGGCAGCTCGGTGCGCCACTCCGGCGGCAGGTCCTCCGCCGACGCCCGCGGCCCGCCGGCCAGCGGCGACTTCTCCGCGCCGTGCCGGAACGCCAGGGTCAGCCCGGCGAAGTGGTCCAGCAGGGCCGCCACCGACATGTCAGGGCAGGGCGTCGGGTCGCCGAGCTGGTCGTCCCGGACACCGGCCACGATCCGGGCCACCTCCGCGGTCTGCGGGCCGAGATCGAGCATCTGCGTCTGCATGCCCGGTAGGACCGGCCGGGCGCCCGGGACTCATCGCGGCAGCGCGGGCTCCGGCGTCCGCCGCAGCGACGCGGCCGCCGCGGCCAGGACCGAGACGTCCAGCCACTCCAGGAGGAAACGCGAGCCGTCGACCTCCACGACGGTGGCGTCGGCGGGGAGGGTGCGCTGGGTGCCGTCCATGTCGACATGTCAGCACCCGCAGGTTGCCGACATGTCGCCTCGCCGCGTCGCTCGGATGTCCTCAGGCATAGGTACCTATACCTGCGTGCTGGCGGCCAGGACGCAGGTATAGGTACCTATGCCTGAGAAGCGGACGGCGACATGATCGTCCCCGGCCGGTAACACCTGGGGAACGCCGCACCACGAAGGTCGGGCGCATGACCGCAGTCGAACGACCGCTCGCCGCGCCGGTGCGTGCCGCCGTCCTGGGCCGGGTGGCCGCCGCGCTCGCCGTCGCCTCCGCGGTCGTGCACCTGCTCCTGCTCGACGCCGGCTCCCTCGGCTCGCTGGTCATGCTCGCCATGGCGCTGGTCTGCCTGCCCTGCGCCTGGCACCTGTGGCGGCACCCCACCGCGACCACGTGGGGCCTGACCGCCGCCGTCGACGGCGCCATGCTCCTGCTGCACGCGCAGATGCTCTCCACCGTGACGCACCACGCGCACACGACCGCCGGCCCGCTCATGTGGACCGGCCTCGCCCTCGTGACCGGCCAACTCGCCCTCGCCGGCGTCGCCGCGGTGCGCCGCTGAGCACCGGAACGCCGGAAGACCGCAACGGCCCGTTCACCGAGTGAGCACCCGGTAACCGAGACGGAAGAAACCCGGCAGGACGGCGGCAACATTCGGGGCAGACAGTCCCCCGCATGGCGACGACGGTCCTCGACACCTCCCCCTCGGTAGCCGCTCCCCCGATCGCCGCCGGCGCCCCGTCGCTGCGGAACAGCACCGTCGTCCGGCTGCTGCGGTTCGCGGTCGCCAACGTCCGGCGCCGGCCCGAGCGGTTCGCCCTCGCCACCTTCGGCATCGCGCTGGCGATCCTGTCGGTGACCGTCGTCCGCACCATCTCCTCGAGCTTCGCCATGACCGGCGACGCGGCGGTCACCCAGGTGCTGGGCGGCGCCGCGCTCTGGGTGGTGCCGGCCGAGGGCGTGCACTACGACAGCGGCGCCGGCGCGATCGTCTCCGACGGCCCGCCGCCCGAGCTCGCCGTCCCCGACGGGTGGACGGCGGACCGGGTCACCGACGCCGCCGGCAACGGCTGGTGGACCCTCGACCCGCCCGCCGACGACGCGAACCGCAACGACCTCGGCGCCCTGCTCGGCGAGGCCACCGGGTACGCGAGCACCACCAACCCCGCGGTCGAGCCCGACGGCGCGCCGCTGGTCTACGACGCCGTCGGGGGCAGCGGCGCGACCACCTTCGAGCAGAAGTTCTCCGCGCTGTTCTCCGGCGAGGTCACCAGCTCCACCCTCGGCCTGATCAGCACGATCGGGCTGGTCCTGGGCTTCGTCATCGCGATCAGCTCGTTCCTCGCCGCGGTGCAGGAGCGCCGCCGCGAGTTCGGGATCATGTCGAGCATCGGCCTGGCCGACGAGGTCCTCTACTTCTTCCTCGTCGAGTCCGCGCTCGTCTTCCTCGCGGCGTACGTCATCGGCACCGGCCTGGCCGCCGGCGCCGTCTGGCTGGTCCTCCCCGAGATCGCCACCCCGGTCGCCTGGCTGCAGGCCGCCGGGACGGTCGCCGCCTACCTGCCGGCCATGGCGATCGTCGGCGCGCTCGTCCCCGTCCACCGGCTGCTGCAGCAGCGGCCGGTCCAGCTGCTCACCGACGACGCCTGAGGAGCCGACTCGTGATCAAGCACGGCCTGGCCTACGGCCTGCTCTCCACCCGGCGGCGCAAGAAGTCGCTGCTGCTGCCGATCGTCACCACCGCCACCGGCGCCTTCCTGCTCGTGATGGTGCTCGGCACGGCGTCGGGCATCAGCGACCAGGCGGCCGGCCTGGGCCACCCCGACGAGCTGCGCCGCGCCGTCGTCCTCATCGCCGTCACCGTGCTGGTGGTCGGCGTGGTCGAGGTCGCGGTGGCCACCACCCGCACGGTCGCCAACCGCACCCGCGAGCTGGGGGTGCTGGGCGCGACCGGGGTGCGCCGGCCTCCGGTCATCGCCGCGCTGCTGGTCGAGCCGTTGGTCGCCGCGGTCGTCGGCGCCCTGGCCGGCTCCGCGCTGGCGGTCGTGGCGGCCCTGGTCATGGGCGGCACCGGGATGGCCGGGTCGGGCTTCTCCGCCGGCGGGACGGCGCTCGGCGCCGGGATCGCCGTCGTCGTCAGCGCGGTCGCCGCCGTCGCCACCAGCTTCGTGCCCACCTGGCGGGCCGCCTCCCGTCCGCCGATCCGTTCCCTCACCGCAGGAGCCTGACGATGACCCTCACCGAGGAACCCACGAAGACCGCCGTCGTGCAGGTGACCGGCGCGTGGAAGCTGCACAAGCTCGGCGACGAGGTGGTCAGGGCCCTCGTCGAGGCCGACCTGACCGTGATGCCGGGCGAGTTCGTCTGCCTCATGGGCCCGTCGGGCAGCGGGAAGTCGACGCTGCTCAACATGATCGGCGGGCTGGACCGGCCCACCAAGGGCTCCGTCGTTCTCAACGGCCAGGACACCGCCGCCCTCACCGAGAGCCAGTTCGCCGCGCTGCGCCACGACACGATCGGCTACATCTTCCAGAGCTACAACCTGATCCCGTTCCTGTCGGCGGTCGAGAACGTCGAGCTCCCGCTGATGTTCGAGCCCTACGACCGGGCGGCGCTGCGCACGCGCGCGGTCGAGCTGCTCGAGCTGGTCGGGCTCGGCCACCGGATCGACCACGTCCCGCCGAAGATGTCCGGCGGCGAGCAGCAGCGCACCGCGATCGCCCGCTCGCTCATCGGCAACCCGGCGCTGATCCTCGCCGACGAGCCCACCGCCAACCTCGACCACCGCACCGGCGCCACCGTCGTCCGCCTGCTGCGGGACCTCTGCACCGACCTCGGCGTCACCGTCGTCGCGAGCACGCACGACCCGACGGTCGCCGAGGAGGCCAGCCGCGTCGTCCGCATGCAGGACGGCGCGATCCAGCCCGCCTGAGGCCCCTTCCGACAGGAGACACGACCATGGCCATCGACGCCGCACCGCCGGAGCCACCCACCGCCGGGCGCGACACGCTCATGACCACCGAGCTCGTGCCCGAGCAGGTGCTGCCCAAGGTGCTCGGCACCTTCGGCCTCACCGCCACCTACGTCTTCATCATCTGCTGGATCACCGGCTCGTCGGTCATGGCGACCGGCGGGTGGACGGCGATCCCGATGTGGGTCCTCGGCATCGTGCTGTTCCTCGTCCCGGCCGGCATGGCCGTCGCCGAGCTGGGCAACCTGTGGCCCGGCCAGGGCGGGGTCTACATCTGGGCCTACCGCACGATGAACGAACCGCTGGCCTTCTTCGGCGGCTTCCTGTCGTGGGTGCCGGTCATCCTCAACGGCGCGGCCTCGCCGGCGATCGTGCTGCAGCTGCTGCTGCTCGCCTTCCACGCCGAGATCGGGCTGACGCTGTCGATCATCCTGCAGCTGGTGATCCTCTGGGTCGTCGTCGGCCTGGCGCTGGCCAAGCTCGCCGCCAACCAGAAGATCATGAACATCACGTTCGTCGTCTACGGCGTGCTGACGGCGGTGATCTTCGTCGTCGGCGTCACCTACGCGGTGAGCAACGGCGGTCCGGCCACCGAGTTCGTCGCCCGCGACGCGCTGGTACCGAACTTCGCCGTCGGGGGGTTCCTCTTCGGCACCGTGCTGCTCTACCTGGTCGGCGTCGAGACGCCGTTCAACATGGGCGCGGAGTTCCTGTCGGTGAAGCGCAGCGCGACCCGCATGATCGCGTGGGGCTCGGCGGCGCTGATCCTCATCTACCTGCTCACCACGCTCGGCACGATGATGGCGCTGCCCACCGAGGAGATCGACCCGGTGACCGGCGTGATCGGCATGCTGGCGCAGAGCGGGTGGGACGGCCTCATGGAGGTCGCCGCGATCGTCCTGGCGCTGATCGTGTTCGTCGCGCTGGTGACCTACCAGGTGGCCTACTCGCGGCTGATCTTCGTCTCCGGCCTGGAGCGCCACCTGCCGCGGATCTTCACCCACCTCAACCCGCGCACCCGCAACCCGGTGACCGCCGTCCTGGTCCAGGGCGCGATCTCCTCGACGATCATGGTCGCGCTGTTCAGCCAGTCCTCGATGGCCAACGTGACCGTGTACCTGACCGGCGCGCTGAGCGTGATCTGGCTGGTGTCCGGATTCTTCTTCTTCCTCCCGCTGGTGATCGCGCGGAAGAAGTACGCCGACCGGTACGCCACCGAGGACTTCTGGCGGATCCCCGGCGGCATGCCCGTCGTCTGGCTCGTGGCGGTGGTCGGCTCCCTGTCCACGGCGGCCGGCGTCTACTACTCGTTCGCCACCCCGTGGATCGACGTCCCCGCCGGCACCTGGATGACCTGGCTCGGCTCGATCACCGTCGGGTTCCTCGTCGTCGCCCTCCTCGTCTACGTCTTCGGACGGCGCTCGGCGCAGAAGCTCTCCGCCCCCGACGCGCTGGCCCACCTCGCGGTGCTGGAGAAGCCGAAGTCCGAGACCCCCGAGACCGTCTGACCCGGTGCCTTGTCGCGATCAAGCAAACGTGCTTGATCGCGACAGAGCACCGAACCCCTTCAAGGAACAGGAGAGCTCCACCTCATGGCAGTCGACACCGCCCTCGCCGACCTCAGCGGCGCGCCGTCCGCCGCGGCGCACCCGCTCGACCCGCTGACCGGCGCGGAGATCGAGCGCGCCGCCGCCGTCGTGCAGGGCAGCGACCACACCAGCGACACCCTGCGGTTCGTGATGATCTCGCTGGCCGAGCCGCCCAAGCCCGCGTCGCTGGTATTCGACGAGGCCCCGCCGCGCAAGGCCTTCGTCGTCGCCTACGACAACGCGCAGAAGATGATCTTCGAGGGCGTCGTCGACCTCGACCTCGGCCTCGTCGAGTCGTGGACCCCGATCCCCGGCCGCTTCCCCTCCTACCTCGCCGAGCACATGGACGGCGTGGAGAAGGTCGTCCGCGAGGACCCGGGCTGGCAGGAGGCGATGCGCAAGCGCGGCGTCACCGACTTCGACCTGGCGATGGTCGACCCGTGGCCGGCCGGCTACTACGGCGCCCAGGACCACTACGACAACTCGCCGCTGATCTGCCGGCCGCTGACGTTCATGCGCTCGGCGCCGGGCGAGCACGGCTACGCCCGGCCGGTCGAGGGCCTGATCGTGCACTTCGACCTCGACGCCATGGAGGTCGTCGAGATCGAGGACCACGGCGTCGTCCCGCTGCCGCCCACCGCCGGCAACTACACCGAGCGCTTCATGTTCGATCCGGACAACCGCCCGGCGTTCACGCAGTTCCGCGAGGACCTCAAGCCGATCGAGATCACGCAGCCCGAGGGGCCGAGCTTCGCCGTCGACGGCTGGAACGTGACCTGGCAGAAGTGGTCCCTGCGGGTCGGGTTCAACCCGCGCGAGGGCCTGGTTCTGCACCAGCTCACCTACACCGACCGGGGCGAGATCCGGCCGGTCATGTACCGGGCGGCGCTGTCGGAGATGGTCGTGCCCTACGGCGACACCTCGCCGACGCACTGGAACAAGAACGTGTTCGACATGGGCGAGGTCGGGATGGGCCTGATGGCCAACCCGCTCACCCTCGGCTGCGACTGCCTCGGGGAGATCCACTACTTCGACGGCGTCGTCAACGACTCGCTCGGCAACGCGGTGACCATCCCGAACGCCGTGTGCATGCACGAGGAGGACTACGGCATCGCCTGGAAGCACACCGACTTCCGCACCGGCGAGGTCGAGGTCCGCCGCTCGCGCCGGCTGGTGATCAGCTTCATCGCCACCGTCGGCAACTACGAGTACGGCTTCTTCTGGTACCTCTACACCGACGGCAACATCGAGCACGAGATCAAGCTGACCGGCGTGCTCACCACCGGCGCGATCGCGGTCGGCGAGAAGCCGCGCTGGGGCAACCTGGTGGCGCCGGGCATCTACGGCCCGCACCACCAGCACTTCTTCAGCGTCCGCATGGACATGACCGTCGACGGGCCGGACAACTCGGTCTACGAGGTCGACTCGATCCCCGAGCCGGACCCGGCGCTCAACCCGCACAGGAACGCCTGGATCACCCGCGACACCCTCGTCTCCTCCGAGGCCGAGGGCGCCCGGGACTGGAACCACCGGACGGCCCGCTACTGGAAGGTCGTCAACCCGAACAAGGTCAACGAGCTGGGCAGTCCGGTGGGCTACAAGCTCATGCCCAAGGACGTCGTCCCGACGATGGTCCAGGAAGGCAGCTACATCTACGACCGGGCCCGGTTCGTGCAGCACGACCTGTGGGTCACGAGGTACGACCCGCGGGAGCTCTACGCGGCCGGCGACTACCCGTACCAGTCGCCGGACGTCCAGGGTCTGCCGGTCTACCAGTCCGACGACGCGCCGCTGGAGAACACCGACGTCGTGCTCTGGTACACCGTCGGCGCGCACCACGTCGTGCGGCCGGAGGACTGGCCGGTCATGCCGTGCGCGTACGTCGGGTTCATGCTCAAGCCGGTCGGGTTCTTCGACGGCAACCCGGCGCTGGACCTGCCGCCGAGCATGTCCTGCGCGCACTGCGGGCACGGCGCCTGCACCTGCGGCCACTCGGCGACCGACCGCGGGCTGCCGATGGCGGAGCACGAGGGGCACGCCCACTGAGACGGCGCGAGCACCGGCCGTCGTCCCCGGTCGGGGACGGCGGCCGGCGGGCGGAGGGCGGCCCACGCACCGAGGACGGCGACGAGCGAGCCGGCCGCCAGCAGCGCGACGGCGTTGCCGAGCCGCGGCGCCGGCCCGGTCAGCAGGAACCCGGCCAGCCCGCTTCCGCCCCCGCCGGCCGCGACGGCGAGGGCGCCCAGCACGCGTCTCACCTGAGCGCGTCCAGCGCCGCGCCGAGGGCGTTGGCGGCCTCGTAGCCGGCCGACTGCTCGTCGACGGCCCGCGGGCGGGCCGCCGACCGCGGCGAGCCCAGGTGCACCAGCAGCGCGCCGAGGACGCCGAACAGCACGCCGGCGCCGACGAGGGCGAACCCCAGCGCCGGCGTCGTCTCCAGGAACACGGCCCCGCCCACGACGGCGAGCGCGCACACCACCAGCGACGACGCGCCGAGCAGCATCTTCACGATCGTTCTCCTCCCGATCCGGTCGCCGACGAGGGTCCGGTTCGGCGCTTGGCGCCCGCTTGGGCCCGGCTACCCTCCGAGAGGAGTGGCCCGCCTCCCCGCGGGCCGCGCCGGGGGGTGGTGGCCGTGGACGTCGACGTGCTCGACCTGCCGAGCGCCGGCCCCGAGCCGATCCCCGTCGACACCGCCCTGGCCGCGGTGCTCGGCTACGCCCGCGGACGGCGGCCGCTGCGCTTCCGGTCGCCGTCGCACCCCGAGGGCCGCTGGGTGCAGGTGCCGGCCTTCGGCTGGTCGCGGTTCGACGGCCAGCCGCCCCCGGCCGACGTCCCCGGCGACTTCGACGTCCTGGTCGCCGAGGGCCTGCACGGCCGGCTGGACCGGGCGTCGTGGACGGCGGCGCGGGCGTCGCTGCACGAGGCGTGGCCGCTGTTCCGCGCCGTCGCGGCCCGCGCCGGCGGGCGCGCGTTCTGGGAGCTGCCGGCCGACGAGTTCTCGGTGCTCGAGGAGCCGGGCACGGTGGGCGCCCTGCTCCGGGAGGTCCGCGGCCTGCCGCAGGACTCCGTCGTCCTCGCCGCCCTGCACCACCGCGCGCCGTCGCTGGTGCCGCACCTCAACCCGACCACGCACCGCCAGCTGGGGCCGCACCTGCGGGAGAGCGACAGCGGCGTCGAGGCGGTCGTGCACCGGGAGCTGCGCGGCTCGGCCGACGCGTTCGCCGCCCTCGAGGACGCCGCCGCCCGGCTGCTCGGCGCACCCATGACGCGGCTGCGCATCCACGACGTCCTGGTGTGGCTGGCCGGCAGCCTGCGGCTGACCCACGCAGTAGTGCTGGGGCAGGCGACCGCCGAGTGGGCGCGCCAGCCGGTCGCGGTCACCTGAACGCGTCGAAGAAGCTCGACCAGCCCGCCCAGTCGGTGCGCCCGCGGCCCCTCGGCGCCGCCGCCGGGTCGACCTCCACGTTCCGGGTCAGCGACCAGGACAGCACCATGACCCCGCCGGTGACGGCGACGACCCCGCCCACGATCAGCCCGGTCAGCAGCCCGGCGTCCAGCCGGTCGAGCAGGAACAGCGGAACGACGACGGCGGCGATGCCGGCCAGGAGCAGCAGCACGCCGGTGGCGGTCAGCTTCGACACGGCGCGTCAGCCCTCGTACGGCTGGTAGCCGCTGCGCCGGGCACGCAGGCCGGAGACCACGATCGCCACGCCGACCAGGTCGACGACGACGCCCGCGACGATCAGCCACAGGCCGCCGCCGTCGCCGGTGAGCATCAGGACGCCGACCACCACGGCGGCCAGCCCCAGCGTGCTGATCAGCATCCCGAGCGCGAGGTTCTTCGGCACGGGCGCACCCTGGCACACCGCGAGGCCGCGCCGGAAGCCGCGCACACTGGTGGCGTGACCGCTCGGGGCGTCGTCCGCCTGCTGAACACCTCCGGCGGGCGCGCGCTGTGCCTGGCCGGGGTGGTCGACGCCGACGCCGTCGACTCGTTCTGGCACCGCTACGGCCGCGAGCCCGCGCGGGTCGACTGCATCGACGCCGGCTCCGTCGTCGTCCTGTCGACGCCGGGCGCCGAGCTGCTCGCCGACCACCTGTGGGCGGCCGAGCGGGCGGGGCGGGAGGTGGCGGTGCGCCGCTCCCCCGCCGTCGCGCACGTCCTGTAGGCGGCCCTCCGCCGCGATCATGAAGTTCGGGAAGCGACACGCGGCGCCGAGCCGGTGTGTCGCTTCCCGAACTTCATGATCGCGGCGGCAAGGGGGGACATCGCTACTTGAAGAAGTCCCAGAAGCTGCCCGACGTGTCCCAGGGGCGCCCGCCGCCGCCCTGCGGCTCCGGGATGGCGTGCCGGACCAGGAACAGGCCGGCCACGAACGGCAGGATGCCGACGCCGAAGCCGATGCCGCCCAGCAGCGCCCGTTCGGGATCGACGATCGCCAGCACCATGCCGCCGATCGACACCGCCAGCCCGACCACGATCCACACGACGCCCCACACCGTCCGTGCCCGCATGCCTCTCCTCCCTCGCGGCGGAGGACTGTCGCACACCGCGCGGCCGATCGGGCGGATCCGAGACGCGGTCAGCCCGGCAGGCGCACCAGCCCCGCGGCGACCGCGAACGCGGCCGCCCCGGCGCGGTTGCCGGCGCCGATCTTGGGCAGCAGGTGCTCGACGTGGGTGGCCACCGTCCGCTCGGTGATGCGCAGCGTCCGCGCGATGATCCGGTTGGTCGCCCCGGTGGCCAGCTCGACGAGCACCTCGAGCTCGCGCAGCGAGAGGTCCGCGGGGCTGGCGGCGGCGCGGTGCTCCACCAGCACCCAGGGCCCGGCCGGCCGCGCCTCGACGGCGAGCAGCTCGCTGCCGCGCAGCACGAGCAGGTGCCGGCCCAGCCGCGACGGCCAGCGCGCCCGGTCCAGCAGGCCGGCCAGCGGCGCCCCGGGCGCCACCAGCTCCGGCCGCGCGTCCGGGGTGAGCGCCACCGTCCGGCCGTCGGCCGGGGACCAGGCGACCACCCCGGCGCCGGCCGGCGCGGGCGGCACCGCGAGCCCGCCGAGGGGGTCGACCAGGTCGGCGAGGTCGGGGCCGAGCAGCCGCAGCCAGGCCACGGCCTCGTCGTCCACGCCGTCGGCGGTGGTGGACGACGACGTGCTGACGTGCACCGCCCCGACGTACCGGCCGGACGGCGACAGGCAGAAGCTGACGCCGTCGGTGTAGGCCAGCGGCCGGATGACCTGGTCGAACATCGGGCCGGTGCGCCGGTCGGGCGCGATGTCGCGGACCCGCAGCGGACGGCCGGACCGCCGGACGACGGCGAACAGCGGGTCCTCGTGGAAGGAGTTCTCCAGCGCCGCCACCGCGGCGGCGCCGTAGCCGGAGCTGGCCAGCACCTCGTGCCGGCCGCGCAGCGGGTCCCAGCGGGTGACGGCGGCGGCGCACCCGGCCAGCGACTCCAGGGCGGTCAGCACGGTGCGGGCGCGCACCGGGTCGGACGGCGCCTCCCCGGACGCCACCGCCTCGGCGGCCTCGCGGACCCCGAGCGCGGCGCCCAGCCGGCCGCCGGTCGTCCCGGAGCCCATGGGGCAGGGTGGCACGCGGCACAGCACACCGGCCAGCCCCGGCGCACTCGGTAGTTCTGCCGATGCCCGGGCGCAGCCGCCCCGAGCACCATCCCGCCATGGACGCAGCGGAGTACGCGGAGCAGGACGCCACCGGGCTGGCCGAGCTGATCGCCGCCGGCAAGGTCAGCGAGCAGGAGGTGGCCGCCGTCGCGCGCGAGGCGGTCACCGCGGTCAACGGGAGGCTCAACGCCCTGGTGGGCGAGGTGTTCGACGCCCCGTTGGCGCACGACCCGGCCGGACCGTTCGGCGGGGTGCCGTTCGCGATCAAGGACCTCGTGCTGCACGCCGAGGGCGTGCCCCAGCGGGCGGGCACCCGGATGCTCGGCCCGGGCGTCCCGTATCCGTACGACACCGCGCTGATGCGCCGCTTCCGCGAGGCCGGGCTCGCCGCGATCGGCGTGACGGCCACCCCCGAGTTCGGCTTCAACGCCTCCACCGAGTCGGTCGCCAACGGCCCGACCCGCAACCCGTGGGACCCCGACCGCTCCCCCGGCGGGTCCAGCGGCGGGTCGGCCGCCCTGGTCGCGGCCCGGGCGCTGCCGGTGGCGCACGCCAACGACGGCGGCGGGTCGATCCGCATCCCGGCCGCCGCCTGCGGGCTGGTCGGCCTCAAGCCCTCCCGCGGCCGGGTGTCGGTCGCGCCCGACTACTCCGACCCGCTGCTCGGGCTCGGCATCGAGTTCGCCGTGACCCGCACGGTGCGCGACGCCGCCGGCCTGCTCGACGCCGTCCACGGGTCGGAGCCCGGCGACCGGTACCTGCTGCCCGCGCCGGCGACGACCTTCGCCGCGGCGGCCCGACCGCCGGCCGGCCGGCTGCGCGTCGCCGTCTCGACCACCGCGCCCAACGGCGCGCCGGTGGACCCCTCCTGCGTCGCGGCGGTGCAGGCCGCGGCGGCGGCGCTGGCCGAGGCCGGGCACACCGTCGAGGAGGCCGCACCGGAGTACGACGTCGCCGCGTTCGACGACGCCAACCTCAAGGCGTGGACCAGCTTCCTCGCCGACGGCGCCTACGGTGCGGCCGCCGTCCTGGGCGTGGAGCTGTCGACCGCGCTGCTCGAGCACACGACGCTGGCCTGCGCCGAGTACGGGGCCGGCCTCACCGCGCTGGACCTCTACGGCGTCGACCGGACCTTCAACGCGGTCACCCGCGCCGTCGGGCAGTTCTTCACCGGGTTCGACGTCCTGCTCACCCCGACGACGGCTGCGCCGAACACGGAGATCGGCCACCTGCACGCCGACAACCCCTCGCTCGACGCCCGCGGCTGGTACGACCGGATCTTCGCGTTCGCGCCGTTCACCGCCCTGGCCAACGTCACCGGCGTGCCGGCGATCAGCGTGCCGGGGACGCCGTCGCCCGAGGGCTGGCCGGTCGGCGTCCAGGTGGTCGGCCCGTACGCGGGCGAGGAGCGGCTGCTGTCGGTCGCGGCGCTGCTGGAGCAGGCGCTGCCGTGGGCCGACCGCCGACCCGCCGTCGCCGTGGGGTGACCGGCCCGCCTTCCTGGGGGAAGGTGTCGGCATGACGTCTGCGCTCCGCTCGTCCCCGTCGGTGGAGGAGGCGATCGCGCGGGCTCACGGGATCGCCGACCTCGGCGCGTTCCTGCACATCGCCGAGCGCGCCGAGGGCGGTGCCGGCCCGCTGGCCGGCGTCCCGCTCGCGGTCAAGGACAACCTCGACACCGTCGACTTCCCCACCTCCGGCGGCACCCCGGCGCTGGCGGGCTCCCGGCCCGGGCGCGACCACCTGGCGGTCGAGCGGCTGCGCGCGGCCGGGGCGGCGGTGATCGGCAAGACGAACCTGCACGAGCTGGCGCTGGGGATCACCAGCAACAACGCGGCGTTCGGGCCGGTGCGCAACCCGCACGACCGCGACCGCTCCGCCGGCGGCTCGTCGGGCGGCTCGGCGGTCGCGGTGGCCACCGGCGTCGTCCCGATCGCGCTCGGCACCGACACCGGCGGCTCGATGCGGGTGCCGGCGGCGCACTGCGGCGTGATCGGGTGGCGGCCGACGGTCGGCCGCTGGGGCACCGACCGCTGCGTGCCGATCTCGCGCACCCGCGACACCGCCGGGGTCTTCGCGACCACGGTCGCCGACGTCGCGCTGGTCGACTCCCTGGTCAGCGGCGACCCGGTGGCCGAGCCCGGCCGCCCGCCGCGGCTCGGCGTCCCGCGCCGCGGCTACTTCGACGGCCTGCACCCCGAGGTGGCCGCCACCGCCGCGCGGGCGCTGGACCGGCTGGCCGACGCCGGCGCGCAGCTGGTCGAGGTCGACGTCGCCGACGCGCACGACCTCGACGCCGAGTGCGGCTTCCCCATCGTGTTCTTCGAGATCGCCGAGGACCTGCCCGCCTACCTGGCCACCCTGCCCGGGCCCGAGCGGGAGCTGACGTTCGCCGACGTGCTGGCGCAGGTGGCCTCCCCCGACGTCCGCGGCGCGATGGAGCTCGCGGCGGGCGGGTCGATGACGCGCGAGGTGTACCTGGAGGCGCTGTCGACGCGGCAGCGGCTGCGCGACGCCTACCGCACCGCGCTGCGGCCCGCGGACGGCGAGCCGCTCGACGCCCTGGTCTACCCGACGGTGCCGCTGCCCCCACCACCGCTCGGCGACGACGACACGACCGAGCTCAACGGAGAGCAGGTGCCGGTCTTCCTCACCACGATCCGCAACACCGGGCCCGGCTCGACCGCGGGCATGCCGGCGATCTCGCTGCCGGCCGGCGCCACCGCCACGGGCCTACCGATCGGCATCTCGCTGGAGGCCCTCCCCCGCGACGACTGCGCGCTGCTCGCCGTGGCCGCGCAGGTCGAGGGTGCGCTGCGGGGATAGCCGGCTCACCCCAGCAGCGAGGTCGGCGCTGTCGCACCGCTCGGTGCCCGGAGGCCTGCGAGATCGCCGATGTCGCCGGACCTGCGTCCCGGGGGCGACCCGTTCCGCGCTGGGTCGTCATCGGGGGCTTCTGCACGCTCTCGTCATGAGTCATCGTGAGCACATGAGCGACAGCGCCACCGTCGAGGAGTCGGCGACCGACCTCGGCGGCATCGGGGGTGACCACCGCCGCCGGGTGCGTCGGGACGGCGCCCGCCGACGTCATGCAGGTGCTGTTCGTGACCAGCACGACGCCCCGCAGATCTGAGGAGGACCCGTGACCCTGACCGCTCCGCAGTCCACCGCCACCCACCCGCTGTCCCGGATGACCGCCGAGGAGATCACCGCCGCGCGCGGCATCGTCGAGGCCGCCGGGCTGCTGCAGGAGAGCAGCAAGTTCGTCTACGTCGGCCTCGAGGAGCCGCACAAGCGCGACGTCCTCGCCTGGTCCCCGGGCGACCCCGTCGAGCGGCGGCTCCGCGTGCTCCTGCTCGACCGCGCCACCGGCGCCGGCCGCGACCTCACCGTCTCGGTCACCCAGCGCAGCGTCGTCCGCGACGAGGAGATCGACGCCGTCGCCGACGGGCAGGTGCCGATCCTCGACGCCGAGTTCGAGGCGATCGAGCCGATCCTCGCCGAGGACGAGCGCTGGGTCGGCGCCATGGCCAAGCGCGGGCTGGACATCGGACAGGTGCGCGCGGTGCCGCTCTCGGCCGGGTCGTACTTCCCCGAGGAGTTCGGCCACCGGATCATCCGCGTGCTCGGCTTCCACCAGGCCGACGAGGCCGACCTGCCGTGGGCGCACCCGGTCGACGGCGTCGTGGCCTACGTCGACGTCACCCGCGGCGTCGTCACGGCCGTGCACGACCACTACGACCTGCCCGTCCCGGCCGAGAGGGCGGACCTGGACCAGGACACCCACCCGCACGCCGTCCGCGACCTCAAGCCCATCGAGATCACCCAGCCCGAGGGCCCGAGCTTCACGGTCGAGGACGACGTCGTGCGGTGGGCCGGGTGGGAGTTCCGCGTGAGCTTCGACGTCCGCGAGGGGCTGGTGCTCCACCAGCTGTCCATCGACGGGCGTTCGGTGCTCTACCGGGCGTCGATCTCGGAGATGGTGGTGCCCTACGCCGACCCGTCGCCGGTGCGGTTCTGGCAGAACTACTTCGACACCGGCGAGTACCTCTTCGCCCGGTACACCAACTCGCTCGAGCTGGGCTGCGACTGCCTCGGCGAGATCCACTACTTCGACGCGCTGCTCGCCGACGAGGACGGCGCCCCGCGCACGATCCCCAACGCCGTCTGCCTGCACGAGGAGGACTACGGCGTCGGCTGGAAGCACACCGACCTGTTCACCCAGATGGCCGAGACCCGCCGCTCGCGACGGCTGGTGATCAGCTTCTTCACGACGATCGGCAACTACGACTACGGCTTCTACTGGTACCTCTACACCGACGGCACGATCCAGCTGGAGTCGAAGGCGACCGGCGTCCTGTTCCCCTCCGCCTTCCGCGGCGACGAGCACCCGTACGCCACCGAGGTCGCGCCGGGCCTGGGCGCGCCGTTCCACCAGCACCTGTTCTCCGCCCGGCTCGACATGGCCGTCGACGGGACCAGCAACACGGTGCACGAGGTGGAGGCAGTGCGGGTGCCGATGGGCGACGGCAACCCGTACGGCAACGCGTTCCGGCGGCGGTCCACCCCGCTGACCCGGGAGTCCGAGGGCGCCCGGCTGACCGATGCGACCGTCGGCCGGACCTGGCACGTGGTCAACCCGGCGAAGACCAACCGGTTCGGCCAGCCGGTCGGGTACGCGCTCCACCCGCAGAACTCCCCGGTGCTGCTCGCCGACGAGGAGTCGTCGATCAGCAAGCGGGCGACGTTCTCGACCAAGAGCCTGTGGGTCACGGCGTACGACCCGACCGAGCGGTATCCGGCCGGTGACTTCGTCAACCAGCACCCCGGTTCCGGAGGCCTGCCGACGTTCGTCGCCGACGACGCGCCGATCGAGGACGCCGACGTCGTGCTGTGGCACACCTTCGGGCTGACCCACTTCCCGCGCCCGGAGGACTGGCCGGTCATGCCGACCGACTACACCGGCTTCACCCTCAAGCCGGTCGGCTTCTTCGATCGCAACCCGGCCCTGGGCGTCCCGCGGTCGACGTCGTCGCACTGCGCGCACGAGGGGTGACCAGCGCCGTCGTCCGCGCCCGGCCGGGGGCGCTCGCCCTCGGCCGGGCGGCGGCCCTGCCGGCCCCGGGCGGGTGCGCCGCCCGGCGCCGATGGCGGCTGCCGGCTCGGCGCCGAGCCGCGGGCGATCGCCGGCAGCGGCGTGCCACGTCCTTGTCGGCCCCCCGGCGGCGGGGCTAGCGTCCGCTCCCTGCAGGTCAGCGGGGACAGTCCGGACATCACTCCTCGAGGAGGGCCCGTGGCCATCCACCCAGCCGAGACCGTCGCCGGGCGCTCCACCGGGCAGGTGGCGGGATGAGCGCGCAGGAGGCGCAGCCGGGCACGGCCCACCACGACCGGGGGCTGGCCCACGGCTCGATGACCCAGCTCGACGTGATGGCCCAGTCCGTGGCCGGCATGGCGCCGAGCGCGGCGATGGCCACCACCCCGGCGCTGATCGCGCTCTTCGCGGGCCGCGGGACGTGGCTGTCGTACCTGCTCGCGATGGTCGTCGTCGTCCTCATCGGCCTGTGCGTCGCGCAGTTCGGCCGTCGGTTCGCCTCCTCCGGCTCGCTCTACAGCTACGTCGCCCACGGCCTCGGCCCGGCCGGGGCGTTCGCCGCCGGATGGGGCCTGGTCATCGGCTACACCTGCATCGCGATCGTCGGGACCGCGGGCACCGCGATCTACTTCGGCAGCTTCCTGGGCAGCCTCGACGTCGACGCCACCTCCACCCTCGTGGTCACCGTCCTGGTGGCGGTCACGGCGGCGGGCGCGGCAGCGATGGCGGTCACCGGCATCCGGATCTCCACCCGCGTGGGGCTGGTGCTCGAGATCATCTCGGTGGCGGCGGTGCTGCTCGTGCTCATCACGGTGCTGGCCCGCAACGGCGGCTTCGCCGACACCTCCCAGTGGCGGCTGGAGGGGAGCACCTTCGACGGGATCACCTTCGGGATCGTGCTGGGCGTGCTCGGCTTCGTCGGGTTCGAGAGCGCGGCGAGCCTGGGCGCGGAGGCCCGCGACCCGCACCGGACCATCCCCCGGGCGGTGATCGGCAGCGCGGTGCTGGTCGGCATCCTCTACGTGCTGGCCGCGTACACCTCGGTGCTCGGTTTCGGCGGTCCAGAGGGGCTCAGCCAGAGCGGGGCGCCGGTCAACGACCTGGCCGAGGGCAACGGGCTGGGCTCGGTCGCCTGGATCGTCGACCTCGGCATCACCGCCTCGTTCATCGCCGTGACCATCGCCTGCATCAACGCCGCCTCCCGGGTGCTGTACACCATGGGAGAGGAGGAGGTGCTGCCCCGGGCGCTGGGCCGGGCGCACCGCACGCACAAGACGCCGCACGTGGCGATCGCCGCCATCGCGCCGATCGTGGCCGTGGTGCCGATCGTCCTGGTGGCCACCGGGACGGCGCCGTTCAACGTGATCGCCTACCTGGGCACCCTGGGCACCTTCGGCTACATGCTGGCCTACCTGCTCATGGCCGCCGCGCTGCCGATCTTCCTGAGCCGCCGCGGGGAGGGCAACCCGCTCTCGGCGGTGCTGGCGGTCGTCGTCGTGGCCGCTCTGGTCTACGTGTTCTACAAGAACGTCGTCCCGGTGCCCGAGCCGCCGCTGAACCTGCTGCCGTGGATCTTCCTGGGACTCCTCGTCCTCGGCCTGGCCTGGTACCTCGCTGTCCGCCGGAGGCGGCCGCAGGTGGTGCAGGAGGTCGGCACCTTCGGGGAGTAGCCGGTCGCCCGCGCCCGGGCGGCGACGCGGGGTGACGACCCGCGCACCTGGGCGCCTCCGACGGCACCCCGCGCGGCGAGATCGACCGGTGGCAGCAGGTCCGCGACTACCGGACGGCGATCACCTGGGCGCAGACGCAGCCGTGGGCCGACCCCGACCGGACCGGCATCTGCGGGTCCAGCTACGGCGGCGCGCACGTGCTCGTCGTCGCCGCGCCGGACAAGCGGGTCAGGGGGGTGGTCTCGCAGGTGCCCCTGGTCAGCGGCCTGGCCAACGCCCGCCGGCTGACCGCGCGGCCCGCTACGCCGGTGCCGCGCCGCAGATGATGCAGGTGGCGTGGGAGAAGGGCCCGGCCGAGCCCGGGCCGGTGCAGGACCGGGCGCCGAACTGGCGCAACGAGGTGACGCTGCGGTCGGTGGAGATGTTCGTGGAGTACGAGCCGGGCGCCTGCATCGCCGACTTCGCGCCCACGCCGCTGCTCATCGTGGTCGCCTGCCAGGACCACCTCACGGTCGCCGACCTGTCGCTGGAGTACTTCGAGCGGGCGCGGCAGCCCAAGGAGCTGGTGGCCCTCAAGTGCGGGCACTTCGAGGCCTACGTGGGCGAGGCGTTCGAGCAGTCGGCGCCGCGCCAGCTCGACTGGTTCCGCACGCACCTGTGAGCGGAGTGGGGGGGGGGGGGGGGGGGGGGGGGGGGGGGGGGGGGGGGGGGGCGGGGGGGGGGGCGGGGGGGGGGGGGGGGGGGGGGGGGGGGGGGGGGGGGGGGGGGGGGGGGGGGGGGGGGGGGGGTGGGGGGGGGGGGGGGGGGGGGGGGGGGGGGGGGGG
>NZ_JBJGZV010000039.1:0-52070 GCF_054050715.1 Blastococcus sp. SYSU D00669
CGCCGAGCGAGCCGAACTCCTCGACGGCGGTGGCCACGGCCCGCTCGGAGGAGGCCGGGTCGTCGACGGACGACTCGACCGCCAGGGCGGCCGCGCCCTCGCCGGTGAGCTTGTCGACCAGCGCCTCCGCCGACTCCCGGTCGCGCCGGTAGGTGAGGACGACGGCGGCGCCCGACAGCGCCAGCTCGGTGCTGATCGCCGCCCCGATCCCCCGCCCGCCACCGGTGACCAGCGCGACCCGGCCGGCCAGGGGTTGCTCAGCCACGGGGCACCTCGCTCCACGGCTTGCCGGTGTCCACGCGCAGGTCGCCGGGCAGACCGAGCAGCCGCTCGCCGAGGATGTTGCGCAGCACCTCCGACGTGCCGCCCTCGATGGTGTTGGCGCGGGAGCGCAGGAACTTCCGCGGCAGGTCCTCCACCGCCGGGTCGGCCGCGGGATCGGGCCCGGCCTGGTCGTAGCCGCTGTAGAGGGTGGCCTCGACGCCGAGGGCGTCCATGCAGAACTCGTAGACGTCCTGGTTGAGCTCGGCGCCGACCAGCTTGCCGACGCTGCCCTCCGGGCCGATCTTCTCCCCGCCCTCGACCCGCTGCCGGTCGCCGGTCAGCCGGGCGGCGTCGGCGCGGGCGAACAGGTGCACCAGCCGCTCGCGCAGCGCGGGGGTGTGCAGGTCGGGCCGCTCCCGCCACAGCCGCAGCGCCGACCCGATCGAGCCCGAGCCGCGCACGCTCGACCCGCCGCCGATCGCCGTCCGCTCGTTCATCAGCGTCGTCATCGCCACCCGCCAGCCCTCGCCCACCTCGCCGAGCCGGTGGGCGTCGGGGATGCGCGCGTCGCGCAGGTAGACCTCGTTGAACTCGGCCTCGCCGGTCATCTGGCGCAGCGGCCGCACCTCGACGCCGGGCTGGTCCATGTCGAGCACGAAGTAGGTCAGCCCCTTGTGCTTGGGCTGATCGGGATCGGTGCGGGCCAGCAGCAGGGCGCGGCGGGCCTTGTGCGCGTTCGACGTCCACACCTTCTGGCCGTTCACGATCCAGGTGTCGCCGTCGAGCACCGCGCGGGTCGCCAGCCCGGCGAGGTCGGAGCCCGCGCCGGGCTCGCTGAACAGCTGGCACCAGATCTCGTCGCACACGTAGTCCGGGCGCAGCAGCTCGGCGGCCAGCTCGCGGGAGGCGTGGGCCATCACCGTCGGCCCGGCCATGCCGTAGCCCATCGGGTTGAGCCAGAACGGGTTCGGCCCGCCGGCGCCCTGCAGGATGCCGTCGGCCACCGCCTGCAGGCCGGGGGCGACCCCCAGGCCGCCGAAGCCGGCGGGGAAGTGCACCCAGGCCAGGCCGGCGTCGAAGCAGGCGGCGAGGAAGTCGCGCTGACCGGTGTCGGCCGGCGGGTGCTCGGCCACCACCCGGCGGGCGGTCTCGGCGACCAGATCGCGATCAGACACAGCTGCCCCTCTCAGGCGTCGGTGAAGTCGGGCGCGCGGCGCTCGCGGAACGCCAGCGCCGCCTCCCGGTGGTCGGCGGTGAACGAGGACAGGATCTGGTTGCGGTTCTCGACGTCGATGCCGGCCTGCAGGCTGCCGATCTCCAGCTGGCTCCACATCACCTCCTTGGTCATCCGCACCCCGAACGGCGAGTTGGCCAGCACCAGCCGCGCGGTCTCCAGCGCCGCCTCCAGCACCTCGCCGTCCGGCACCACCCGGGTGACCAGGCCGATCCGATCGGCCTCCGCGGCGTCGACGATCCGGCCGGTCAGCAGCAGCTCGAACGCCCGCGACGCCCCGACCAGCCGCGGCAGCAGCCAGCTCACCCCGATGTCGCAACCGGAGAGGCCGAGCCGCACGAACGCCACGTTGTACCGGGACGACGCCGCCCCGATCCGCACGTCCGAGGCCAGCGCCAGCGCCAGCCCGCCACCGGCCGCCGGCCCGTTGACCGCCGCGATCACCACCTGCGGCAGCGCCCGCAGCTTGGGCACCAGGGCCGCGATGTGCTTCTGGATGGCCATGCCGGTCTGCGGCGAGCGCACGGCCCGGTCCGGCCCGCCCATGTCGAACGCGGTCAGGTCCAGCCCGGCGCAGAACCCGCGGCCGGCGCCGGTGAGCACCAGCACCCGCACCGACGGGTCGTCGGCGAGCGCGTCGAGCACGGCGTGCAGCTCGCGCAGCAGCTCGGCCGACAGGGCGTTGAGCCGCTCGGGCCGGTCGAGGGTGAGCACGAGGACGCCGGGCTCCGGGGAGTCGAGCCGGATCGTCTCCAGCCCGGTCGGCAGGCCCGCGGGGAGCGCGGACTCGGTGGTCGTCACTGTCGGCTCCTCTCAGCCGCGGGAGCGCTGGTCGAAGGGGACGTCCTTCTCGGGGTCCGGGTCCTTCGGCAGGCCGAGCAGCCGCTCGGCGATGATGTTGCGCTGGATCTCCGACGTGCCGCCGGCGATGGCGGTCTGCTTCATCGTCAGGAAGTCGTAGGCCGACGTCGGCTGCCCGCCGCCCTGCGGCCAGCCGAGCACGCCGACCGGGTCGGCCTCGGCGGCCAGCACGCCGGCCTGCTCCTGCAGCGCGGAGCTGACCAGCTTGCGGATCGATCCCTCGGCGCCGACCGGGCCGGTGCCGGCCTCGGCGAAGGCCCGCAGCGTGGTCATCTGCAGCACCCGCTCCTCCACGAGGAACGACAGCAGCCGATCACGCAGCAGCGGGTCGGCCCACGTGCCGGTGCGGGCGGCGAGCCGGGCCAGCTCCTCGGCCTTCCCCTCCCCCACGCCCGGCCGGCCGGAGAGGCCGTTGCGCTCCTGCATCAGGGTGCTGATGCCGACCGCCCAGCCGTTGTTCAGCCCGCCGAGCAGCGCGTCCTCGGGCAGGACGACGTCGTCGAGGAAGACCTCGTTGAACTCGGCGTCGCCGTTCATCTGGCGCAGCGGCCGCGGCTGCACACCGGGGGTGCGCATGTCGACCAGGAAGTACGAGATGCCGCGGTGCTTGGGCAGCGTCGGGTCGGTGCGGGCCATGAGGATGCCCCAGTCGGCGAAGTGCGCGTAGGAGTTCCACACCTTCTGGCCGTTGACCCGCCAGGTGCCGTCCTCCTGCCGCTCCGCCCGGGTGGCCAGCGCGGCCAGGTCGGACCCCGCGCCGGGCTCGCTGAACAACTGGCACCACTGCACCTCGCCGCGGCGGATGCCCGGCAGGTGCCGGCGCTTCTGCTCCTCGGTGCCGTGCTGGAGGATCGTCGGCGCGGTCAGCCCGCGGCCGATGAACGCCGGGGCGTCGTGGTCGGCGGAGTAGCGCAGCAGGACGTCGGACACCGCGCCGGCGGCGTCGGCCGACAGGCCCAGGCCACCGTGCTCGCGCGGCCAGGACGGCGTGGCCAGCCCCGAGTCGCCGAGCAGCGCGAACCACGCCCGCATCGCCTCCGCGTCGGCCCGGTGCGCGGCGACCGCCTCGCGGTCGCCGTCGAGGACGGCCTTGAGCCAGGACGGCGGCAGGTTCTCGTGCAGCCACCGCTCGGCGGCCGCGGCCGCCTCCTCCTCGGTGGCCTGCGGGGACAGGTCGATCACGCCGGCACCTCCACGAGCTCGGGCAGGACGAGCGGCACGAGGTCGGCCCGCGCGTCGGCGGGCGGGCCGGCCAGCGTGGCGTCGGCGCGGGCGCGCCGCAGGAACAGGTGGGCGTCGTGCTCCCAGGTGAAGCCGGTCCCGCCGTGCAGCTGGATGGTGTCCCGCGCCGTCTGCAGGAACGACTCCGAGCAGTAGCTGCCGGCCACCGCCGCGCCCATCGCGGCGGCGGCCGAGCCCGGCTCCTGCCAGGCCGACCAGTACGCCGCCGACCGCGACATCTCCAGCCGCACCGCCATGTCGGCCAGCCGGTGCTTGACGCCCTGGAAGGCGCCGATCGGCCGGCCGAAGGCGCGGCGGGTGCGGGCGTGGTCGGCGGTCATCCCGACCAGGGTCGTCATGGCGCCGACCTGCTCGGCGGCGAGCAGGACGGCGGCGGCCTGCCGCACCGCGCCGGCGATCCGGGCGCCGTCCCCGGGCTCGCCGACCAGCCGGGCGGGCACGTCGGCGAACCGCAGCCGCGCCAGCGGGCGGGTCAGGTCGAGCGGGTCGAGCCTCTCGGCGGTCAGCCCGTCTGCCCCGGCCTCCACCGCGTACAGCGAGGGGCCGGCGTCGGAGGCGGCGAGCACCAGGACGAGGTCGGCGTCCGCCCCGTCGAGGACGAGCTCCTTGACCCCGGTGAGCCGGGCGTCCGGCCCGCTGCCGGTCGCGCGGGTGGCGACGGCGTCCGGCCGCCACCGGCCGTCGGCCTCGACGACGGCGAGGGTGGCGGTGCGCTCGCCCTCGGCCAGCGGCGGCAGGTGCTCGGCCTGCGCGGCCCCGTCGCCGGAGGCGAGCAGCGCCTCGGCGGCGAAGCCGACGGTGGACAGGAACGGGCCGCCGAGCAGCACCCGGCCCATCTCCTCGAACACGACCGCCTGCTCGACGCGCGAGGCGCCGCTGCCGCCGTGCTCCTCCGGCACCGCGAGGCCCTGCAGGCCGGCCTGCTGGGCCAGCGCCCGCCACAGGTCGGGGTCGTGCCGGGTGCCCGACTCCCCCAGCGCCCGCGCCCGCTCCAGCGGTGCCCGGTCCTGGAGCAACCGGCGGGTGGTGGTCCGCAGGTCCTGCTGCTCCGGCGTCCAGGTGAACTCCATCGTTCCCCTCCTGCTCGGGTGGTGCGCGGCGCCGGTCAGCGGCCGCGGAAGGTGGGGTCGCGCTTCTCGAGGAAGGCCCGGCCGGCCTCGGCGGCGTCCTCGGTGACGATGTTGACCCCGTGCGCGCGGGCCTCGTCCTCCAGCGCCCGCTCGAGCGAGGCCTCGAAGGAGTCGTTGAGCAGCCGCTTGGACAGCCGCAGCGCCACCGGGGGTCCGGCGCCGAGCCGGTCGGCCAGCCGGCCGACGGCCGCGTCGAGGTCCTCGGGCGCGACGACCTCCCGCACCAGGCCCCACTCGAGGGCCTGCCCGGCGTCGAGCATGTCGCCGAGCAGCACCAGCTCCTTGGCCCGGTGCAGCCCGACCAGCCGGGGCAGCACCCACGACCCGCCGAAGTCCACCGACAGCCCGCGCTTGACGAAGATCTCCGAGAACCGGGCGCGGGACGAGGCGACGACGAGGTCGCACGCCAGGGCGAGGTTCATGCCCGCGCCCACGGCGACGCCGTCCACCCGGGCGACGGTGGGGATCGGCAGCCGGTGCAGGGCCAGGCAGGCCTCGTTGACCATCGTCATGAACGCCATCGGCGCCCACGGCCCGCCGCCGCCGGACAGGTCGGCGCCGGCGCAGAAGTCGCCGTCGGCGCCGGTCACGACGAGCACCCGCGCGTCGCTCGCCGCGACCTCGTCCAGCGCGGCGTGCAGCGCGCGCCAGGCCGCCGGGGTCATGGCGTTCTTCCGCCGCGGGTTGTTCAGCGTCAGCGTGGCCACCGCGCCGTCCCGCCGGAGCAGCACGGGCTCGGTCGCGGCGCCGTTGAGCGCGCTCGCCGCCGAGCGGTCGGACAGGGACGTCATGGGCGTGCCTCCGGTCGGTCGTGCCGGCAGTCCCTCACAGGTCCGACACCAGCTTCTTCACCCGCTCGACCGTCCGCACCCGGTCCTCGTGCGTGCCCTGGGGGAAGGTGAGCATCAGGGTGGTCACGCCGGCCTCGCGGAAGGCGGCCAGCCGCTCGGCCACCCAGCCCTCGGGCCCGACCAGCGACGTCGCGTCGACCATCTCCTGCGGGACGGCGGCGGCCGCCTCGTCCTTGCGGCCGGAGAGGTAGAGGTCCTGCACGGTGGCCGCGGCGTCGGGGAAGCCGTAGCGGACGGTGAGCTCGTTGTAGAAGTTCTTGCCGCGGGCGCCCATGCCGCCGATGTAGAGGGCCAGCGGGTCGCGGGTCTGCTCGCGCAGGCCCGCGAGCCCGTCACCGATGGCGCAGGGTGCGCCCACGACGACGTCGAGGGCGCCGAGCGCGGGGTCGCGCTTGGCCTTCCCGGCCTCGAGCGAGGCGCCCCAGGTTTCGGCCGCCTTCTCCGGGTAGAAGAAGATCGGCTGCCAGCCTTCGGCGATCTCGGCGGTGAGCTCGACGTTCTTCGGCCCGATCGCGGCGATGGTGATCGGGATCCGCTCGCGCACCGGGGTGTTGATCAGCTTGAGCGGCTTGCCCAGCCCGGTGCCCTGCTCGGGCGGGAGCGGCAGCGTGTAGTGCTTGCCCTGGTAGACGACCTTCTCCCGGCGCCACACCATCCGGCAGATCTCGACGATCTCCCGCAACCGGCCGAGCGGCGCGTCGTACCTCACCCCGTGGAAGCCCTCCACCACCTGCGGCCCGGAGGCGCCGAGGCCGAGGGTGAACCGGCCACCGGAGACGAAGTCCAGGCCGGCGGCGGTCATCGCGGTGAGCGTCGGCGTGCGGGTGAAGGCCTGCATGATCGCCGAGGTCAGCTCGAGCCGGTCGGTGATCGCGGCGAGGTAGCCGAGCTGGCTGACCGCGTCGAAGCTGTACGCCTCGGCGACGGCGACGACGTCCAGGCCGGCCTTCTCGAGGTCGGCGAGCTCGGCGGCGGCCTCCTTGAAGCCGCCGGCGTACTGCAGCTGGGTCCCGATGCGCACCGTCGTCACACCCCCGCCACGGCCGGGAGGTCCCAGGTGCGCAGCTCGCGCTTGAGGATCTTGCCGCTGGCGTTGGTCGGCATCGCCTCGATCAGCACGAACTCCCGCGGCACCTTGTACCGGGCGAGCCGGCCGTTGCAGTGCGCCGTCAGCTCCTCGGGGGTGACGGACTGCCCGGTGCGCAGGGTGACGAACGCGCGCACCGCCTCGCCCCAGTGCTCGTCGGGGACGCCGACGACGGCGGCCTGCTGGACGGCGGGGTGCTCGGCGAGGACCGTCTCGATCTCGACCGGGTAGATGTTCTCGCCGCCGCGGATGATCATGTCCTTGTTGCGGCCGTGCAGGTACAGGTAGCCGTCCTCGTCGAGGTAGCCCATGTCGCCGGCGCGGAACCAGCCGTCGCGGAAGGCGCGCTCGGTGTCCTCGGGCATGCCGAGGTAGCCGTCCATCACCATGTCGCTGCGGGTGGCCACCTCCCCGATCGCGCCGACCGGGACGTCGTCCATCTCGTCGTCGACGATCCGCATCGCCACCCCGTAGGCGGGCTTGCCGGCGGACTTGAGCAGCTCCTCGCGGCCGGCCAGCGCGCGGCGGTGGTCGGCCGGGGTGAGCACCGACTGCAGCCCCGCCTCGGTGCCGGCGCCGAACGCCTGGAGGAAGTCGCAGCGGAAGGTGTCGATCGCCCGCCGCAGCAGCGTCGGGGAGATCGGCGCGGCGCCGTAGGTGATCAGCTCCAGCCGGTCGTAGTCGTAGGTGTCGACGCCGTCCAGCTGGAGGATGCTGCTGATCATCGTGGGCACCAGGAAGACGGCGTTGACGCGGTCCTCGGCCATGAACCGGTGCACGGTGGCGGCGTCGAACTGCGGCAGCAGCAGCGAGGTGAAGCCCCGCGCGATGCCGGCCAGCAGACCCGAGACCCCGGAGACGTGGAAGGTCGGCGCCGCGCAGTAGCGGACGTCGTCCTCGCGCATGAGGTACTCGTTCTGGCAGATCTGGACCATGTTCTTGTGCATCCGCTGCGACTGCACGACGCCCTTCGGCAGGCCGGTGGTGCCGGAGGTGAACGCCAGGGCGAAGGTGTCGGCGTCGGTGCACACGACCGGCGGCTCGACGTCGGCGCCGGAGGCCAGCAGCCGCTCGAACTCCTCGTCCAGCGTCACGGCCAGCCGCAGGCTCGGGTGCGCGTCGGTCACGCCGGCGAGCAGGTCGGCGTAGCGGGGGTCGGAGAACAGCGCGACCGGCTCCGACCGGCCGAGCAGGACGTCGACCTCGGGCCGGGTGAGCCGGTAGTTCAGCGGCACGAAGACCGCGCCGGTCTTGGCGCAGGCCAGCACCACCTCCATGTAGCGGTGCGAGTCCAGGGCGAGGACGGCGACCCGGTCGCCCTTCCGCACGCCGGCGTCGCCCAGAGCGGAGACCAGCCGGTTCACGCGGCTGTTGGTCTCGGCGAAGCTCTGCGCCCCGCCGTCGGCGAAGAGGAACGCCGGCTTGTCGGGGTGCCGCCGGGCGGAGAGGGGCAGCATCTCGCCGAGGCTGATGCGCAGCCGGTCGGGGTCCATCCGTGCTCCTTCGCTGGTCAGGAGAGGGTCGCGGCGTGCTCGGGGGGCAGGCCCCACTCGCCGAGGACGGCCGGGTCGGTGCCGGACGACGGAGCGGCCGGGGTGGGCGCCGGGGTGCGGGCGAACCGCGGCGCCGGCGCCGGCTGGGCGATGCCGCCGACCTCGACGAACGCGCCGCGGGCCCGGTTGTGGGGGTGCTCGCGCGCCTCGTCGAGCGCGAGCACCGGCGTGACGCAGGCGTCGGTGCCGTCGAACACCGCCGTCCACTCGTCCCTCGTCCGGCCGCGGAAGGCCTTGGCCAGCCGCGCCCGGAGCGCGTCCCACTGCTCCCGGTCGTCCTGACCGGGCAGGTCGCCGGCGGAGAGGCCGAGCCGCTCGAGGAGCTCGGCGTAGAACTGCGGCTCGATCGCGCCGACGGCCATGTACCCGCCGTCGCTGGTCTCGTAGGTGCCGTAGAACGGGGCGCCGCCGTCGAGCAGGTTGGCGCCCCGCTCCGTCGTCCAGAGCCCGCGGGCGGCCATGCCGTGCAGGTAGGTGGTGAGCAGCGCGGCGCCGTCGACCATGGCCGCGTCGACCACCTGGCCGCGGCCGGAGGCCGCCCGCTCCACCAGCGCGGCGAGGACGCCGAAGGCCATGAGCAGCCCGCCGCCGCCGAAGTCGCCGAGCAGGTTGGCCGGCGGCAGCGGCGCGCCGCCGCGCTCGCCGATGGGGTGCAGCGCGCCGGCGAGCGCGATGTAGTCGATGTCGTGCCCGGCGGCCCGGGCGAGCGGGCCGTCCTGCCCCCAGCCGGTGATCCGGCCGTAGACCAGCCGCGGGTTGCGGGCCAGGACGACGTCGGGGCCGAGCCCGAGCCGCTCCACCACGCCGGGGCGGAACCCCTCCACCAGCACGTCCGCGCGGTCGAGCAGGGCGAGGACCGCCTCGACGGTCGCGGGGTCCTTGAGGTCGGCGGCGAGGGTGTGCCGGCGGCCGCGCAGCAGCACCTCGGCGTCGGGCGTGCTCGCCCTGCCGGGGCGGTCGATGCGGACCACGTCCGCGCCCAGGTCGGCCAGGACCATGCAGGCGAACGGGCCGGGGGCCAGCCCGGTGAACTCGACGACGCGCAGCCCGGCGAGGGGTCCGCTGCCCATCGCTTCCCCTCTCCGTCGAACTGGAAGTGACGTCAACCTCACATCGTTCTACGGCGTCGGTGGGGTCGTGTCAACGGCCGCCCGGCGCGTCCGTGTCGGGTCCCGTGATCACCCGCGCGCGTGGTTGACGTCACAGTCCCGGGCAGGCTAGGAAGACTTGATCCCCGCGTCAACAACGCGCCGCTACCGCACCCCTGGAGGCCGTCCGTGCGCCCGATGACCCGAGCCGGGACGTTCCTGACGCTCTCGGCCCGGCGGTACCCCGACCGCCCCTGCTTCGTCTTCGCCGACGGCTCCGAGCAGACGTTCGCCCAGACCAACACCCGGGTCAACCGGCTGGCGGGAGCTCTGTCCGGGGCCGGCGTGGCCAAGGGCGACCGGGTCGCGATCGTGGCCACCGACAGCGGCGGCTACGTCGAGGTGCTGCTGGCCTGCCTGAAGCTCGGCGCCACCTACGTGCCGCTGAACAACCGGCTGCAGGAGGAGGAGCTGCTCACCCTGCTCCGCCGGGCCGAGCCCAAGGCGCTGTTCGTGAGCAGCCGATACCTCGAGGTCGCCCGCCGGCTGGTGCCGCAGGTGGCGAGCATCGGGCTGCTGAGCTCGTTCGACGGCGACCCCGGCGACGGGGTCGTCCCGTTCGAGGAGTTCCTCGCCCGCGGCGAGGACGTCGAGCCCGACGTGCCGATGGACGAGGACGACGTCCTGGGCCTGGCGTTCACCAGCGGCACGACCGGGCTGCCCAAGGGCGTGCTGCAGCCGCACCGCATGGTCAAGACGCTGATCGTCAACATGTCGATCGACTACGAGATCGTCCCCGACGAGTTCCGCTACACCGCCTCGCCGATCTTCCACATCGCCGGCCAGGCGATGATCCTCATGCACGTCTGGCGCGGCTTCCCGACGCTGGTCCTGCCGCAGTTCGAGCCCGACACCGTGCTCAGGTGGATGCAGAGCGGCCGGCTGACCGGCGCGTTCCTCGTGCCGACGATGATCAGCACGCTGCTCGAGCACCCCGACGTGCAGAAGGGCTCCTACGCGAACCTGCGCTCGATCATCTACGGCGGCGCCCCGATGTCGCCGGCGCTGCTGCGCCGGGCGATGGACGTGTTCGGGTGCGACTTCATCAACGCCTTCGGCGCCGCGACCGAGGGCGGGCTGCAGTCGGTGCTCAGCTCGGCCGACCACCGGCGGGCGCTGGCCGGGGCGCCGCACCTGCTCGGCTCGATCGGCAAGCCGGCGTTCGGCGTGGAGCTGCGGATCGTCGACGAGTCCGGCACCGACGTCCTGCCCGGCGAGGTCGGCGAGATCATCACCCGCTCCGACCCGGTGATGAACGGCTACCTGGAGATGCCCGAGGAGACCGCGCGGGCGATCCGCGACGGCTGGTTCTGGGGCGGCGACCTCGCGCGCATGGACGAGGACGGCTACCTGTACCTGGCCGGCCGCAGCAAGGACATGATCATCCGGGGCGGCGAGAACATCTACCCGGTGGAGATCGAGACGGTGCTCGCCGACCACCCGTCGGTCGCGCAGGTCGCCGTCGTCGGCCGGCCCGACGACCACTGGGGCGAGGTGGTGGTCGCCGTCGTCACCGGTGACCCGGCCGGCCCGGCGCCCGACCCCGAGGTGCTGCGCGAGCACTGCCGGGCGCACCTGGCCGCCTACAAGGTGCCGGTCGAGGTGCAGGTGGTCGAGGCGATGCCGCTCAACGCCAGCGGGAAGATCCTCAAGCGCACGCTGCGCCGGCAGCTCGCCGCCCCGGCCGTCGTCTGACCCGCTCACGGCGCCGGGAGCAGTGCTGCTCCCGGCGCCGAGAGCAGGGGTGTCAGCGGGGGGTCATGCGGATGGCGCCGTCGAGGCGGATGGTCTCGCCGTTGAGCATCGGGTTCTCGACGACGTGCTGCACCAGCGCGGCGTACTCGGCCGGCGAGCCCAGGCGGGCCGGGTGCGGCACCTGCGCGCCGAGGGCCGCTCGCACCTCCTCGGGGGCGCTGCCCAGCAGCGGGGTGTCGAACAGGCCCGGCGCGATGGTGACGACGCGGATGAGCAGCGACGCCAGGTCGCGGGCGATCGGCAGGGTCATGCCGACGATGCCGCCCTTGGACGCCGAGTAGGACGCCTGCCCGACCTGCCCGTCGAAGGCCGCCACCGAGGCGGTGTTGACGACGACGCCGCGCTCGCCGTCGACGGGCTCGGTCTTGCTGACCGCCTCGGCCCCGAGCCGGATGACGTTGAACGTGCCGATCAGGTTGACCTCGACCACCCGCTTGAAGTCGGCCAGCGGGAACGGGCCCTTCTTGCTGACGGTGCGGATGGCGTTGCCGATGCCGGCGCAGTTGACCACCGCGCGCAGCGTCCCGAGCTCCTGCGCCGCGGCGACCGCCTCGGCCACCTGGTCCTCGTCGGTGACGTCGGCCGGCACGAAGGCGACCTCCGGCCCGAGCCGCGCGGCGACCTCCTTGCCCTGCGAGGACGGCAGGTCGACGACGACGGCGCTCGCGCCGGCGCCCACCAGTCGTTCGACGGTGGCCAGCCCGAGGCCCGAGGCCCCTCCGGTCACCAGTGCCGTGATCCCTGCAACCTGCACGATGTGCCTCCCGTCGTCGCGAGCCGATGGCCCCGTGAGTACTCGACGTTGACGTCAACTGTCAATCGCGGCATGCTGCCGGGCGAGCCGCTGGTGCTCCCCACTCCCCCGCAGCCGGCGCCCCTGGAGGAACCGTGCCCGAAGCCTTTCTCGTCGACCTCGTCCGGACCCCGTCGGGCAGGGGCAAGCCCGGCGGCGCGCTCTCGGGCGTGCACCCGGTGGACCTGCTCGCCGGCGTCCTCACCGGCCTGGTGGAGCGCGCCGGCCTCGACCCGGCGGTGATCGACGACGTCATCACCGGCTGCGTCGGGCAGGTGGGCGAGCAGGCGGTGAACGTCGGCCGCAACGCCGTCCTGGCCGCCGGCTTCCCGATCTCGGTGCCCGCGACGACCATCGACCGGCAGTGCGGCTCCAGCCAGCAGGCGGCGCACTTCGCCGCGCAGGGCGTGCTGGCCGGCGCCTACGACGTCGTCGTCGCCTGCGGCGTCGAGTCGATGAGCCGCATCCCGATGGGCACCTCGACCGTGGGCATGGACCCGTGGGGCCCCGGCGTCGCCGCCCGCTTCCCCGAGGGGCTGGTCGGCCAGGGCATCTCCGCGGAGCTCATCGCCGCCCGCTGGAAGCTCGACCGCGAGGCCCTCGACGAGTACTCCGCCCGCTCGCACCAGCGGGCCGCGGCCACCGCCGCGGCCGGCGGCTTCGCGAACGAGATCCTGCCGGTGGCGCTGCCCGGAGGCGGCGCGCACACCACCGACGAGACGGTCCGCGCCTCGACCACCGCCGAGGGGCTGGCCGGCCTGCGGCCGTCCTTCGCCAGCGACGCGATGGGCGAGCGCTTCCCGGAGATCGACTGGAGCATCACGCCCGGCAACTCCTCGCCGCTCACCGACGGCGCCTCGGCCACGCTGATCGTCAGCGAGGCCGCGCTCGAGCGGTTCGGGCTGACCCCGCGCGCCCGCTTCCACGCGTTCTCGGTGGTCGGTGACGACCCGCTGCTCATGCTCACCGGACCCATCCCGGCGACGAAGAAGGTGCTGGAGCGCGCCGGGATGTCGATCGACGACCTCGACGCCTACGAGGTGAACGAGGCCTTCGCGCCGGTGCCCCTGGCGTGGGCGCAGGAGCTCAACGCCGACCCGGAGAAGCTGAACCCGCGCGGCGGCGCGATCGCGCTCGGGCACGCCCTGGGCGCCAGCGGCACCCGGCTGCTCAGCACGCTGGTCAACCACCTCGAGCAGACCGGCGGCCGGTACGGGCTGCAGACCATGTGCGAGGGTGGCGGCCTGGCCAACGCCACGATCATCGAGCGCCTCTAGCCACCCGAGGGGTCAGCGTGGACTTCTCCCTGCCGCCGGCACTCACCAGCCTGCTCGGCGAGCTCGACGCGTTCATCGACGCGGAGATCACGCCGCTGCAGGAGCAGGACGACAACCAGCGCTTCTTCGACCACCGGCGCGAGTTCGCCCGCACCGACGTCGAGAACGGCGGCGTGCCCCGGCGGGAGTGGGAGGAGCTGCTCGCCGAGGCGCGCCGCCGGGCCGACGCCGCCGGGTTCTTCCGCTACAGCCTCCCGGCCGCGCTCGGCGGCCGGGACGGCTCGAACCTCGACATGGCGATGATCCGGGAGCACCTGGCGCACCGCGGGCTCGGCCTGCACAACGACCTGCAGAACGAGCACAGCGTCGTCGGCAACCTCGTCTTCCCCCACCTGCTGCACCTGTTCGGGACGGCGGAGCAGAAGGAGGAGCTGCTCGAGTCCTCGATCACCGGCGAGCGCGGCCTCGCCTTCGGCCTGACCGAGCCCGGGCACGGCAGCGACGCCACGTGGATGGAGACGACGGCGGTCCGGCGGGACGGCGACTGGGTGATCAACGGCGTCAAGCGGTGGAACACCGGCGTGCACGCCGCCACCCACGACGTCGTCTTCGCCCGCACCTCCGGCGAGCCCGGGCACGCCCGCGGCATCACCGCGTTCGTCGTGCCCACCGACTCCCCCGGCTTCGACGTCCCGTTCTTCTGGTGGACGTTCAACATGCCCAGCGACCACGGCGAGGTGACGCTCACCGACGTCCGGGTGCCCGACGCGGCGGTCCTCGGCGCCGAGGGCGAGGGGCTGGCGGTGGCGCAGACGTTCCTGCACGAGAACCGCATCCGGCAGGCCGCCTCGGGCGTCGGCGCGGCGCAGTACTGCATCGACGAGTCGGTGCGCTACGCCAGGGAGCGGATCACCTTCGGCAAGCCGCTGGCCGAGCGGCAGGCGATCCAGTTCCCCCTGGTGGAGCTGGCCACCGAGGCCGAGCTGGTGCGCACGCTGATCCGCAAGACCGCCGTCGAGCTCGACGAGCTGACCGCGCGCGGGGAGCCGGCGGTGTCGATCGGCCACCGCGTGTCGATGTGCAACTACCGCGGCAACCGGCTGGTCTGCGACGCCGCCGACCGGGCGATGCAGGTGCACGGCGGCATGGGCTACAGCCGGCACCTGCCGTTCGAGCACATCTACCGCCACCACCGCCGGTACCGGATCACCGAGGGATCGGAGGAGATCCAGATGCGCCGGGTGGCCGGCCAGCTGTTCGGCTACCTCAAGTGACCCCCGACGACCTCGCGGCCGAGCTCGGCGCCCGGGTCGAGGGGCTGACCCGGCTCTCCGGCGGGGCGAGCCGGGAGACCTGGGCGCTCACCGCGGGCGGCCGCGCGCTGGTGCTGCGCAGCGGCGCCGGCACCGGCGGCGTCGACCTGGCGGTCGAGGCGCAGGCGATGACGGCGGCGGCGCGGGCCGGCGTCCCGGTGCCCGAGGTGGTGCGCACCGGTGAGCTGGACGGCCGGCCGTACCTGCTCATGGCCCACGTGGACGGCGAGACCATCCCCCGGCGCGTCCTGCGCGACCCGGCGGTCGCCCGGCCCGGCCTCGCCGCGGAGCTGGGCGGGCTGCTGGCGCGGCTGCACTCGGTCCCGCTCGCCGAGGTGCCCGACGTCGCGCCGACCGGAGACCCGCTCGAGGAGCTGCGGACGGCGTACCTCGCCGGCGGCCGGGTGCCGCCGCCGGGGCTGGCCCTGGGCCTGCGCCGGCTGGCCGCCGCCCGGCCCGAGCCCGCGGGCGAGGTGCTCGTGCACGGCGACTTCCGCATGGGCAACCTGATGCTCGGCCCCGACGGGGTGCGCGCGGTGCTCGACTGGGAGCTGGTGCACCGCGGCGACCCGGTGGCCGACCTCGGGTGGCTCTGCGCCAAGGTGTGGCGCTTCGGCTCGCCGCGGCCGGCCGGCGGCGTGGGGTCGCGGGCCGAGCTGCTCGACGGGTACGCCGCCGTCGCCGGCTGGCGGCCGACCGAGGCGCAGCTGCACTGGTGGGAGCTGTACGGCACGGTCCGCTGGGGGCTGATGACCGGCGTGATGGCCGACCGGCACCTGTCCGGCGCGGAGCCGTCGGTGGAGCTGGCGGCGATCGGCCGGCGCGCCGCCGAGCAGGAGTTCGACGTGCTGCTCGCCCTGGGGCTGGACGCGCCCGACGCGTCGCTCCCGCCCGAGCCGGCGGCCGACGACCCGGAGCTGTTCGGCCGGCCGACCGCCGCCGAGCTGGTGGACGCGGTGGCGCACTTCCTCGCCGCCGACGTGCAGCCGGGCACCGAGGGGCGGGTGGCGTTCCACGCGCGGGTGGCCGGGAACGTCCTGGCCACCGTGCGCCGGGAGCTGCTGCTCGGCCCGGCGGCGCGGTCCGCGCACCGGGCGCGGCTGGACCGGCTGGGCTGCGCCGACGACGAGGCGCTCGCCCGCGGGATCGGCGACGGTTGGCTGGACGACGGCGACCCGGCCGTGCAGGACGCGGTGCGCGGCGGCGTCCGCGACCGGCTGCGGGTGGCCAACCCGCGCCACCTCACCGCGCCCGCCTAGCGCTCAGCCGGCGGCGTCGACGTCGTCGTGCGCCGGGACGACGTCGGGCAGCGGGTGCAGCGGGACGGCGTCCTCGCGCAGGGCGTCGCGGAAGCCGTCGACGTCGGGGTAGATCGTGCTGCGCCGGCGGTTGAGCGCGCTGAGGTGCTCGCGGATCGCCTTCTTCATGCGCCCGGGGACGACGAGCGCGCAGAACGGCAGCCGCGTGGGCCGGCCCGCGCCGCGCTCCTCCGGGGCGAACAGCTTGGCCAGCCGGTCCCGCCCGGGCGGGCCGGCGGCCGGCAGCGGAAGGCCGTCGACGCCGGCGGGCGAGGGCCCCAGCGGGACCGCGCCGGAGAGGAAGAGGCCCTCCCGCGCCTGCAGGCGGGGGGTCGGCCGCGTCGGGCGCACGAGGAACGGGGACCCGGTCTTGGCCGACACCGCCAGCGCGTGCCGGAGCGACCAGTCGGGCGCGGCGGGCGGGTCGGGGGTCTCGTAGGTCGGGAACTCGGTGACGTCGAAGGCGAACAGGACGCCGGCCTCGTCGCCGCGCTCGACCGCGAACCACAGCGCCGTCATCGGGTTGTGGGTGACCTCGACCAGCCGGGTCGGCACCCCGTGCTGCTGCAGGTCGACGAGCAGGGAGAGGTCGGAGGCCTGCGCGCCCAGCCCCCACGCCCGCGCCTCGCGGAGGACGGCCAGCTCGTGCCGGCGCAGCTCCAGCTCGGTCGGCAGCGGCTCGGCCTCGTCGATGACCAGGCCGTGCAGCAGCGACGACCGGACGCGGACCGAACGGTCGCTGCACCCCCGCCAGACGTACCGGCGACCGGCGGCCAGCGAGACGATGCGCGTGATCGCGCGGAACGCCTGGTCCTGCGACGTGACGCCGAAGCCCCAGCCGGTCGTCGTCCACCGTGGGTCGGCCTGTTCCGACACCGTCCTCCGAGCCTCCCTCGTCCGCCGGTGCCGTGGTCCGGCACCGGCGGTCGAGTGTGCCGCCGCCCTCCGACAGTTCCGGGGCGCGAGCCGTCCTCCCCCACCGGAAGGGCTCCTCCCCCCGTCCCACCGCGAGGGAGGAAGGGTCACGATCAGGCCGGCTGATCGTGGCCGCGGACGTCAGCCGGCGGGCTTGTCCGTGCGGATCGCGGAGACGTCGAACTCGATCTGGATGCGGTCGCTGACCAGCACGCCGCCGGTGTCGAGCGCGGTGTTCCAGGTCAGCCCCCAGTCGCTGCGCTTGATCGCCAGCGCGCCCTCGAAGCCGACCCGCAGGTTGCCCCACGGGTCCAGCGCGGAGCCGGTGAGCGCGAAGTCGACCGTGACCGGCCGGGTGACGTCCTTGATGGTCAGGTCGCCGGTGACCCGGTAGAGGTCGTCGTCGATCTCCTCGACCGCGGTGGACTCGAAGGTGATCTCCGGGTAGCGCTCCACGTCGAGGAAGTCCGGCGAGCGCAGGTGGGCGTCGCGGTCGGCCACGCCGGTGTCGACCGTCGCCGTCCGGATGCGCAGCGCCACGGCGCTGGCCGAGGGGTCCTCGTAGTCCAGGTGCGCGGCGCCCTCGAAGTCGGAGAACGACCCGCGCACCGTCGTCACCATGGCGTGCCGCGCCCGGATGCCGATGCGGGTGTGCTGCACGTCGACGACGTAGTCGCCGGTGACGTCGGGGACGGCGCTGGTCGCCGCCTCGAACTCGGACGCGTCGCTGTCCGGTGCCCGGTGTCTGCCCACCGTCTCCCACTCCCCCAGATCGGTCCCCGCGCTCCATCGTTCCCGATGGCGCGGGGGACGGCAGCGCTGGGTCGGTCAGGCCGGCTGCAGCACGAAGTCGTACCGCGCCTCGTACCAGCGCTGGTCGATGGTGCCACCGTCCGGCGTCTCGCCCGGTTCGCGCTCCTCGTACTTGACCACGAGTTCGGCCTTGACCCCGAAGACGACGTCGCTGTCGAGGTAGTCGGCGCCCTCCTCGAACAGGTGCGTGATCAGCGGCTCGTACCCCGGCACGTTGAGCAGGAAGTGCACGTGGGCGGGGCGGAAGTGGCTGATGTCGGTCTTCGAGATCAGCTCCCCGACCGGGCCGTCCATGGGGATCGTGTAGCCCAGGGGGGCCACGGTGCGCACGCAGTAGGTGCCGTCCTCGCGGCTGGTGTACTTGGCGCGCAGCCGCGCCTCGTCGACGTCGGCGTGCTGCGACTCGTAGAGGCCCTCGTTGTCGGCCTGCCAGATGTCGAGGACGGCGTTCGGCACGGGGTTGCCGTCGAGGTCGCGCACCTGGCCGTGCAGGTACAGGGGCGTGCCGGGCAGGCCCTGCGACATGTCCTCGCCGAAGCCGAGCTCGGGCGAGCCCTCGATGTGGAACGGCCCGAGCACGGTGGCCGGCGTCGCCCGCGGGTCGAGCCGGTGGTTCATCTGGACGACGAGCATCGACAGCCCGAGGACGTCGGAGGCGAGGATGAACTCCTCGCGCTTCTCGTTGCTGATCTGCCCGGTGCGGTTGAGCCACTGGATGGCGGCCATCCACTCGGCCTCGGTGAGCCGGACCTCGCGGGCGAAGGCGTGCAGGTGGCGCACCAGCGCGGTCATGAGCTCCGCCGTCCGCGGGTCGTGCGCGGTGCCCCAGCGCTGGGCGGCGAGGTCGGTGATGTTCTCCTCGGTGACGAGCTGCACTGCTGCCTCCTGGGCGGTGTTCACGGGATGAGGACGAACCGGACGCCGGCGCCGCCGGTGGCCTGGCGCCGCCAGGCCTCGCCGACGTCGGGGAGCGGGAGCTGCTCGGCCGCGACGGTCAGCCGGCCGGCCGCGGCGTGGGTGGTGACGGCGGTCAGCGCCTCGCGGCGCTGCTCCACGGTGATGGCGTTGTTGGTGTAGCCGAGGACGCTGATCGTCCTCGACCGCAGCACGGCGGAGGAGAACTCGGCGGTGTCCCCCATCGCGCCGCCGATGTTGACCAGCCGGCCGCAGGGGGCCAGCACCCGGACGGCGGCGGTCGCCGCGGGCCCGAACACCGGGTCGACCACGACGTCGACGCTGCCGTCCAGCGCCCCGGTCAACCGCTCGGTGAGGACGTCGACGTCGGCGGTCAGCCGCACGACCTCCTGGGCGCCGGCGGCGCGGGCGCGCGCCTCGGCGGCGTCGTCGCGGACGACGGCGACGACCCGGCCGGCGCCCAGCACCCGCGCGGCGCCGATGGCCGCCTGCCCGACCGCGCCGCCTCCGCCGAGCACCAGCACCCGCTCCCCCGGCTCGAGCTGCGCGCGCCAGGTGAGCGCCATCCACGCGGCGACGCCGGAGAGGCCCACCGCGGCGGCGACCTCGTCGGGCACCTCGGGTGCGAGCGGCACGACGTCGGCGTCCCGGACGACGCAGCGCTCGGCCATGCTGCCGTCGCCGGGCGCCATGCCGGCCTGGGTGGCGAAGAAGACCCGCGTGCCCTCGGGCAGGACGGCGGAGCCCTCCACCACCCCGACGCCCTGGACACCGGGCACGTAGGGCACCGGCGGCTGCCCGAAGTAGGAGGCGCCGCCGGCGCAGAGCAGGTCGAGCGGGACCACCGGCGCGGCGGTCACGCGGACCAGGGCCTGCCCCTGCCCCGCGCGGGGGTCGGGGTGCTCGCCGTGCTCGGGGGGCGAGCCGAGGGTGCGGACGACGGCTGCGCGCACGCGGGGGCTCCTCTCAGCTCGCGGTGTCCGGGGGAACGTACGGGTCGGGGGCCACGGAGCGGTTGTTCAGGTCCACCGACAGGAAGATCTCGTTGGCCACCGGGTGCCGCAGCTCCTCGGCGAGCTGGCCGATCAGCCCGGCGGTGCGGGCCAGCAGGGCGAACCCGCGCAGCAGCTCCAGCGGCAGGCCGAGGTCGGCCAGCGCGGCGCCGCAGACGCCGGCACCGTTGAGCGGCAGCGTCTTGCCCAGCACCTGCGGGTGCACCCGGCCGATCGCGGCGAACAGCGACAGGTGCGGGCCGTAGCGGCCCTCCTCCGCGGCGATCGCGAACAGCCGCGGGGTGCGCGGGTCGCCCTCCTTGTGCACGTGGTGGCCCAGGCCGGGCACGAACCGCCTCGCGGCCCGCTGGGCGGTCACCGTCTCCAGCGCCAGGGCGTCCCAGCCGGCGTCGTCCGTGGGCAGCTCACCCGCCTGCTGCAAGACGTCGTGCAGGAACCGGCCGCAGTCCTCGGTCACGCCGAGGAACCGGGACCCGCCGCCGAGCAGGCCGGCGGCGAGGGCACCCTGGACCGAGTCCGGCGCCGACAGGTGGGTCAGCCGGGTGACGATCGCCGTCGGCGTGAACCCGTGGTCGGCCAGCGCCGCCAGCACCGCCTCGAACACGCGGGTCTCCCCCGGCGTCGGGCGGCGCTGGGTGGCCAGCCAGAACGCGAGCTCGCCGAAGCCCACCTCCCCCATGACGTCGTCGGCGAGGCTGTGCCCGAGCAGCGTGATGTCGTGCAGGCTCGAGGCACCCAGCGCCGTCGGGTAGACCGGCCTCTCGTCAGCCACGGCCCTCCTCCAGCCACTTGCGGATCTCCGCGCCGTGCTCGTCGACGGCCGGCGGCGGCAGCCGGTAGCCGGGCGGGGTGTCGGAGAACCGGATCGGGTTGCGGACGGACGGCACGGCGGCGTCCCCCTCCCCCACGGTGACCACCGGCTCGAGCCCGACCTCCTCGGCGAAGGCGACCCCCTGGTCGACGGTGTTGATCGGCCCGCAGGGCACGCCGGCGGCGATGATGTCGCGGAACCAGTCCAGCTTGCCGCGGGTGCGCAGCCGCTCGACCAGCAGCGGACGCAGCGCGTCGCGGTTGGCGGTGCGGTCCTCGTTGTGCGCGAACCGCGGGTCGTCGACCAGCTCGGGGACGCCGAGCACCTCGCACAGCTTGCGGAACTGACCGTCGTTGCCGGCGGTGACGATCAGCTCGCCGTCGGCGCAGGGCAGCGGCTCGTACGGGAACAGGCTCGGGTGGCTGTTGCCCATCCGGAACGGGACGACGCCGCCGGCGACGAACGCGCTGGTCTGGTTGACCAGGCCGGACATCGCCGAGGCGAGCAGGTTGACCTCGACGTGCTGACCGGTGCCGGTCTCGTGCCGCCGGTTGAGCGCGGCCAGCACGCCGATCGTCGCGTGCAGCCCCGCCATGACGTCGAAGACGGCGACGCCGGCGCGGTACGGCTCGCCGTCCGGCGGGCCGGTGAGGCTCATCAGCCCGGAGATGGCCTGCACGATCAGGTCGTAGCCGGGCAGCTCGGCGCCGCCGGGCTGGCTGCCGAAGCCGGTGATCGAGGCGTAGACGACGCCGGGGTTGGTCGCGGCGACGGTGTCGTAGTCGAGGCCGAAGCGGGCCAGGCCGCCGGGCTTGAAGTTCTCGACGAAGACGTCGGCGCGCCGGGCCAGCTCCTGCGCGAGCTCCACGTCGCCCGGGTCCTTGAGGTCGAGGGCGACGGAGCGCTTGTTGCGGTTGACGCCCAGGTAGTAGGTGGAGACGCCGTCCCGGACCGGGGGCTGCCAGGTGCGGGTGTCGTCGCCGCGCGGACCCTCGACCTTGACCACCTCGGCGCCCAGGTCGGCCAGCAGCATCGTGGCGTAGGGGCCGGCCAGGATCCGGGAGAAGTCGGCGACGAGCAGGCCGGCCAGCGGACCGTCCGGCGCCGCGGGTGCTGAGCTCATCGGTCCGTGCGCCTCCCTGCTGACCGCTGTGCGGACAATCGTCCGCATCCGATCGCAGTCTTCGTCGCCGCCCTTGGAGTGTCAAGCGGGACGACGTCGTCCCGCTATCAGGGCTGGTCGCTGACCATTCTCCCGCATCCCGCGCTTGACATGTGCGCACGGTCACAGCAGGGTGGCCGCGAGGACTGCCGACCGCTTGACGGACAGCCGTCCGAGACAGACGACGACGTCGAGGAGGCCCAGAATGAGCTCGTCCGAACCCGCGGCCCTGGTGTTCCGGGGCGGCACCGTCCTCACCATGGACGGGTCGTGCACCGTCCTGGACGAGGCCGACGTCCTGGTGGTCGGCGACCGCATCGAGGCGGTCGGCCCGGACCTCGAGGTGCCGCAGGGGACCCAGGAGATCGACGCCCGGGGCGGCATCGTCATGCCGGGCATGATCGACACGCACCGGCACATGTGGCAGACCGCGATGCGCGGCTACGGCGCCGACTGGACGCTCACCCAGTACTTCGTCTGGTACTACCTCGAGCACGGCAAGAAGTTCCGCCCGCAGGACATCGCCGCCGGCAACCGGCTGGCGGCCATCGAGTCCCTCGACGCCGGCGTGACCACGACCGTCGACTGGTCGCACAACCTGCAGTCGGTCGACCACGCCGAGGCCGCCCTCGACGCGCTGCGCTCGGTGCCCGGCCGGTTCGTCCTGGCCTACGGCAACATCCAGGCCGGTCCGTGGGAGTGGACCGCCGACCCCGCCGTCCGCTCGTTCCTCGAGCGGCTGCGCGACGAGCGCGACGACCTGATGGGCGTGCAGATCGCCTTCGACGTCACCGGCGACCCGGCCTTCCCCGAGAAGGCGGCGTTCGAGGTGGCCCGCGAGCTCGGGCTGCCGGTGACCACGCACGCCGGGGTCTGGGGTGCGACCAGCGACACCGGCATCCAGCAGATGTACGACGGCGGCTTCATGACGCCGGAGACGACCTACGTGCACGCGGCCACGCTGACCCGCGACTCCTACCAGCGGATCGCCGCCACCGGCGGGTCGATCTCGATCGCCACCGAGTCCGAGTGCAGCGCCGGGCAGGGGCACGCGCCCACCGAGCAGGTTCTGCAGTACGGCATCCCGGTGTCGCTGTCGATGGACACCAGCGTGTGGTGGAGCGGCGACATGTTCTCGGCCATGCGCTCGACGCTCAACGCCGACCGCATGTCGGAGCACCTGGCGGCGCACCTCAAGGGCGAGACGATCACCCAGCTGCGGCTGCGCGCCAAGCAGGTCGTGGAGTGGTGCACCAAGGGCGGGGCGCACACGATCGGCCGCGACGCCGACCTGGGCAGCCTCGAGGCAGGCAAGAAGGCCGACGTCGTCCTGATCAAGAACGACGACTCGCCGGTGTCCTTCCCCCTGCTCAACCCGCTGGGCCACGTGGCGTTCCAGGCGCAGCGCGGCGACGTGCACACCGTCGTCGTCGACGGCAAGGTCGTGAAGTCCGAGGGCAAGCTGGTCGGCGTCGACCTGGGTGCCGTGCGCACCGAGATCGAGAACACCATCGACTACCTCAAGGGCGAGTGCGGCGAGGAGGTCTGGCAGGCCGGGATGTTCCCGGAGATGCCCGAGGCCGAGCAGTCGATCCTGGAGAACCCGTACCAGTACTCCGACTTCAAGGACGAGTCGAAGCGGGCCGGCGGCGAGGAGCGGGTGCTGGGCCGGTGACCGGGGGAACCACGCGGACCCGGGTCGCCGTCGTCGGCGGCGGCCCGGTCGGCCTCACCACTTCGGTGCTGCTCAGCCGGCTCGGGGTGGAGCACGTGCTGCTCGAGCGCCACCCGGGGACGTCGATCCACCCCAAGGCGATCGGGCTGAACCAGCGGACCATCGAGGTGTTCCGGCACCTCGGCCTGGAGGACGACGTCCGGGCGCACGCCGCACCGCCGGAGACCGTGGGCCGCACCGGCTGGTACACGTCCTTCGCCGGGCCGACCCCGCTGCACGGGCGGCGGATCGCCGTCCGCGACGCCTGGGGCGGCGGGGCCTACCGCGAGGAGTACGCGGCGGCCAGCCCCAGCGGGTACGCGATGCTGCCGCAGATCCGGCTGGAGCCGCTGCTGCGGCGGGCCGCGGAGTCCTACCCGCAGGCCGACGTCCGGTTCGGCTGCACCGTCACCGGGCTGTCCGACCCCGACGGCGACACCGTCGACGTCGCGTACGAGACCGCCGACGGCGCGTCCGGCACGGTGACGGCCGACTACGTCGTCGCCGCGGACGGCGGCCGCACGGTGGGCGAGCTGCTCGGGATCGGCGACACCGGGCCGACGAACCTGCTCGACATGGTCAGCGCGCACTTCTCGGCCGACCTGTCCGGGAAGGTGGTGGACGACGGCAACCTCATCCACTGGTTCGTCAACCCCGACCACGCCGGCTCGATCGGCAGCGGCTACCTGTACCACCTGGGGCCGTGGGACGCCGAGGGGAGGTCGGCGGAGTGGGTGTTCGCCTGCGCCTTCCTGCCCACCGACCCGGCGCGCTTCGACGACGCCGACATGCGCGAGCGCATCAACCGGTCGCTGGGGCTGCCGGACCTCGAGGTCGAGCTGCACTCGATCAGCCACTGGTACATCCGCTCGGTGGTGGCCGACCGCTTCCGCGCCGGCCGGGTGTTCCTGGTCGGCGACGCCGCGCACCGCATCCCGCCGTGGGGCGCGCTGGGGCTGAACACCGGCGTCCAGGACGCGCACAACCTGGCCTGGAAGCTGGCCGCGGCGCTGGCCGACCCCGCGCTCGCCCCGCTGCTCGACACCTACGAGGCCGAGCGGCGTCCGGTGGCGGTGACGGTGGCGACCAACTCGCTGGCCAACTTCCAGAACCACGGCGGCGTCGTCGACGTGGCGCTGGGCCTCGACCCGGCGGCCCCGCCGGCCGAGGGGTGGGCGGCGCTGGAGCGGCTGTTCTCCGACGGTCCGGAGGGCGAGGCGGCGCGGGCCTCGGTGGACGCGGCCATGGCGGTGCTGGACAAGGAGTTCCACGCCCACGGGGCCGAGCTCGGCTTCTTCTACAGCGCGGGCGCCGTGGTGCGGGAGGCGGGCTCGCCGGAGGGCTGCGTGCCCGACGACCTGCTCGTCTACCGGCCGACGTCGACGCCGGGGCACCACCTGCCGCACGCGTGGGTGGAGACCGCCGACGGCCGCCGGTCCACGCTGGACCTGCTCCGGCCGGGCCGGTGGTCGCTGGTGGTCGACGAGCAGGCGGACGCATGGCGGGTGGCGCTGGCGGCGGGCGACTCGCCGCTGGCCGGGCTCGTCGACGTGGTCGACGTCGGCCCGGGCGCCGGGCGCGGCGCGCGCAGCGACGACGCGTGGACGGCGGCGCGCGAGGTGGGGCCGGACGGCGCACTGCTGGTGCGGCCCGACTCGATAGTGGCGTGGCGCAGCACCGACCTGCCGGCGGACCCGGCGGCGGCGCTGTCCGACGTCCTCGGTCGGCTGGCGGCGGCCCGGACGTCGGCCACCGCCGGCTGACCCGGGAGGAGAGGGACGCACATGGCAGGGCGCGGAGCGGGCCCGGACTTCGTGGAGGCGCTGGCGCGCGGCCTCGACGTCCTAGCCTGCTTCGACGCCGGGCACCGGACGATGTCGCTCACCGAGGTCGCGACGGCGGCCGGGCTGGCCCGGCCGACCGCGCGGCGGCTGCTGCTCACCCTCGAGGAGCTGGGGTTCGTCCGCTCGACCGCGGCCGGTTTCGAGCTGACGCCGAAGGTGCTCACCCTCGGCATGGCCTACGTCGGCGCGCTGGGGCTGTGGGACATCGCGCGGCCGCACATGGAGCGGCTGGTGGCCGAGACCGGCGAGTCGTCGTCCATGGCCCAGCTCGACGGGTCGGACATCGTCTACGTGGCGCGGGTGTCGGTGCCGAAGCTGATCGCGCTGCGGGTCGACATCGGCACCCGCTTCCCGGCGCAGCAGACCTCGCAGGGCAAGGTGCTGCTGGCCGCGCTGGCGCCGGGCGAGCTGGCGGCGGCGCTGGCCGAGCCGAGCCGGGCCGGCCTGCCGCCGTACATCGGGCGGACGGCGGAGGAGCTGCAGGCCGAGCTCACCGAGGTGCGGGCGCGCGGGTGGGCGCTGGCCGACGAGGAGCTCGCCCCGGGCGTGCGCTCGGTGGCGGTGCCGGTACGCGACCGCGACGGCGTCGTCCGCGCGGCGATGAATGTGACCGTGCACGCCGCCGAGACGTCGGTCGACCGGCTGCTCGGCGAGCACCTGCCGCGGCTGCTGCGCGCGGCCGGCGAGATCAGCGCCGAGTGGGCGCTGTGGCAGAGCCGCCCGCACGTCGAGGTCCCGCGCGGCACCGCCACCGGCTGAGGATCAGGCCTCCCCGGCGGGGCGGCGCTCGTCGTGCGCGGTGTCGCGGCGGACCAGGGAGGCCACGCCCTCCTCCAGCCGCGCCCAGGTGGAGCTCCACTCGACGAGCGGCTCGAGCACGCGCTCGAAGACCGCGAGCTGCTGGTCGAACGCCTGGAGCTGGGCGGTCATCGCCTGCAGCTGCTGCCGCTGCGCCTTGACCGAATCGGCCACCGCCTTGAGCTGCGCGGCCGACATCGCACCCGGCGGGCTGGGCAGGCGGGGCAGGCTGAACCCCGAGGGGACGGCGCCGCGCGCACGGTCGGAGAACGCGCGCAGCTGGTGCACGAACTCCTCGATCGACCGGCCGACGAAGCCGGGTTCCTCCGGGCGCTGCTGCTCGGGCATGCCTCTCCCCCTCTACTCCCGGACGTCGGCCGGTCCGTCGTCGGTCGGCAGCCCCGCGGCCAGCCACGCCTCGACGCCGCCGACCAGGTCGGTGGCGCGGGACAACCCGAGCGCCCGCAGCGACGCGGCGGCCAGGCTGGAGCTGTAGCCCTGCCGGCACACGACGACCTCGAGGTCGTGGCTGGACGCCTCCGGGATGCACGCCTCGCTCTTCGGGTCGAGCCGCCACTCGAGCACGGTGCGGTCGATGACGAGGGCGCCGGGCAGCAGGTCGCGCGGCAGCTCGCCCTGCCGGCGGCGCTGGGCGTCGGTGCGGGTGTCCACGACGAGCGCGCCCCGGGCCGCCGCCTCGACCAGCTCGTGCGGCGCGTACCGGCGCACGCCCTCGCGGCTGGCCTCGAGCAGGTCGTCGACCGTCACGCGCCCACCCTGTCAGGCGTGCGCGAGGATGGCCTCATGGAGGTGCTGAGCAGCCGGGTGCTCCTCCACCCGGCCGACCTCGCGCGCACCCAGGCGTTCTACCGCGACGTCCTCGGGCTGGCCGTGTTCCGCGAGTTCGGCCCGCCGGAGGCGCCCGGCCTGGTCTTCTTCGCCGGCAACGGGCTGCTCGAGGTGTCCGGCGGCTCCTCCGGTCCGGTCGGCGGCGTCGCGCTGTGGTTCCAGGTCCGCGACGTCGCCGGCGAGGTGGCGCGGCTGGCGGCGGCCGGCGTGCCGGTCCTGCGCGAGCCGCGCACGGAGCCGTGGGGCCTCGTCGAGGCCTGGGTGGCCGACCCGGACGGCGTCCGGATCGCGCTCGTCGAGGTCCCCGGGGACCACCCGCTGCGCCGGGACCAGCGCTGAGCCGGACCCTGCGCCGGGCCGCCGCGGCGGCGCTGGCGGTGCTCGCGCTCGCCGGGTGCTCGTCGTCCTCGACCCCGTCGCCGCCGGCCGCGACGACGACGTCCTCGTCGTCCGCCGCGCCGACCCCGCCCCCGGACGCGCTGCCACCCGAGGTGACCGCGGCGCTGCAGGCGATGGACCGCCGCGCGCAGGTGGCCCAGCTCTTCGTCGTCGGGGTCCCGCTGTCCGGCCTGCCGGCCGGCGACCCGCTCGTCGCCCAGGGGGTGGGCGGGGTGTTCCTGCAGGGGCGGTCGTCGGCGTCGGCGACGGACATCGCCGCGGTGACCGGCGCGTGGACGGCGGCGGCTCCCGGCGGGATCCGGCCGTGGATCGCCGCCGACCAGGAGGGCGGGCAGGTGCAGAGCCTGTCCGGGCCCGGGTTCGGCCCGCTCCCGTCGGCGCTCGACCAGGGCTCGCTGCCGCCGGCGGAGCTGTCCTCGCTCGCCGACGGCATGGGTGCGTCGCTCGCGGCGGCAGGCGTGAACCTTGACCTGGCACCGGTGGCGGACGTCGTCCCGGCCGGGACCGCGGCGTCGAACCCGCCCATCGGCGTCTTCGACCGCCAGTACGGCGACACCGCGGCCGAGGTGGTCACCGCCGCCCGCACCGTCGTCGACGGGCTCGCCGCCCACGACGTGACCGCCACCCTCAAGCACTTCCCGGGCCTCGGGACGGTCACCGGCAACACGGACACGACGGCCGGGGTGGTCGACGACTCCACACCCCGGGACGGCGACCAGGTGGCCGCGTTCGGCGTGCTGGCCCGTGACCGCGCGCACCCGTTCGTGATGGTGTCGTCGGCGACCTACGCGTTGATCGACCCGTCGGCCCCGGCGGTCTTCTCCCCCGTCGTGATCGACGAAGTGCTGCGCGGCGAGGTCCGGTTCGACGGGGTGGTCATCACCGACGACGTCGGCAACGCGGCGGCCGTCCGCGACGTCCCGCCCGGCGACCGCGCGGTGCGGTTCCTGGCGGCGGGCGGCACGCTCGTGCTGACCGTGACGGCGACGGTGCTGCCGGAGATGATCGACGCCGTGCTCGCCCGTGACGCCGCGGACCCGGCGTTCGCCGAGCGGGTGGACGACGCGGTGCGGACGGCGCTGGTCGCCAAGGCGCGAGCAGGTCTGCTGCCACCCGCCTGATCTCTGCTGGTCAGCGGCCCGAGATTGGCGTACCTCCTGCCTAGCTCCGGGTCATGGCCACCGTCGCTGCCGCGCCCCCGCTGGAGGGGGTCGTGGTCGACCTGGTGTGGCGTCGGCACGGCGACCCGTTGCGGCGGCCGTCCGAGCAGGCGGCCTCGCTGCGCCTGCGGGACCTGCAGCGGCAACGGGCACGGCTGGCCGCCGAGGAGGCCGAGTTCGTCCTGCACCTGGCCGCGCTCACCCCGGATGACGCCGACCCGGTGCCGGGCACGTCCGGAGCGAGCGCTGGTGGCGACGCTGCGACCCGGCCTTCCCGGGTGTCAGCGAGTCGTTCCCGCACGAGCTCGCGCACACGCTGGGGGTGGGGCACGGCACGGCGCTGCACCGGGCGCGGCGGGCGTGCACCTGGCGCGACCCGCTGCCGGCGGTGTTCGCGGCGCCGGCCGCCGGGGAGCTGGACGAGCGGCGCGGGCAGATCTCCGCCGACCTCCTCGCCTTCACCGACCCGGCGCTGGCCCGGCGGGTCGCGGCGGCCGTCGTGCTGCCAGCCGGCCGGCCGACGTCAACGGCACCCCCGTCGGCGGGGAGCTGGCCCTCGCGCTCACCGACGCCGACGGCGCCCTGGTCGCCACCCCGACCCTGGCCCAGCTGCAGCGGAAGGTCCGCGCCGGCGAGGGCGCCGATCCGCCGCCGGACACCGACGCCGACCGGGCCACCGCCGCCCGGCGCCGGTTCCTCGGCACCCGCGACCGCGGCTGCCGGCACCCGTTCTGCTCGCGGCGGGCCGGCTGGGCCGACCACGACCACGTCGTCCCGCACGCGCAGGGTGGGCGCACCGGCTGCGCGAACCCGTGCTGTTCGCCATGGAGCCCGACGGCACCCTGCACGCCACCAGCTCGGCCGGCATCACCCGCACCACCCGGCCCTGGCTGCACGCCGCCGACCACCACCCCGACCACCGGCAGAACCGGTCGACGATCCGCCGCCGTTCTGATCGACCGGGGCACATGTCGGCCTGCCGAGAAGTCGACGAGCCGACATGTGCCCATGTCCCTGCATCCACCGGCCGCCCCTCGGGGGAAGGGCGTGCGTGGGGTCGATCGCGCCGGAACAGCAGTACTGGGTCATCGAGCCGCTGCTCGCCGCGGGTCTCGAGCCCGAGGAGATCGCCGATCTGCTCGTCCGGCTCGGCTTCGACACCGTCGTCGGCGACGGTCCGGGAACGCTCGCCGGCCTGACCGAGGTGGTCGAGGGGCGGCCGCCGGTCGTGCGCGCAGCGTGGATCGAGACGATCGACCGCATGCTCGCAGGGGACGACGCGTCGCCCGCGTGACCGCGGTGCGGATCGTCCGCCCGCCACGCGCGGCGTGGTGCCCTGGCACGAAGTCGTCGATCGATGGCCCGCCGATCGCTGGTCCCCGCCGCGCCGATCAGCGAGAGTCGGACCATGGCGGCCAGGCGGCGGGGTGAGCCGGTCCCCCGGTGCTCCGCGCTGTTCGAGACCGCGTGGCAGGCCCTGGGCGGCAACCCGCCGGGGCCCGACGCGTACCGGGTGACCGGACGGACCGGTCTGGGCGGACCGCTCGACGTCGACGACCTGGCGATCGGCGCCGTCCTGGCTCAGCTCACCGCCGCGCGGGACCTCACCGGCCGGTCCGCCCCGATCGACCTCGACGCCCGCCACGTCGGCGTCGCGTTCCGCAGCGAGCGCTACGTGCGCCAGGGCGGTCGACCGGTCGGCCCGGGCTTCGCGGAGCTCTCCCGCTTCTGGCGCACCCGGGACGGCTGGCTCCGGCTGCACGCGAACTACCCCCACCACCGTCGCACCGCCCTGGCGGTCCTCGGGGAGGACCCCGGCGCCGCCGCGGCGGCCGCGGACGCCGAGGCACTGGAGACGGCGGTCGTGGCGGCAGGGGGTGCGGCGGCCGCGGTCCGCAGCGAGCAGGAGTGGGCCGAGCACCCGCAGGGCCGCGCCGTCGCCGGGCTGCCCCTGCTCTCGCTGGACCGGGTCGCCGGAGGGCCCGCCGTCCGCGCCTCGCTGCCCGGCCTGCGCGTCCTCGACCTGACCCGGGTCATCGCCGGGCCGGTCGCCACCCGCACCCTCGCCTCGCACGGCGCCGACGTGCTCCGCATCGACAGCCCCCGGTTGCCCGAGGACCCGGGCACCCTCCTCGACACGGGGCCGGGCAAGCGGCACGCCGTCCTCGACTTCGGCGAGCGCAGCGGCCGGACCACCCTTGAGGAGCTGCTGGGCGCGGCCGACGTCGTCGTCCAGGGGCATCGACCCGGCGCGCTCGACCGGTTCGGCCTCGCCCCGGCCGCGCTCGCCGAGCGCCACCCCCACCTCGTCGTCGTGCGGCTCAGCGCCTGGGGGCAGGCCGGTCCCTGGCGGCAGCGGCGCGGGTTCGACTCCCTCGTCCAGGCGGCCACCGGCATCGCCCTGCGGTACGCGACCGGGGAGGCGCCCGGCGTCCTGCCGGCCCAGGCCCTGGACCACGCCACCGGCCACCTGGCGGCCGCAGCCGCGCTGCGCGGGCTCGCCCGCCGGCAGGAGGAAGGCGGCGCCTGGCACGCCGAGCTGTCGCTGGCGCAGGCGGCCCACTGGCTGCTCGCCGGCAGCGGCACGGGCGGACCCGCGACCGGGGACCTCGACGACGCCATGCCCTACCTCGTCGACCTGCCGGCACCGGGTGGACCGGTGACCACCGTGGCGCCCCCCGGCTCCCCGGTCTGGCGGCACGGCCCCGTTCCGGCCGGGCACGACGAGCCGCGCTGGTGGCCCGGCCGACCGGAGCGCTAGTCGACGACGTCGCTGCGGCCGCGCACCGCGGCGAGCGTCGCCGTCATCAGCGCCACTAGTTCCTCGCCGCCGTCGGCCTGCCGCATGCGTGCCCGCGCCTGGCACACGACCAGCGTGCGACCCGCCTGGACCACCTCCGCGCGCACGACGAGCCGCGGGCCCCTCGCCGGCCGGAGCAGGTTCACCTTGAACTCGGCGGTGAGCACGCCGACGCCGTCGTCCATGCGGGTCAGGGCGGCGAAGCCGCACGCGGTGTCCAGCGCGCTGGCGACCACGCCGGCGTGCACGAAGCCGTGCTGCTGGGCCAGCTGCGCGCCGGCGTCGAGCTCGACGGTCACCTCGCCGTCGCGCACCTCGGTCAGCTCGGCGCCGAGGAGCCGCATGAACCCCTGCCGCCCGAACTGCCGGCGGACCCGCTCCGCCTGCCCGCCGCTCACCGTGCCCGCCGCGGTCGTCCGGCCGGCGCGGCCGCGGCGTCCAGCAGCGGCCCCAGCTCGGTCTCGACGTCGTCGAGGGGGCTCAGGTCGTGCCGGGCGCGGGACAGCACGATGGCGCCCTCCAGGGCGCTGATGCAGACGGCCGCCAGGCGGGGAGCGCGGGCGGCCGGCACCCCGGCGACCTCGAGCGCCTCCTGGACCGCCCGCTGCCAGACCGCGAACAGCTCCTCGGCCGCCGACCGCAGCCCGTCGCTGGCGGTCACGGCGTCGGCGACGGTGGCCACGGCGGGGCAACCCTGGGCGAAGTCCGACCCGGTGAGCCAGCCTCGCCACGGCCGCACCATCGTGGCGATCACGTCGGACGGCCGCACCGGCCCGGGCTCGTCTTGCAGCCGGGTGACCGTCCGCGACGCCGTCCGCCTGGCCAGCGCCAGCGCCTCCCGGACGAGCTGCTCCTTGCCCTCCGGGAAGTAGTGCTGCAGCGATCCGCGCGGCGCGTCGGCGTGCTCCACGACCTGGCGCATCCCGGTGCCGCTGACCCCGTGGGCCGAGATCAGCGCCATGGCGCTGCGGACCATGCGCTCGCGCGGCCCGAGCTCGCGCGGCGCCCGCGCGTCGCCGGCCGCCGTCATCTCGTCCTGCACGGCAGAGGTCCTCCGCTCTCCCGCCGACCCGCCCCGGCGTCCTCGACGACCAGCGCGTCGTGCAGCCGCGGGACCGCCCCGCCCGACTCGCGTACGGCTATGCCAGTTGTCATGATGCCGCGCAGCCTCCATCATGACGCTCGTCATGGTCAACCCCGGGGGGAGGACGCCCGTGCCCGTCGGCTTCGTCGGTCTCGGCCTCATGGGACACCCCATGGCCCTCAACCTGGCCCGGGCCGGGACGCCGCTGGTCGTCTGGAACCGGACCGCGGAGAAGGTCGAGCTGTTGCGCGCGGCCGGCGCCGCGGTCGCGGCCGACCCGGCGGAGGTGTTCGCGCGGGCCGACGTCGTGCTGCTCATGCTGGCCGACGAGGCGGCGGTCGATGCCGTGCTGGACCGCGGCGGGCCCGCGTTCCCCCGGCGGGTGGCCGGCCGCACCGTCGTCCACATGGGGACGACCCCGGCCGACTGGTCCCGGGAGCTGGAGGCGGACGTCCGGGCGGCGGGCGGCCGCTACGTCGAGGCGCCCGTGTCGGGCTCCCGGAGACCGGCCGAGGACGGGCGGCTGGTGGCCATGCTGGCCGGCGACGACGACGCCTGCCGCGCGGTGCGGCCGCTGCTGCATCCCCTGTGCGGCCACGTCGTCGACTGCGGCGCCGTCCCGAACGCCTCGCTCATGAAGCTGGCCGTCAACCTGTTCCTCATCACCATGGTCACGGGACTGGCGGAGGCGGTGCACTTCGCCCGCCGCCACGGGCTGGACCTCGGCGTGCTGGTCGACGTGCTCGCGGCCGGGCCGATGGCCAGCGACGTGTCCCGCGTCAAGGCCGCCAAGCTGGTCGACGAGGACTTCCGCCCGCAGGCCGCGCTCGCCGACGTCCTGAAGAACAACCGGCTGATCGCCGAGGCCGCGCGGCGGGCGGGGGTGGCCTCACCCCTCCTCGACGTGTGCCACGCCCTCTACGGGGAGGCGCTCTCCGCCGGGCTCGGCGCGGCGGACATGGCCGCGGTCGTCCGGGCCATCGCGGCGCGGGACCGGTGAGCGCGCGGCCGCTGCGCGACGTCTGCGCGCTCGTGGGTGGGTTCGCCGCCCTCAGCGCGCGGGCCCTCCTCGCCCTGCTGCTCGGCACCTAGTCTGCCCCCCGTGACGGAACCCGGGCCGACCCCGCAGGTGCACGCGAACACCCGCGCCTTCCACGGCGCGACGTTCCACTACGCCGACCTGGGCGGCGCGACCTTCCGCGACTGCGACATGCGGGGCGTGCGCATCGTCAGCTCCTTCGTCGACGGCCTGGTGATCGGCGGGTTCAGCGGGCGGTCCGGCCCGGTCGTCGTGGACGACGTCGACGTCAGCGCCTACGTCGCCGCCGAGCTCGACCGGCGCCACCCCGAGCGCGTCCGGCTGCGCGCGGCGACGACGGCAGACGACCTGCGCGCCCTGTGGGACGAGGTCGAGCGCCTCTGGGACGACACGCTCGCCCGCGCCTGCCGGCTGCCCGAGGAGGTCCTCCAGGAGCGGGTCGCCGGCGAGTGGTCGTTCGTCGAGACGCTGCGGCACCTCGTCCTGGCCGTCGACACCTGGATCGGCGGCTGGCTGCGCGGTGACCCGGCGCCGTTCTCGCCGATCGGGGTGCCGCCGACCGACCTGCCCCTCTCGGAGTGGCGGGTGATCGGCCTCGACCCCCACGCCCGCCCGTCGCCGGCCGAGGCCACCGCCGTGTTCCTCGAGCGCCGGCAGCAGGTGCGCGCGGCCATCGACGCGGTGACCGACGACCAGCTCCCGAGCCGCGCACGGGCACCCCGGTGCCGGCCTGGGGCGAGGAGACGCACGACGTCGGCGAGTGCTTCCGCGTGGTGCTCGAGGAGCACATCGAGCACCACCGCTTCGCCGAGCGCGACCTCGCCGTGCTCGCCCAGCGCTGACCGCAGGGGTCGGCGCGACCGTCAGTTGGGAGGCCCGCTCGTGTTCGCTCGAGTCGCAGTCTGGGAGCCCATGCCCACCGACGACCGGTCCTGGGTGCTCGAGGCGGCCAAGTCCGTGCCCGGTGTGCGCGAGACCTTCCACCTCGTCGATCCCGCCACCGGCAACGGCCTCTCCGTCGGCTTCTACGACAGCCGGGAGGCGATCGGCGCGGCCCACGCCGCCATCGAGCAGCGGGCCCGCGAGATCGGCTGGCACGACCAGCCGCGGCCGGGCCCGGTGTCGGTCACGGTCTACGAGGTGCTCCGGACGTAGGGATCCGCCGGTCGCACCACCGGCTCGACCACGGTGGTCGTCCCGTCCGCCCTCGCGACCGGCCCGCCGCGCGACCCGGACGCTGGTGACGACCATGACCAGGCAGGCGGTGCCGGCCACGGCCAGCAGCATCCCGGGGTAGTTCACCGCCAGGTCCCAGGACGTCCCCGGGACGGCGGCCGGCGACCCGGCGGCGTAGCCCCAGGTGATCAGCCCGACGTGCGCCAGCACGAGCGGGAACGCGGTGAAGCCCACCAACCGGTGCAACCGGGCCAGCCGGTCCTGGCCGGACGCGCCCTCCAGCACCGGCAGCCGGGCCATGAGCAGCACCTGCACCAGCAGCAGCCCCGCGCCGAGGACGGCGGCGGAGCCCCGCCGCACGCCCGCGTCGCGGCCGGCCCGGGGCGGTCCGGTGCGGGCGGCGGGACCGCGGGTGCGAATACTGCAGGCCGTGGGCGGAGCAGAGGCGGGGTCGTTCTGGCCCCGCACACGCATCCGCCGTCCCGCCGACGTCGGCCGCCTGTGCTGGACCGCCGGCGGCCTGCTCGCCCTCGTGCTGCTGTCCGTGCTCGTCCCCGGCGCGGCCGAGGCCACCGTCCCCGCCGGGCTGCTGGGCCTGCCGCGGACCGTCGTCTCGATCGCGAGCGCCGCCGCCTCTCTCGCGGTGCTCGCCGCTCTGCTCGCGCTGGCGGTCGACGCCCTGCGCCGCCGCCGGTACGCGGGCACCACCGCAGCCCTGGCCGGCCTGCTCGCCGCCGCCGTGGCGGTCGCCGCCCAGGCAGCCGGCGCCGCCGGGTGGATCGCGGCCCTCGGCCCGGAGGACCGGACGGCCGTGGTGCCGGTCGCGGTGGCCCTCGCCCTCGTGGTCGGCGCCGACCGGGCGCGCAGCGCCCGGCTGACGGTGCTGGCCGGCACCGGCCTGGTGGTCGTGGTCGGGTGCGCCCTGGCGCTCGGCAGCCTGACCGTCGCCGGGGCGGTCGCCGCCGTGCTGATCGGGGCGGCGTCCGGCTACGCGGTCCGCGTCGCCGCCGGTGTCGTGCCCGCGCAGCCGGCCGAACCGCTGGTGCGGGCGGTGCTGGCGCGGGCGGGGCTGGTCGTCGACGCCCTTCGCCCGCTGCGGGTGGCGGCCGGCCGCGTCCGCTACGCCGCGCGCGATGCCCGTGGCGATCTGGTGGTCACCGTCGTCGACCCGGACCGCCGGGGCGTCACCGTCACCCGGCGCCTCTGGCGCGTGCTGCGCTTCCGCACCCCGGCGGTCGGCCGGCCCGCCCTCACCCTGCGCGGCGTCCTGGAACGCCAGGCCCTGGTCTCCGGGCTCGCCGGCTCGGCCGGGGTCGCCGTCCCCGGGGTCCCGGCGCTGCTGGCGGCCGGTCCGGCCCTCGTACTGGTGGAGCGGCCCCTCCCCGGCACGCCGCTGAGCGCGGGGCGGCCCGGCGAGGAGGCCCTGGCCGCCGCCTTCGCCGCGCTGCGCCGGCTGCACGACGCCGGGGTCGCCCACGGCGCGCTCACCGACCGGGCCGTCGTCCTGCTCCCGGACGGCGCCGTGGGGTTCACCGACCTGGGCTTCGCCCAGCCCGCGGCGGGCGAGCTGCAGCGCGACCTCGACGGGGTGGCGCTGCTCGTCGCGGTGGCGGCGCGGGAGGGCGTGGACCGGGCCGCCGCCGCGCTGCGCCGCGGCTACGAGCCCGGGCCGGCGGAGGAGGCGCGGCTGGCGGCGCTGCTGCAGCCGCTGGCGCTCACCCGGCCGGTCCGCCGCGCCGCGTCGGGGACGTCGGTCCTGGCCGACCTGCGCGCCGAGCTCTCGGGTCCCGACGGCGGCGCGGTGCCGACCCCGCGGCTGCAGCGCGTGCGCCCGCGGACCCTCGTCAGCGTCGCGGGCGCCACCGTGGCCGCGTACGTGCTCGCCACCCAGCTGTCCGACGTCCCGCTGGCGAGCGCGCTGCGGGAGGCCCGGCCGGGCTGGCTGGTCGTCGCGCTGGCGGGCTCCGCGGTGACCTACGTCGGCGCGGCGCTGGCCCTCGCCGCGTTCAGCCCGGAGCGGCTGCCGCTCGGCCGGACCTCCCTGGTGCAGCTGGCGTCGTCGTTCGTGACGCTGGTGACGCCGCCGACGGTCGGGCACGTCGCGCTGAACGTGCGCTACCTGCAGCGCTCCGGAGCGTCGACGGCGAGCGCGGCGGCCACGGTAGGGGTCAGCCAGGTGGTCACCGTGGCCGGCACGCTGCTCGTGCTCGTCGTCGCCGGCTGGCTCAGCGGGGTGTCGCCGTCCCGGCCGTCGCTGCTGCCCAGCGGCGGGGTCCTCGCCGTGCTGCTGGTGGCGGCCGGGCTGCTCGCGCTGGCCGCCGCCGTCCCGGCGGCCCGCCGGGCGCTGCGCCGCCGGGTCGAGCCGCTGCTGCGGCGGACCATCCCGCAGCTGCTCGCCGCCGTGACCGACCCCCGTCGGCTCGGTACCGCCGGGCTCGGCGTCCTGCTGCAGGTCGGCGGGTATGTGCTCGCCCTCGACGCGTCGCTGCGCGCGTTCGGCACGTCGCTGGACCTGCCCGCGCTCGTGGTGGTCTACCTCGTCGCGTCCACGGTCGGCTCCGCCGCGCCCACGCCCGGCGGCCTCGGCGCGGTCGAGGCCGCGCTCGTCGGCGGCCTCACTGCCACCGGGGTGCCGGTGGCGCCGGCGCTCACCGCGGTGCTCGCCTTCCGCGCCGCGACGTTCTGGCTGCCGGCGCCGGTGGGGTGGGTGGCCTTCACCGCGCTGCAGCGCCGCGACCGGATCTGACCGTCAGACGTCGGCCAGGACCTGCCCGGCCACGTGCTCGCCGATGGCCAGCGCCGAGGTGGCCGCGGGCGAGGGCGCGTTGCGCACGGTGACGACGGGGCCGATCCGGTGGATCCGGAAGTCGTCGACCAGCGTGCCGTCGCGGTCGACGGCCTGCGCGCGCACCCCGGCGGCCGCCCGCACCACGTCGTCGTCGGTGACCGCCGGGACGTACTCGCGCGCGGCGGCCATGAAGACCGTGCGCGACAGCGACCCGCGGAACTCCGCCACGCCCGTCCGCCAGTGCCGCCGGGCCAGCACGCGCATGCCCGGCCAGCCCAGCGTCGCCAGGAGCTCGCCGAGGCGGACGTCCCCCCACCGGTAGCCCTCGCGGGCCAGCGCCAGGACGGCGTTCGGACCGATGTCGACGCCGCCGTCCACCCGGCGGGTGAAGTGCACGCCGAGGAACGGGTAGCGCGGGTCGGGCACCGGGTAGACCAGCCCGCGCACCAGGTGCTCGCGCTCCGGCACGAGCCGGTAGTACTCGCCGCGGAACGGCACGATCGCCGGCCCCTTCTCGTCGCCGGCCAGCCGCGACACCCGGTCGGTCTGCAGCCCGGCGCACACCACCAGCCGGTCGACGGCGAACGCCTCCTCCTCGGAGCAGACGACCACTCCCCCGCCGAGCTCGCGCCGCAGGGCGGTGACCTCGAAGCCGAGCCGGACGTCGTGCCCCGTCTGCCGCAGCTCGTCGGCCATGGCCCGCGCGACCGCCCGGTAGTCGACGATCGCGGTGCGCGGCGAGTGCAGCCCCGCCTCGCCGACCGCGGCCGGCTCGACCTCGGTCAGCTCCGCTCCGGAGAGCCGCCGCAGGCCGGGCACGCCGTTCTCCGTGGCCCGCCGCTCGATCTCGGCCAGCGCCGGCAGCTCGTCGGCGTTCCGGGCGATCACGAGCTTGCCGCACTCGTCGTACGCCAGGCCGTGCTCGGCGCAGAACTCGCGCAGCAGCCCCCGGCCGCGGGTGCACAGCTCGGCCTTGAGCGAGCCGGGTGCGTAGTACAGCCCCGCGTGCACGACGCCGCTGTTGTGCCCGGTCTGGTGGACGGCGACGTCGTCCTCCTTGTCGACCACGGTGATCCGGGCGTCGGGGCGCAGCTGCGCCAGCCGGCGGGCCACGGCCAGCCCGACGATCCCGGCGCCGACGACACCGATCCGGGTGGGTGCGGTCATCAGGCTCCTCTTCGGACTCCGCGTCATCATCGCCGAGGAGTCGTTGACACCCGCGTCAGCCGGACCGTAGACAGCGGGGGTGGACGACGACGTCTCGCGCCGGGTGGCGCTCGAGGTGGCCGACGGCGTGGCGACCGTCCGGCTGGACCGGCCGGACAAGCTGAACGCGCTGGACCCGACGATGTTCGAGGCGCTGGTCGCGGTCGGCACCTCGCTGGTCGACCGGGACGAGGTCGGCGCGGTCGTGCTCACCGGGGCGGGGCGCGCCTTCTGCGCCGGACTGGACTTCGGCTCCTTCGCCGCGATGGCCGAGGGCGGCGCCGCCCGCGTCGTCGTCGCCCGGGAACCGCTCGGGGCCGCGCGGGCGCTGGCCCAGCAGGCCGTGCACGTCTGGTCGCTGGTGCCCGCGCCGGTGATCGCCGCGGTGCACGGGTTCGCCTTCGGCGGCGGCCTGCAGATAGCGCTCGGCGCGGACATCCGGCTGGTCGCGCCCGACGCGCAGCTGTCGGTGATGGAGGTGCAGTGGGGCCTGGTGCCCGACATGTGCGGCACCCAGCTGCTGCCCGAGCTGGTCGGCCGCGACGTCGCCAAGGAGCTGGCGCTCACCGGCCGGAAGGTCACCGGGAGCGAGGCGGTGCGACTCGGGCTGGCCACCCGCGAGGCCGCCGACCCGCTGGCCGCGGCCCTCGCGCTGGCCGCGGAGATCGCCGGGCACAGCCGCAGCGCGACCCGGGCGACCAAGCGGCTGATCGACCTGGCCGGGCGGGTGCCGCTGGCCGAGGGGCTGCGGGCCGAGCAGGACGAGATCGGCGCGCTCATCGGGTCGCCGGAGCAGCTCGCCGTCGTCCGCCGTCGGTTGTCGTCGTGAGCGGGCTGTTCGACCTGACCGGCCGCCGGGCGCTGGTGACCGGCGGCGGCTCGGGCATCGGTCTGGCCATGGCCCGGGCGCTCGGCGAGCACGGGGCGTCGCTCGCGCTGTGGGGACGGCGCGCCGAGAAGGTGCGGGCGGCCGCCGAGGAGCTCACCGCCGCCGGGACCGTGGCGCACGCCCAGCAGGTGGACGTGTCCGACGAGGCGGCCGTGGTCGAGGGCGTGCGGGAGACGGTGGCGCTGCTCGGCGGCCTGGACGTGGTGGTGGTCAACGCCGGGCTCGGCGTGCCGCTCAAGCCGCTGGTCGACACCACCGCGGCCGACTACCGCACGGTCATGGACACCAACCTCGACGGCGCCTTCTGGACGCTGCGCGAGACCGCCCGGGTGCTGGTCGGGCAGGGCACCGGCGGCTCGGTCATCGCCGTCGCCAGCCTGGCCGCGATCAGCGGCACCGCCCGCAACCACGCCTACGGGGCGAGCAAGGCGGGGCTGACCGCGTTCGTGCGCTCGGCAGCGGTGGAGCTGGCGCGGCACGGGATCCGCGTCAACGGAGTCCTGCCCGGCTGGACGGCCACCGACATGACCACCACCGCCCAGGCGTCGCAGGTCTTCACCGACCGGGTGATCTCCCGCGTGCCGCTGGGCCGCTGGGGCCGGCCGGAGGAGTTCGGCGGCATCGCCGTCTACCTCGCCGCCGACGCCTCCAGCTACCAGACCGGCACCACCGTCCTGGTCGACGGCGGCTACGCGGTGTTCTGACGACGTCCCATCGAGATCCGCCCGAGAGGCGGGACCCGCGAGCGGTGGCAGCACTGAGGCGAATGCCGGCGCCGGTCAGGCGGCGGCCGGCCGCGTCGTGGGCGCTGACCGACTTCTTCGCCGGGGTGGTGGTGGCGGGGTTGGTAATCGACCCGCACCCCCGGCCCCAGGGTGCCCCCGATGGCCGTCCAGCTGTACCACACCATAGTGGCCCCGCGGGTCAAGCAGGTGGGGGCGGCCTTCCTCGCCGACGTGCTCGGCCTGGCGCCGCCCACGTCGTACGGCCCGTTCGCCGTCGTGACGCTGGACAACGACGTCTCGCTCGACTTCGCCGACGACGCCGACGTCCACCCCCGGCACTACGCCTTCCTCGTCTCCGAGCCCGAGTTCGACGAGATCTTCGGGCGGATCCGGGCCCGGGGGCTGGACTTCTGGGCCGACCCGTTCCAGCGGCAGCCCGGGCGGATCAACACCCACGACGGCGGCCGCGGCGTGTACTGGAAGGACCCGAACGGGCACGTCCTGGAGATCATCACCCGCCCGTACGGCGGCTGAGCCGGCTCAGTCCTCGTCGTGGCCCGGACCGCCGCGACCCCCGCCGGGCCCGCCCGGCCTGCCGGTCCCCGTGCCGGTCACGGTGAAGTCCTCGGCGACGAGCACCGTGAGCCGCTCGCCGTCGGCGGTGACGACGTGCGACTCGTACACGCCGTCGGAGTCGGTCTCGGTGCGCACGATCTCGGCGTCCGGGTACTCGGCCAGCACCGCCGCCTCCACCTGCTCCTTGGTGTCGCCGGTGAGCAGTTCCTCCTGGGGCCGCTGCCAGCGGTCGTCGGTCGCCGTCGTCGACGAGCCGCTGCTGCCCTCGTCAGCGGCGCTCGCGCTCGTGGTGCCCGCCAGGACACCACCGGCCACCGCGCCCGCGGCGAGCAGCCCGGCCGCTCCGCCCCACCGGCGCCACTTCGTCGAGTTCCCCATCGTCGCGCTCCTCCCCCGCGCCCGACCCTCGGGCGCGGCCCGCGACGCTGCCCGGGCGACCCGTGCGGGAGCTGTGCGCCCGCTGGCGCGTCGGTGTCACTCGTCGAGCACGAGCGCCGGGGTGTCGGTCCGCAGCGTCTCCCCGCGGAAGAACTCCGGGTGCCGCGCCCGCCAGACCAGCATGAGGACGGCGCCGGCGAGCAGCAGGCCGATCCCGATGACGAAGACGCTGCCGATGCCGAACACCGACGAGCCGCTGCCGTACGCCGGGTCGAGCGTGTCGACGGCGGTCTGCACGAACACCGCGGTCAGCATCAGCGCGCCCAGCAGCGGCAGCACGCCCTTGAACACCAGGCCGCGGGCGCTGCGGCGCAGCTCGCGGCGGAAGTACCAGACGCAGGCGTAGGCGGTGAGCCCGTAGTAGAAGCAGATCATCAGGCCCAGCGCGTAGATCGTGTCGATGAGGACGTTCTCGCTGATCAGCGTCATCCCGACGTAGAAGACCGCGGTGCCCGCCCCGGCGACCAGGGTCGCGGTGGACGGCACCTGGTGCCGCGGGTGCACCTCGGCCAGGCGCTTCGGCAGCGCCCCGTAGGTGGCCATCGCCAGCAGCGTGCGGGTCGGCGGCAGGAACGTCGTCTGCAGGGACGACGCCGAGCTCGCGACGACGGCGAGGAAGAGCAGGAAGGCCAGCCCCGGGCCGAGCACCGGGCCGGCGAGCGCGGCGAAGACGTTGTCCCCGGTCTCGGGGTTGCCGAGCCCGGTGCCCTCGGTGCCGACGCCCGCGTACATCTGCACGGCGATCGCGACCCCGACGTAGGTCACGATGATCACCAGCATCGTCAGCAGGGCCGCGCGGCCCGGGGTGCGGGCGCTGCCCTCGGTCTCCTCGTTGACCGTCAGGCAGGTGTCCCAGCCCCAGTAGATGAAGATCGACAGCGACAGGCCCGCCGTGAACGCGCTGAACGAGGAGATCGCCGTGGGGTCCAGCCAGGATGCATCGAAGGAGATGCCGCCCGGCGCGGACCCGGCCTTGGCGAACGCCAGGACGGCGAACACGGCGAGCACGGCCATCTGGAACCCGACCAGCACGTACTGCACGCGCTTGGTGGTCTCCACCCCGCGGTAGGTGACCCAGGTGGCGATCGCCACGAACGCCACGCAGGTGACGACGTTCACCAGCTTGTCGCCGCCCAGGTCGGCCACCGCCGCCGAGCCGGTGATCTCGCCGAGCAGCAGGTAGAAGAAGGAGACGGCGACCCCGGCCAGGTTGGAGAGCACGATGATCGTCGCGAGCAGGGCGCCCCAGCCGCAGAGCCAGCCGACGTAGGGGTGGAACGCCTTCGTCGTCCAGGTGAAGGAGGTGCCGCAGTCGGGCGCGACCCGGTTGAGCTCCCGGTAGGCGTAGGCCACGAGCAGCATCGGCACGAAGCCGGCGAGGAACACCGCCGGCATCTGCAGCCCCACCTCGGTCACCGTCGGGCCGAGCGTGGCGGTCAGCGCGTAGACGGGGGCGATGCTGGAGATGCCGAGGACGACGCTGGCCAGCAGGCCGACGGAGTTCCTCGACAGGCCCTTGGTGCGAAGGTCGGCCGACGTCTTCGTCGTCGTCGGTGGCGCGTCCAGGGACATGCGGTGTCCTTCCCGGGGAGGTCTCGCGGGCGGTGTGCCGCGGATCACGTCCAGGGAGCCATCCCGCGCCGCGGATCCCAAGTGCCGCTCCGTCCACCGGCCGGCGGGGAGCGCACCGGTCCGGCACTTGTGCGTGCGGCGCGGGCGGCCAGCATCGATCCGACGAGCTGACGACGGAATCGGTTGCACAGACCAGGATCCGCTACGGTTTCCGGCAGCAGGACACGAGAACAGGACCCGCCGCATGACCCGCTACGGCGCCCAGTACGGGCCCGACATCACCTACCTCGGCGTCGACCGGTGCGACCTCGGGGACCCGGCCTCGTTCGCGGGCGCCGACGTCGTCGTCGTCGGCGCCCCGTTCGACGGCGGCACCTCGCACCGCCCCGGCACCCGGTTCGGCCCGCAGGCCATCCGGATGACCGACTACCTCGCCCACGACGGCTCCCGGCCCAGCCTGGCACTGCGCACCGACGGCCTGCGCGACCTGCGCGTCCTCGACGCCGGCGACGTCGAGATGTACTCCGGCGACATCGAGACCGCGCTGCCCGCGCTGCGGGAGGCGGTGGCCACCGTGGCCCGGTCCGGGGCGATCCCGGTGGTGCTCGGCGGGGACCACTCGATCGCCTTCCCCGACGCCGCCGGGGTGGCCGACGTCGTCGGGCACGGGCGGGTGTCGATGATCCACTTCGACGCGCACGCCGACACCGGCGACATCGAGTTCGGCTCGCTGTGGGGCCACGGGCAGCCGATGCGCCGGCTGATCGAGTCCGGCGCCCTGCGCGGCGACCGCTTCCTGCAGATCGGGCTGCGCGGCTACTGGCCGCCGCCGGAGACGCTGGACTGGATGGCGGCGCACCGCATGCGCTCCTACGAGATGACCGAGATCGGCCACCGCGGCCTCGAGGAGTGCCTCACCGAGGCCTTCGGCATCGCCACCGACGAGTGCGAGGGCGTCTTCCTCTCCGTCGACATCGACGTCTGCGACCCCGGCCACGCGCCCGGCACCGGCACCCCGGAGCCCGGCGGCCTCACCGCCCGGCAGCTGCTGGACTCGGTGCGCCGCATCTGCCTCGAGCTGCCCGTCGTCGGCGTGGACGTCGTCGAGGTCAGCCCCCCGTACGACCACGCCGACATCACCGCCGCGCTCGCCAACCGGGTCGTGCTGGAGGCCCTGTCGGCGATCGCCCGCCGCCGCCGCGACGCCCGCGACGGCACCCGCTGGGACCCCTCGCTCCCCCTGCTCGCCGACCGCCCCGACCGCCCGGAGGAGACCCGATGACCGCGCACCCGCTCGACCCGCTGACCGCCGACGAGTTCCGCACCGCCGCGGCGATCCTGCGGCGCGACCGCGGCGTCGACGAGCGCTGGCGGTTCGCCTCCATCGAGCTGCGCGAGCCGGCCAAGGACGTCGTCCGCTCGTTCACCGCCGGCGACCCCGTCCGCCGCGAAGCGCGGGTGACCTGCTGGAGCCGCGACGAGGGCACGCCGTACAAGGCGGTCGTCTCGCTGACCGACGACGCCGTCGTGTCGTGGGAGGCGGTGCCGGGCGAGCAGGCGAACATGACCGTCGACGAGTGGCACGAGGCGCACGAGACGCTGATCAAGCACCCCGAGGTGGTCGAGGCGCTCGCCAAGCGCGGGCTCACCGACCTCGACCTGGTGCTGATCGACACCTGGGCCTACGGCTACTCGCTCATCCCGCAGGGGTACCAGGACCGCCGCGTCGGCTGGACCGACGTCTGGTACCGCTCGACGCCCGACGGCAACCCCTACGCCAACCCGGTAATGGGCCTGCACTTCGTCGTCGACCTGAACACGATGGAGCTGCTGGCGGTCGAGGACTCCGCGCCGCCGGCGAAGGCCGACGTCATGGGCGAGTACCTGCCGGCCCTGGTGCCCGACCTGGCCCAGCGCACCGACATCAGGCCGCTGGAGATCACCCAGCCGGAGGGCGTCTCGTTCAGCCTGGACGGCAACGAGCTGCGCTGGCAGCACTGGTCGATGCGGCTGGGCTTCAACCACCGCGAGGGGCTGGTCATCCACCGGGTCGGCTTCGACGGCCGGCCGATCGCGCACCGGCTGTCGTTCGCCGAGATGGTCGTCCCCTACCGCGACCCGAGCCCCGACCACCACCGCCGCACCGCCTTCGACATCGGCGAGTGGGGCCTGGGCTTCATGACGACGTCGCTGGAGCTCGGCTGCGACTGCCTCGGCGAGATCACCTACGTCGACGCCGTCCTGCACGACAGCCGCGGCGAGCCCTACACGATCAAGAACGCCATCTGCCTGCACGAGGAGGACGACGGCGTGCTGTGGAAGCACGTCGACGAGCACGCCGGCAGCGAGGTGCGCCGGTCGCGGCGGATGGTCGTCTCGTTCCACGCCACGGTGGCCAACTACGAGTACCTGACCTACTGGCGCTTCTACCAGGACGGCACCATCGAGTGCGAGGTCCGCGCCACCGGGATCATGGTGACCAGCACCTTCGACGGCGAGGCGCCGCCGTACGGCACCGTCGTCGACGAGCGCACCTACGCGCCCTACCACCAGCACTTCATCGTCGCCCGCATGGACATGGAGGTCGACGGGCCGTCCAACACCGTCCTGGTGTCGGAGAGCGAGGCGGTGCCGGTCTCCGACGACAACCCGTACGGGCTGGCGCTGGTGCAGCGGACCCGCCCGCTGGAGACCGAGTCCGACGGCAAGCAGGACTACGACTGGGCCACCCAGCGCAGCTGGAAGGTGGTCAACCGCGGCAAGCTCAACCGGCTCGGGACGCCGGTCGGCTACAAGCTGGTGCCCTCGGCGTCGTTCCCCGCCCTGGTCGACCGCAGCTCGCCGATCATGCAGCGGGCCGAGGTCATCGACCACACGCTGTGGGTGACGCCGTTCGACGAGGAGGAGCGCTGGCCCTCCGGCGAGTTCGTCAACCAGAGCCGCCGCGACGCCGGGCTGCCCGCGTGGACGCAGGCCGACCGGTCGATCGCCGACACCGACATCGTGCTGTGGCACGTGTTCGGCATCCACCACATCCCGCGGCCGGAGGACTGGCCGGTGATGCCGGTCGACACGGTGTCGTTCTCGCTGAAGCCCGTCGGCTTCTTCGACCGCAACCCCACCCTCGACGTCCCGCCGACCGCGGCCGAGCTCTGCCACTGAGGGCGCTCGGCCGGCGCTCCCCCGGTCGGTCCGCGGCGGAGCGATGTGCGTCCATGGCGCATTCCTGGCCGGGAATGCGCCATGGACCCACATCACCGCACGGCGACGGCGGCGATCACGCCTCGCCGGGCGGGTGGAGGGCGATCCAGAGCTCGGCGCGGGCGCCGGGGTCGTCGAGGTCGCGGCCGAGCAGGTCGGCGGCGCGGTGCACGCGCTTGCGCAGCGTGTGCCGGTGCACGCCGAGCTGCGCGGCGGCCGGCTCCCACTGGCCGTGGTGCGCCAGCCACACCCGCACGGAGTGCACGAGGTCACCGGCGCCGGCGCGGTCGGCGGCCACCAGCGGCGCCAGGAGCGAGTCGGCGAAGGCCCGGGTCGCGGTCGGCTCCAGCAGCGACGCCAGCCCCGGGACGGCGAGGTCGGCGAAGGCGACGACGCCGGCGGACCGTCCCCGCCCGTGCTCGGCCGCCTGCCGCGCCTGCCGGACGCCGTCGGCCAGCGCCGACCACCCGACCGGCCGCGACGACCCCAGAGCGGCCCCCGGCACCCGCGCGGCCAGGGCGCCCAGCCGCGCGGGCAGCGGCCCGTCGGCCGAGACCAGCAGGACCAGGGCGTCGTCGAGCGCGGCGGAGAACAGCGCCGCGTGCTCGTGGGCCGCCGCGTCGGCGGCGACGTCGACCGCGGCCGAGCGCTGCTCCCCGGTGCCCAGGACGGCGAGGACGTGCAGCGGCTCGGCGGGCAGCTGCTGGCCGAGCTCGTCGACGACCGCCGACACCGTGCGCTCCTCGCCGGCGAGGAGCAGCCGCAGCAGCGCCGCGCGCAGCGCCGCCATCGCGCTGTCCAGCCCGCGGGACTGCTCCATGCGCAGCGTGAGCAGCAGCGCCGCCGCGTTGACCACGTGCCGGTCGGCCGGCGGCAGCGGGCCCGAGCGGCCCACGGCGAGGAAGCCCCGGGTGCGCGCGCCGCTGCCGAGCGACTGCACCAGCAGCGTCTCCTCCGGCCCCGACAGCGCCGCGCTCGCCGGCGCCCGCATCCCGCGCAACCGGTCCAGCTCCGCCTGCAGCCCCGGCGCCCGCCGCGCGGCCGCCGCCGGCGACGCCTCCAGCGGGGCGCCCACGGTGTCGAGCAGCAGCGCCCAGCCGCCGACCGCGCGGGCCAGCCGCTCCAGCAGCGCCGCCGGCCCGCCGGGCGCGAGCGCGGCGCGGGTGAGCTCCTGCTGCGCCGTCGCCGCCCGGGCGACGGCGGCGTACTCGTCGGCCGCCAGCGCCGCCGACACGCTGCGCGACAGCGCGATGAACGGCGTCTGCCGCGGCACCTCGACCACCGGCAGCCCGCCGTCCGCGGCCGCGTCGACCAGCGACGGGAGGACGGCGTCCTGGCCCAGGCCGGTGCCGAACCCCAGCGCCGCCACCCCGGCGTCGACGAGCCGGCGCACGTACGGGCCCGCCTCGCCGTCGCGCAACGCCAGGCCGGTGGTGAGCAGCAGCTCCCCGCCCTGGAGGAACGGCGCCGGGTCGGCCAGCTCGCTCACGTGCACCCACGACAGCGGCCGGTCCACCGGCGCGCCCTCGGTGAGCAGGCGCAGCCCCAGCGACGGCGAGCCGAGCAGATCGGCGACGGTGACCGGCACAGGACCTCCAGGGCGACGAGGCGTGCCGAAGTGGACATGGGGAGCAGGCCGACGCGCCGGTCCGGACGGTACCTGCGGGGACCCGCGCCGCCCAGACTCGACGGCGCACCCCTCCCCCGTCGAGACGAGGAGCTCCCCCGTGACCGACCTGCTCGCACCCCAGTCGACGCCGATCCAGGAGCGCCGGCTGGTCACCGAGGTGCCCGGCCCCCGCTCGCGGGAGCTCATGGCCCGGCGGGCCGCCGCGGTGTCCGGCGGCGTGGGCACCACGCTCCCGGTGTTCGTCGAGCGGGCCGGCGGGGGCGTGGTCGTCGACGTCGACGGCAACTCGCTGATCGACCTCGGGGCCGGCATCGCCGTGGTCAACGTCGGCAACGCCGCCCCGCGCGTGGTCGCCGCCGTCCAGGAGCAGGTCGCGGCCTTCACGCACACCTGCTTCATGGTCACGCCGTACGAGGGCTACGTCGCCGTCAGCGAGGAGCTCAACCGGGTCACCCCCGGCGACCACGAGAAGCGCACGGCGCTGTTCAACTCCGGGTCGGAGGCGGTCGAGAACGCGGTGAAGATCGCCCGCGTCGCCACCGGCCGGTCGGCGGTCGTCGTCTTCGACCACGCCTACCACGGGCGCACGAACCTGACGATGGCGCTGACGGCCAAGAACATGCCCTACAAGAACGGCTTCGGGCCGTTCGCGCCCGAGGTCTACCGGGTGCCGATGAGCTACCCGTTCCGGGACGGCCTGTCCGGCGCCGAGGCCGCGGCCCGCGCCGTCCGGCAGATCGAGACGCAGGTGGGCGCGTCCAACATGGCCGCGGTGCTGATCGAGCCGATCCAGGGCGAGGGCGGCTTCGTCGTCCCGGCCCCCGGATTCCTGCCCGCGCTCGCCGACTGGGCGCGGCAGGCGGGTGCGGTCTTCATCGCCGACGAGGTGCAGACCGGCTTCTGCCGCACCGGAGACTGGTTCGCCACCGAGCACGAGGGCGTCGTCCCCGACCTGGTCACCTTGGCCAAGGGCATGGCCGGCGGCCTGCCGCTGGCCGCCGTCACCGGCCGCGCCGAGCTGATGGACGCCGTCCACACCGGCGGCCTGGGCGGCACCTACGGCGGCAACCCGCTGGCCTGCGCCGCCGCGCTGGCCTCCGTCGAGACCATGCGCGAGCTCGACCTCGCCGGCGCCGCCCGCGCCATCGGCGCGACCATGCTGCCCCGGCTGCGGGCGCTGCAGGAGCGCTTCCCGGCCATCGGCGACGTCCGCGGCCGCGGCGCCATGATCGCCGTCGAGCTGGTGAAGCCGGGGACGACCGAGCCCGACCCCGCGCTCACCGCGGCCGTCGCCAAGCACTGCCACGCCGAGGGCGTCGTCGTCCTCACCGCCGGCACGTACGGCAACGTGCTGCGCTTCCTGCCGCCGCTGGTCATCGGCCAGGACCTGCTCACCGAGGCCCTGGACGTGCTCGAGGCCGCGTTCGCCGCGCAGCCGTGACCGCCGCCCCGGTGCACGACCGGGTCCGGCTCCGCCCGGTGACCGCCGGAGCCGGACCGCTGGTCGGCGCGGTCGTCGAGTGGCCCGGGGAGCGGCCGCTGCTGGCCGACGTCGTCCCGGTCTTCGAGCGGCTCGGCGTCCGCGTCGCGGACGCCCGGTCCCACGGGGGGACGGCGACCGAGCTCGACCTGCTACTGCCCGAGGGGACGCGCCCGAAGCCGGCGCTGGCCGCGCTGGACGAGGCGCTCGCCGCGGCGTGGGCCGGGGAGACCGAACTCGACGGCCTCGCGCGGCTGACCGTGACCGAGGGCCTGCCGCTCCTGCAGGTCGGCGTGCTGCGCGCCGCCTGCCGCTACCTGGCGCAGACCGGCACGGGTCTGTCCCGCGGGTACATCGAGCGGACCGTGCTCGGTGCGCCTCGTTTCGCCCGGGCGCTGGTGCGGCGGTTCACCGCGCAGCACGACCCGGACGGCGTCGACGCCGCGGTCGCCGCCGCGGCGGGCACCGAGCTCGACGCGCTGCTGGCCGCGACGACCAGCCTCGACCAGGACCGCATCCTGCGCGGGCTGCGCGACGTGCTCGACGCCGTCGTCCGCACCAACGCCTTCCAGGACCCGTCCGGCCGGCCGCCGGCGCAGCTCGCGCTCAAGATCGCCTCGCCCCGGCTGGCGTTCCTCCCGGCGCCGCGGCCGTGGGTCGAGACGTTCGTCCACTCCCCCACCGTCGAGGGGCTGCACCTGCGCGGCGGGCCGGTGGCCCGCGGCGGCATCCGCTGGTCGGACCGGCCCGAGGACTTCCGCACCGAGGTGCTCGGCCTGCTCAAGGCGCAGCTGGTGAAGAACGCGGTGATCGTCCCGGCCGGGGCCAAGGGCGCCTTCGTCGTCCGGGAGGGCTCGGTCGAGGCGGCGTACCGATCGTTCGTCTCCGGACTCCTCGACGTCACGGACAACAGGGTCGACGGCCGGGTGGTGCACCCGCCGCGCACCGTCGTCCTCGACCGCGACGACCCCTACCTCGTGGTCGCCGCCGACAAGGGCACCGCGACGTTCTCCGACCTGGCCAACGCGCTCGCCGTCGAGCGCGGGTTCTGGCTCGGGGACGCCTTCGCCTCCGGCGGCTCGGCCGGCTACGACCACAAGGCCATGGGCATCACCGCCCGGGGGGCGTGGGTGTCGGTGCGCCGGCACTTCCGCGAGCTCGGCGTGGACGTCGACACCGACGAGGTGACCGCCGTCGGGATCGGCGACATGTCCGGCGACGTCTTCGGCAACGGCATGCTGCTGTCCGACCGGCTGCGGCTGGTCGCCGCCTTCGACCACCGGCACGTCTTCCTCGACCCCGACCCCGATCCCGTCGCCTCGTTCGCCGAGCGTCGGCGGCTGGCCGCCCTGCCCCGCTCGTCGTGGGCCGACTACGACCCGGCCGTGCTCTCCCCCGGCGGCGGCGTGCACCGGCGCGACGCCAAGACGGTGCGGCTCTCCCCCGAGGTGCGCCGCCGCCTGGGCGTCGAGGCGAGCGAGCTGACGCCGGACGAGGTCGTGCGGGCGGTCCTGCGGGCGCCGGTCGACCTGCTGTGGAACGGCGGGATCGGCACCTACGTCCGGGCCGACGACGAGACCGACGCCGAGGTCGGCGACCGGGCCGGCGACCACGTGCGGGTGACGGCGGGGACGCTGCGCTGCCGCGTGGTCGGCGAGGGCGGCAACCTCGGCCTGACCCAGCGCGCCCGCGTCGCCGCGGCCCGTGCCGGGGTGCGGCTGCACACCGACTTCATCGACAACTCCGCCGGCGTGGACACCTCCGACCGCGAGGTCAACCTCAAGGTCCTGCTGGCCGGGCCGGTGCGCGACGGCGAGCTGACCGGCGCCGAGCGGGACGCGCTGCTGCGCGAGCTCACCGGCGAGGTGGCCGCGGCGGTGCTCGCCGACAACGCCCGCCAGGCCCGCGCGCTCACCGTCTGCGCCGACCAGGCGCCGTTCCTGCTCGACCGGCACGCCGCGCTGATCCGCGACCTGGAGCAGCAGGCCGGCCTCGACCGCGAGCTCGAGCACCTGCCGTCGGAGGCCGACGTCGAGCGGCTGCGCGCCGCCGGCGGCGGGCTGACCCGCCCGGAGGCGGCGGTGCTGCTCGCCTACTCCAAGAACCTGGTGCGCGAGGAGCTGCTGGGCAGCGACGTGCCCGACGACCCCGCGCTGCGCGAGGTGCTGCTGCGCTACTTCCCGCGGGCGGTGCGCGAGCGCTGGCCCGACCGGATCGCCGCGCACCCGCTGGCTCTGGAGATCACCGCCACCCGGCTGGCCAGCGACCTGCTCGACCGGGTCGGGCCCGGGTTCCTGCACCGGCTGGAGGAGCGGCACGGCGTCGGCACGCCGGTCGCCGCGCGCGCGTTCGCCGCGGCCGAGCAGGTGCTGCGGCTCGACCCGGTGTGGGCACTGCTCGACGAGGACGTGCCGCCGGCGGTCGAGCGGCTGGCGCTGCCGGAGGTGCAGCGGGCGACCGAGCGGGTGGCCGACCGGCTGCTGCGCCGGCACCGCGACCCGGCCGCGCTCGCGGCGCTCGCCGGCGAGGTGCACGGCGTCGACCGCGCGCTCGCCGAGCGGCTGCGGGCCGCCGGGGCACGGGACTCCCTGGCCGACGGCGTGGCCGCGCTCGGGCGCCGCGCCGACGCGGTCGACCTGGCCGACGTCGTCGAGCGCACCGGCCTGCCGGTCTGCGCCGTGCTCACCCGGCACCGGGCCCTCGGGCGCGCCCTGGGTCTCGACCGCGTCCCGGCCGCGGAGGTCCCCGGCGACTCGACCTGGGTGCTCGCCGCCAAGGTGGCGCTGCGGGAGCAGCTCGACGAGCACGCCCGCGCCCTCACGGCGGCGCTGCTGGCCGACGGCGGGGACGTCGACGGCTTCCTCGCCCGGCACGCGACGGCGGTCGGCCGGTTCGCCGACGGCCGGGACGCCGCCGCGACCGCCCGAGAGGACGCGGTCGCCGTGCTCGCCGTCCTCACCGGTGAGCTCTCCCGCCTCCGGCGGTCGACGGCCTGATCCCGCCGACCTCGGAACACCCCGGGGCCCCGGTCCGATGGGGACCGGGGCCTCAGCGGATGTGATCCCGGTCGAGCGATGTGCGCCGACGGCGCACTTCTCTGCGCCGGATCCGCACACCGCTCCGCGATCCGATCCGACGAAGTGGGGGGGGGGGGGGGGGGGGGGGGGGGGGGGGGGGGGGGGGGGGGGGGGGGGGGGGGGGGGGGGGGGGGGGGGGGGGGGGGGGGGGGGGGGGGGGGGGGGGGGGGGGGGGGGGGGGGGGGGGGGG
>NZ_JBJGZV010000040.1:0-51634 GCF_054050715.1 Blastococcus sp. SYSU D00669
GATCGCCGCCACGGCGTGGCCGCAGCGGCGATGGCCGGCCGTCGACGCTGGCGATCAGCGCCTCGTCCCACCCGGCCAGCGCGCCGGCCCGGCGGACGAGCGACCGGGCGAACCGCAGAGCGCAGGCGGAGGGGTCGGGCGCGGCTCGCACGTCGTCCCAGTCGAGGACGAACTCACCCAGGTCGGGCTCCCAGCGGGCCTGCGGAGGCGACAGGTCGGCCTGCCTCAGGCCCTCGACCGGTGGATGGGCGTAGCCGTAGAAGGCCGCCCTCGGGTAGCGGGGGTCGCCGGGCCACCACCCGACGGCCACCATCTGCGCGTCCGCCGAGTTCCGCGTGATGAAGTCGTCGGCCGGCGGATCGACGGCCCTGCCGGAGAAGAGGCCGACCGCGAGGTCGAACGACCCCCACCACGCCGCGACCGGGGTGGAGCGCCCCCGGAACGGCGCCCGGAACTCGGTCAGCACCTGCGCCGCGCGACCCGCCGCGGCGAAGTAGCCGTGGACCGCCTCCGGCTCGTACCGCGCGTGCTCACGGTCCTCGTCGAGGGGCACCTGCCACGGGACCTCCTGCGGCTCGGGGTTGATCGCCACGGGGCCGCAGATCCGGGCCACCGACGCCAGGACCTCCCGCGTCACGTCCCGCACCGCCCGGTGCGGCGTGAGCGGGACGTGCTCGCTCCACCCGCTGCTGTGCTCCACCGCGACCTCGTGCCGCCGCATGTCCAGGACCAGGGCCAGTGCCCCGGAACCGTCGGGCGCCGGGAGGGGGGCCGTCTCCCAGCCGCGCACGGTGAGCCGCATCGCGGCGTGCTGCAGCTGCGGCTCGGGCGGGGCCAGCGCGGTGGCGATCTTGCCGAGGACCTGGGCGTGCGCGTGGAGCGTGTCGCAGGTGGCCGCCCACCGCTCGTACGGGACGGCCGGCCAGCGCGCGGCGGTGGTCGCGGTCACGTCGGTCCGCCCGCCGCGGGCGGGTCCACCCGCTCGAGCGCCTGCACGTGCTCGTCGCGGATCCTCAGGATCGCGTCGTTCCCGCGGAAGAGAACGGTCCAGCCGTCCTCGCGCTCCACGACGACGTCGTCGAAGGTCTCGCGGACCACCTGCTCGTCGTCGCCGTAGACCATCCGGTAGCGCGCCATCCCGCCTCCTCGTCCCGCCGTGGCCGACCGCCGTCGCGGCCCTCCGGGAACGATCGGGCTCCGCGGCGCACCGTCGCGCCAGGGAGACCCCCCGGCCCGGGGGGCCGGTCGGTCACCCCGGGGACGGCATGGCCCCCTCGGCGAGCTTGATCCGGGTCCAGACGTTCATGTTGACGACGACCGCCGCGATCTCCCGCATCCGCGTCTCGTCGAAGTGGGCGGCCAGCGCGTCGTGGTACTGCTGGAACGCCTGGGCGACCGTGGTGTCGGCGGCCCGGGTGAGGGCCTCGGCGTACCGCAGCGCGGCCCGCTCGGCGTCGCTGAACAGCCGGGTCTCCCACCAGGCGGCGAGGCAGTCGACCTCGACCTGCGGGATCCCGATCTCGCGGGCGACGCGGTGGTGGAGGTGGAGGCAGTACGTGCAGTTGTTGACCTGGGCGACCCGCAGTCGCAGCAGCTCCGCCAGCCGGCGGTCCAGCGCCAGCTCGGCGGTGTGGCCGAAGGCGTCCGCGCCGGCCCGGGCCAGGGCCATCAGCCGATCATCCGCCGCGAGGTCCAGCCGCGTGGTGCGGATCTCCACGTCCCCCATCCGCCCTGCCCCCTCCGCTCAGGCCGGTCCGGTCTCCGGCCACTGCAGCCGCACCTCGAGCGCGGCGGCGAGGGCGATGGACTCGCCGTCGCGGGCCCCCTTGCCCACCTGCAGCGGTGGCGGGGTCGGTGCGATGTCGGCGGTCCGCCAGCGGCCGAACCGCACCGGAGGCACGAGCAGCACGTAGTAGCCGCCGTCGACGCCCACGCCCACCGAGCGGTCCCGCAGCAGGTACCAGCCCCGGACACCGGTGCGGTAGCGACCGCGGCCGGTCCACGGACGGGCGGTCAGCTCCTCCGTCGCCAGACCCGCCGCCGTCGCCTGCGCGACGAACCGGTCGACGAGCACCTGCGCCTTCGCCGACTCCTCCTCGTCCCGGCGCCGCTGCGCCTCGACGTGGTAGTTGGCGCGCTCGGTCAGCTCGTCCCGGCGCCGCGCCGGATCTTCGGCCATGGCCCCTCCCCCTCGTCAGGACGCTCCTACCCGCCCCGCGCCCCGGTTCAGCCGTCCGTGCGGTGCAGCCGGGCGAGCACCTGGCGGGAGATCTCCCCCAGCGCCGTCACCTGCTCGGGCGTCAGGGCGTCCAGGACGACGTCGCGCACGTGGCGGACGTGGCCCGGCGCGCTGGCGACCAGGTGCCGGTACCCGTCGGCGGTCATGATCGCCAGCGTGTAGCGGCCGTCCGCGGGATCGGGCTCGCGCCGCAGGAACCCGCGGGCCTCCAGCCGCTTGACCAGGTGCGACAGCCGGGACAGCGACGCGTTCGTCAGCTGGGCCAGCTCGCTCATCCGCAGCGTGTGGTCCGGTCGCTCGGACAGCATGGCGAGCGCGTGGTACTCGACCACGCTCAGCCGCGCGTCCCGCTGGAGCTGGCACTCCAGCGACCAGGGCAGCTGGGCCATCAGCGCCATGAGCGAGCGCCAGCTGGCGTCCTCCGCCGCCGTCAGCCAGCGGACGTCCTCCTCCGCCGCCTCGGCGGCCGCACCGCGGTCGGTCACGTTACGAGGATAGCGCTCACTTGACGGTTCAAGTCATCGCTCGTACGGTGGATGCGTTCAGTTGACCGTTCAAGTCATCCTCCGCGACGGTCCGCCGTCGACGAGCAGCAGGAGGTCCCCCGTGACCCGGATCGGCATCATCCTCGGCAGCACCCGCCCCAACCGGAACGGCGAGCAGGTGGCCCGGTGGGTCCTCGACGTCGCCTCCCGGCGCGCCGACGCGGAGTTCGAGCTGGTCGACCTCCGCGACTACCCGCTCCCCCACCTCGACGAGCCGATCCCGCCGTCGCAGGGCCGGTACCAGGGCGAGCACACCCGGCAGTGGGCGGAGACCATCGCCTCCTTCGACGGGTTCGTGATCGTCACCCCGGAGTACAACCACAGCACCTCCGGGGTCCTCAAGAACGCCATCGACTACCTGTACGCCGAGTGGAACAACAAGGCGGTCGGCTTCGTCAGCTACGGCGCCGTCGGCGGCGCCCGCGCCGTCGAGCACCTGCGCCTGGTCGCCGGCGAGCTGCAGATGGCCGACGTCCGCCAGCAGGTGGCCCTCTCGCTCGCCACCGAGTTCGAGAACTACTCGACGTTCACCCCGGGCGACTACAACCTGCCCGCGCTGGACACCCTGCTCGACCAGGTCGTCACCTGGAGCGCCGCGCTCGCCCCGCTCCGGTCGGCCCCCCGCGCCGCGGCGGCCTGACCCCCCCGCGGGCCGGGTCGCCCCCCGGCCCGCCTTCCCACCAGAGCCCACCGGAGAGACGGTCCCCCCATGGCCACCCCCGCCCCCGACCGCCCGCTGCAGTTCGGGCTCGACACGTTCGGCGACGTCCCCGAGGACGACGCCGGCGAGCTGCTCTCCCACGGCGCGGCGATCCGCCAGGTCGTCGAGGAGGCGGTGCTGGCCGACCGCCTCGGCGTCGACGTCGTCGCGCTGGGCGAGCACCACCGGCCGGAGTACGCCATCTCCAGCCCCGAGACGGTGCTCGCCGGCATCGCCACCCGCACCGAGCGGATCACGCTCGCGTCCGGCGTCACGGTGCTGTCCTCGGACGACCCGGTCCGCGTGTTCCAGCGCTTCGCCACGCTGGACGCGCTCTCCGGTGGCCGCGCCCAGGTCATCCTGGGCCGGGGGTCGTTCACCGAGTCGTTCCCGCTCTTCGGCTACGACCTGAGCGACTACGACGTCCTCTTCGAGGAGAAGATCGAGCTGTTCGCCCGGTTGCTGGAGGAGAAGCCGGTGACGTGGGAGGGCACCACCCGCGCCCCCCTGCAGCACGCCGACGTCTTCCCGAAGACCGAGTCCGGGCACCTCGACACGTGGGTCGGGGTCGGCGGCTCACCCCAGTCGGTGATCCGCACCGCCCGCTACGGGCTGCCGCTGATGCTCGCGATCATCGGCGGGTCGCCCGCCCGGTTCGCGCCCTACGTCGACCTCTACCGCCGCGCCGCCGCCCAGTTCGGCACGACCGCGCACCCGGTCGGCATGCACTCCCCCGGGTTCGTGGCCGACACCGACGCCGAGGCCGTCGAGACGGTGTGGCCGCGGTACAGGGTCATGCGCGACCGGATCGGCGCCCTGCGCGGCTGGCCGCCGGTGCGGCGCGAGGAGTTCGAGGCCGAGATCGCGCACGGGTCGCTCTACATCGGCTCGCCGGGGACGGTGGCGCGCCGGATCGCCGACGCGGTCCGGGCGCTCGACGTGGGGCGCTTCGACATGATCTACACCGCCGGCAGCGTCCCGGCGCGCGCCCGGCTGCGCTCGGTCGAGCTGTTCGGCGCCGAGGTGGTGCCGCAGGTGCGGCAGCTCCTCGCCGGGGCGGCGTGACGCGGCGGGTCGCCGTCCTCGGGGCCGGCAAGGTCGGCACGGTGCTGGCCCGGCTCGCGGTGGCGGCCGGGTTCGACGTCCGCGTCGCCGGGTCGGGCTCGCCCGACCGGATCGACCTGGTCGTGCAGGTCCTGGCCCCGGGGGCGGTCGCCACCACCGCGGCCGACGCCGTCCGCGACGCCGACGTCGTCGTCCTGGCCCTCCCCCTGGGCCGGCACCGCGGCCTGCCGGTCGACGCGCTGGCCGGGAAGCTGGTGGTCGACGCGATGAACTACTGGTGGGAGGTCGACGGCGTCCGCGACGACCTCACCGACCCCCGCACCTCCACCAGCGAGATCGTGCAGCGGTTCCTGCCGGGCTCGCGCGTCGTCAAGGCCTTCAACCACATGGGCTACCACGACCTGGAGGACGGGGCCCGGCCCGCCGGCGCGCCGGGGCGCCGGGCGATCGCCGTCGCCGGGGACGACCCGGCCGACGTCGGCACCGTCGCGGACCTCGTCGACGCGCTCGGCTTCGACCCCGTCCGCGCGGGGACGCTTGCCGACGGAGTGCGGCTCGAGCCCGGCACCGAGCCCTTCGGCGCGAACGTGGCCGCGGCCGAGCTGCGCGCCGCTGTCGAGCGCTTCCCCGCCTCCGAGCGGGGCCGGGAGGTCGCCGCGGCCCGCCGGGGCGGTGCAGCAGGAACGGGCCACGGGGTCGCTACGTTGGACCGCGGGAGCGCCGTGCCCGCTCCACCCCTGCGTCGAAGAGAGACATGAGTCCCTGTCACAGTCCCCAGGCCACGCCCCCCGCTGCCGGAAGGGGGGTGCGTGGCCGGTGACGGAAGTGCTCTCCCTCCTGCTCGGCGTGGTGGTCGTGCTGGCGATCACGGTGGTCACCGGCTACTTCGTGGCCCAGGAGTTCGCCTACATGGCGGTCGACCGCGCCGGCCTGGCCGCCCGGGCCGAGGCCGGGGACGCCGCTGCCCGGCGCGCGCTCGGCGTGACCCGGCGCACGTCGTTCATGCTGTCCGGCGCCCAGCTGGGCATCACCGTGACCGGGCTGCTGGTCGGCTACGTCGCCGAGCCGCTGATCGGTGAGTCGCTCGGCGCGCTGCTCGGCGGTGTCGGCGTCCCCACCGCGGTGGGGATCGGCCTCGGCGCCGTCCTGGCCCTGCTGTTCTCCACCCTGGTCCAGATGCTCTTCGGGGAGCTGTTCCCGAAGAACGTGGCGATCGCCCGGCCCGAGCCGGTCGCCCGCCGGCTGGCCGCCTCGACCACCGCCTACCTGACGGTGTTCGGCTGGTTGATCAAGGTCTTCGACCAGGCGTCCAACCTGCTGCTGCGCGCGCTGCGGATCGAGCCGGTGCACGACGTCGAGCACGCCGCCACGGCCCGCGACCTCGAGCACATCGTCGAGGAGTCCCGGGAGAGCGGTGACCTGCCGGCGGAGCTGTCGATGCTGGTCGACCGGATCCTCGACTTCCCCGAGCGGGACGTCGAGCACGCGATGATCCCCCGGCCGCGCGTCGGCACGGTGCGGACCACCGACACCCTCGGGCACCTGCGCGCCCTCATGGCGTCGGGGCACTCGCGCTACCCCGTGCTGGACGCCGGCAGCGGCGACGTCGTCGGCGTCGTGCACCTGGCGGACCTGCTGACGACCGCGGAGCCCGACACGGCACGGGTGACCGCGATCGCCCGCGAGTGCCTCGTGGTCTCCACCTTCACCCGGCTGCCCGACGCGCTGCGCGAGCTCGCCGACACCCGCAACCAGCTGGCGTGCGTCATCGACGAGTACGGCGGGTTCGCCGGCGTGGTCACGCTCGAGGACCTCGCCGAGGAGCTGGTCGGGGAGATCACCGACGAGCACGACGCCGACGTCGCCCCCGAGTACGTGCCGGTCGAGGGGGACGGGGTGTGGGAGATGGCCGGGGACGTGCACGTCGACGAGGTCGAGCGCGCGCTCGCCGTCGACCTCCCCCGCGGGCACTACGAGACGATCGCCGGCCTCGTCATCGCCGCCGCCGGCACGCTGCCCAAGCCCGGCGACACGCTCGCCGTCGAGCTGCCGCCCGACCCCGGCGACCTGGTGATCGCCGACGAGCCGGTCACCCGCCACCTGCGCGTGGAGGTGCTCACCGTCGACCGGCACGTGCCCTCGCGGGTCCGGCTGGAGCTGCCCGCCGCCGCGGAGGACGGCCGATGACCGACAACCCCTGGGTGGTCGCCGCGGCCACCGTGCTCATCGTGGCGCTCAGCGCCTTCTTCGTGGCCGTCGAGTTCGCCGCACTGGCGGCCAAGCGGCACCGGCTGGAGGAGGCCGCCCCCGGCAGCCGGTCGGCGCGGGCCGCGCTGCGCAACTCCTCGGAGCTGACGCTGCTGCTGGCCGGGTCGCAGCTGGGCATCACCGCGGCGACCCTCGCCCTGGGCGCCATCAGCAAGCCGGCGGTGCACCACTGGCTCACCCCGCTGTTCGAGAGCTGGGGCCTGCCGCTGGTCGCCGCCGACGTCGTCGGCTTCGTCCTGGCGCTGCTGGTGGTGACGTTCCTCCACCTGGTGGTCGGTGAGATGGCGCCGAAGTCGTGGGCGATCGCCCACCCGGAGCGCTCGGCCACCCTGCTCGCCGGGCCGATGCGGGCGTTCCTGGCCGTGTTCCGGCCGGTGCTGCGGGTGCTCAACGCCGCGGCCAACGCGCTGGTCCGCCGGGTCGGGGTCGAGCCGGCCGACGAGGTCGCGATCGGGCACAGCCCCGACGCGCTGCGACACCTCGTCGAGCACTCGGCGAACGTGGGCGCGCTCGACGCCGGGTTCTCCGCGCAGATCTCCGGCGCGCTGGAGCTCGAGCGCCTGACCGTGCGCGACCTGGTCACCCCGGATGCCCCGCTGGTCGCGGTGGACGCCGCCGCCGACGTCGGCGCGGTGCGCGCCGCCACCCGGCGCACGGGGCACCTGCGCATCCTCCTCGGCGACCGGGCGCGGCTGACCGGCGTGGTGCACGTCCGCGACACCCTCACGGCGGCGGCGGACGAGGCCGCGGCGTCGTTCGCCCGGCCGGTGTTCGCGCTCGCGGCGGCCACCACGGTGCCCGCCGCGCTCAGGGAGATGCGGCAGACCCGCAACCACCTCGCCGTCGTCACCGACGCCGGGACGGTCCTCGGCGTCGTCACGCTCTCCGACGTGCTGCGCCGGCTGTTCCCCCAGCCGGAGTCGCCCGCGTCCTGACGGTCCGCCGGGGATGACGCAGGATGGTCCCGTGCTGTCGATCGCGCTGGCCCGCGCCCTGCGCGACGCCGGGCTGTCCTGGACCCCTGCCCGCGGCGACAGCTTCGTCATGCCCGACCGGGAGATGGACGCCGACGTCTTCGTGCTCTCGGACATGACGATCGAGGTCCACGAGTTCCCCGGCGGCCCGGTGATCGGCTTCAACGGCACGACCGAGTGGGCCCTGGACTCGATCGAGCAGTCCGAGGCGCTGTGGGTGCCGGCCGAGCACCAGTTGCGCGAGCTGCTCGGCGACGCGTTCTTGGGGCTCGCGCCGACCGGCGACGGCTACCGCGTCACGCTCCGGGTCGACGGCACGACGAGCGGGCACGAGGGGGCCGACCCGTCCGAGGCCTACGCCCGGGCGCTGCTCCACCTGCTGGGGTCGCGACACGCCTGACCGGCCGACCTGCTCGACCTGGTGCCGCCTCGTGCCCGCCCGCTGGTGGGCGCCTCGACCCCACCGCCGCCACGGCCGTGACCGGAAGCGCTCTGCCGCTGTCGTTCCGCGGATCGCCCCGACCCCGATCGACGACGCGACGGGGTGCGCGCGGCTCGGACGCACCATGCGCGTGGCCGAGCGGCTGACCCGGGTCCGGGTGCCGCACCGGCTGCTCGCCGCCGCGCAGCGGGCCGCGTGGGCGCGGCAGCGGCGCGGCTGCAGCTTGCGCTCCGACTGCGCGACCGCCCACGAGAAGATCGGCGACATCGACATCCCCGGCTCGCTCCGTGCGGGGCGGGGCATCACGGAGCTCTCGGCCGGCCTGCGCCTGGCCGACCTGCCCCGGCCACCGGCCGTCGTGGTCACCGCCGACCGCGGGCTGACCCGTGGCCGCCCGGCACCCGACAGCGGGCCCTACCCGGAGCAGCCGCGCCGCCGTCGCCTCTCGTCGGGCAGCGTCGCCCCCCACACGCCGAAGCGCTCGTCCGCGGCGATGGCGTACTCGGCGCAGGGACCCCGGAGCGGGCAACGCCGGCAGGCGGCGACGGCGTCACGGGTCGCGGGCGAGTCGAGGTCCCGCTTGTCCGGCCACCACGCCGTGTGGTCCTGCTGCTGGCACTCGACGGTGCCGACCTCCTCGAGCCCGGCGCGGAGCTCTCGCCACGCGCCGAGAGCCGCGGGCGGGATCGCCCCCGGCACGTGGTCGTGAGCCTCGGCGCGGCCCATCGCCTGATTGCGTCACACCCGTCCCCCCGCACCGGGGAGGCGCGCCGACGGTCACCCAGGGAGTGCCGGGCTCCGGGCGCGTCGCCCGTTCAGCCACCTGGTGTACACCTGACCGATGCCTGTTCCCGATCGGCGAGAAGAGCTGAGGTTCGAGGCCGACGACGCCTTCGTGCTGCCTCCCCTCATCGGATCGGTCGCCGGGGGCGACGGTGCCGCGCCCAGCAGCGGCCCGCTCGCCGAGGGCGACGTGGCGCAGCAGCGGCTGGACGCCGTCTACTTCGACACGGCCGATCTGCGGTTGCTCGCCTCGGGGGTGACCCTGCTCCGGCGGACCGGCGGGAGCGGGTCCGGCTGGCACCTCACGCCACCGGCCGGGACGGCGGGCGGGTCGGAGGTGCGGCTGCCCGCCGGGCGGGTCCCGCCGGGGCGGACTCCTCGCACGGTCCCGGGCGGGCTGCAGGCCATGGTGCGGGCGCGGACCCTCGGTGCGCCGCTCGAGCCGGTCGCCCGCATCACGACCGAGCGGGTCGTGCGGCACGTGACCGACGCCAGCGGGCAGGTCCTGGTCGAGGTGACCGACGACCGGGTCACCGGACGCCGGCTGCACCCGCACGACGGCCCGGGTGAGGCCGCCGGCGCCCTCACCAGCTGGCGGGAGGTCGGCCTGTCCCTGGCCGGCGGCGCCGCGGGCCGGAAGAAGGCGCTCTCCGAGGAGCTGCGCGGGCACGGCCTGCGCAAGGCGGGGGCAGGGACGGGGCTGGCGCACGTCCTGACCGTCGACGGCGGGCCGGCCGCCGACCCCGAGCGCCCCACCCGGAAGTCCAGGGCGGGCGACGTGCTGCTGGCGCACGTCCGCCAGCAGGTCGCGCAGGTGCGGGCACAGGACCTGCCCGTGCGCCTGGACGTCCCCGACAGCGTGCACAAGATGCGGGTGGCCACCCGGCGGCTGCGCAGCGCGCTGAGCACCTTCAAGCCGCTGTTCGATCCCGCGGTGGTCGGCCCGCTGCGCGACGAGCTGAAGTGGCTCGCCGGCGAGCTGGGCGCCGCCCGGGACGCCGAGGTCATGCGCGACCGGGTGCGCGAGGCGGTGGACGACCGGGGTGCCGGGACCGGCGCCGCCCTGGCCGAGTTGGACGCCGCCTACCGCGCGGCGCACGACCGGGTGCTCGCGGCGCTCGACAGCGACCGCTACCACCGGATCCTGGTGACGCTGCAGGAGCTGGTGGACCGGCCACCGCTGCGCAAGCCCGCGAGGGCGCGCGCCACTGCGACGCTGCCGGAACTCGTGGCGCACAGCTACGCCCGGGTTCGCAGGTACGTGGACAAGGCGCAGACCGTGCCCGCCGGGCCGGAGCAGGAGGAGCTGTGGCACGACGCCCGCAAGGCGGCCAAGCAGTCCCGCTACGCCGCCGAGTCGGTCGCCCCCGTCTTCGGCTCGGACGCCACCGCCTTCGCCGCCGCGATGGAGGCCGTGCAGGAGGCACTGGGTGAGCACCAGGACTCCGTCCTCACCCGGGACCGCCTGCACGACCTGGCCGTGAACGCCTCGTCGACCGAGGTGGCGTTCCTCTACGGGCGCCTGCACGCCCAGGAGGAGGCCCGCGGCGTGCAGTCGCACGAGCACTTCGCGGCCGCGTGGGGGGCCGCGGGTCGCAAGTCCCTCCACCGCTGGCTGCGGTAGACCAGGGCCAGGGCACACTCCCGGGAGAAGCGCGCAGAGGAGGTCGCCGTGGCCGAGCACGACGGAGCGCCCGATCCGGACAGCCCGGAGGGCCGCGGGGAGCGGGCCATGGTGGTGCCCGCGGCGGGCGGATCGATGCGCGGCAGCCTCGACCGGCGGCGGGTCCTCGGGTCCGCCGTGCAGTTCATCGACGAGCACGGCATCGATGCTCTGACCATGCGCCGCCTCGGCGCGTACCTCGGTGTCGAGGGCATGGCGCTGTACCGCTACGTGACCAGCCGCGAGCAGCTGCTCGACGGCGTGGTGGAGACCGTCGTCGACGAGCTGTACGGCGACCCGGACGTGCACATGGAGGCCGCCCACGGCTGGCAGGACTACCTGCAGCGGCTGGCGCACGGCGTCCGCCGGATCGCGCTGGCCCACCCCGCCGTCTTCCCGCTCGTGGCGACGCGGCCGCCGGCCGCGCCGTGGGTCCGCCCGCCGCTGCGCAGTCTCCGCTGGGTCGAGTCCTTCCTCCAGGCGATGACGAGCCACGGCTTCTCCGACGACCTGGCCGTGGCGGCCTACCGGGCGTACACGAGCTTCCTGCTGGGCCACCTGCTCCTCGAGATCTCGCAGAAGGGTGTGCCGATCAGCTCGCGCGACGAGCCGAACCCGGCGTCGGAAGCGGAGACCGACCTCAGCGCGTATCCCTCGGTCGTGCGTCTCCAGGCGCTGCTCAGCGAGGACGAGTCGGCGGCGGAGTTCGAGGAGTCGCTGGAGAACCTGCTGGACCGCCTGGACCGGCTGCTGCGCTCCTCCCGACGCGGCCGCGGTTCCTGACGTCCATGCCGGCTCTCCCCTGATCGGGGTAGGTTTACCGCGTAAAGCCGCGCACCAGCGCGTCTCCCGGACCGCGAGGACCCGCTCGATGATCGGTAGCGCACCGCCGCACCCGCCCGGCTCCATCAGCATCGGCACCGAGGACGGTGAGGTCGTCCTCTACCTGCGCGGCGACATCGACACGGCGACGGTGAACGCGTTCGACGACGGCGCGGCGACGGCGGCCGGCGACGGCCCGGGCCGCGTGTCCCTGGTCGACGCCTCCGCGGTGACGTTCATCAGCTCGATCGGCGCGAGCTTCCTGCTGCGGCAGACCGAGGCGGCGCGCGCCCTCGGCGTGCGACCCAAGCTGCGCCACCCGTCCCGTTCCACCCAGCAACTGCTGCGGATCACGGGCTTGGCAGACCTGTTCGACCCGGTCGGCTGAGGCCGTACCGGCCCACGGCCTCGGTTTACGCCGTAAACCTCCGGGTAGTCGAGAGGCGGTGCCAGTCGGCACCACCCTCCCCCGCCTCGTGCTCGCGGGGTCTCGCCTACCCATCAGGAGGACCGGATGATCGGCACCGGCGACATCGACCGCGTGATCGGCCAGACCGTCTACGACCAGGCCGGCGGCAAGATCGGCTCCGCCGCCGAGGTGTACCTCGACGACGAGAGCGGCCACCCGGAGTGGGTGACCGTGCGCACCGGCCTGTTCGGCACCAAGGAGTCGTTCGTCCCGCTGCGGGACGCCGACCTGACCGGTGACGGGGTCCGCGTCCCGGTCGCCGAGGAGCAGGTGAAGGCCGCGCCGCGCATCGGCACCGACGGCCACCTGTCCCCGCAGGAGGAGCAGGAGCTCTACCGCTACTACGGGCTCGGGCTCGGCTCCGGCGTCCCCGCGGGCGGACCGACCACCCCCGGCACGGGGACGACAGGTCCGGCCCGCACCGACCGCGACGGCGACGGCGTCTACGACGACGTCCAGGGACGCACCGTCGGCCGCGACACGTCCGGCCCGACGACCGACGACGCGATGACCCGCTCGGAGGAGCGGCTGACCGTGGGCACCCGGTCCGAGGAGGTCGGTCGCGCGCGGCTGCGCAAGTACGTCGTGACCGAGAACCAGACCGTGAACGTGCCCGTCTCCCGCGAGGAGGTCCGCGTCGAGCGCGAGCCCATCACCGACGCCGACCTCGGCAACGCGCTGGACGGGCCGGCCATCAGCGAGGAGGAGCACGAGGTCACGCTGCGCGCCGAGCGCCCGGTGGTGGACAAGGAGGCCGTCCCGGTCGAGCGCGTCCGCCTCGACAAGGAGGTCGTCACCGACCGGGAGACCGTCTCCGGCACCGTCCGCAAGGAGCAGATCGAGCTCGAGGGCGTCCAGGACACCCGCCTCGACCGTCGCTGACGGCTCCCCGCTCGACGGCTCCCCCAGACCTCCCCCCTCGCCGGGCACCTGCCCTCTCGCCCCCGAGCGGACACCTCCCCGAAGGAACGTGCTGACCGAGCACTCCTCCATCCGCGACGACGTGCGCCTGTCCGGATCACCCGGCGCCCACGCCACGCGCGGTGCCGCCCGCGACGCGCTCGACGCCCAGCACGAGCGCTTCGGCGGTATCACGTGGGGGGCGGCCTTCTTCGGCTGGCTGTCCGCCAACGGCCTCGCCGTCGTCCTCGCCGCCCTGCTGTCCGCAGGGGGCGTGGCACTCGGCCTCTCCCAGGGCGTCGACGACGGCGACGCCGCGGCGCGCGAGGTGAGCACGATCGGCATCGCCGGCGGCATCGGCCTGCTGGTGGTGCTCTTCCTCGCCCATCTCGCCGGCGGCTACGTCGCCGGGCGCATGGCCCGGTTCGACGGCGCGCGCCAGGGCGTGGCCGTCTGGCTGATCGGGCTGCTGGTCGTCCTGCTGCTGGCCGGCGCGGGTGTCGTCCTCGGCGCGCAGTACGACGTCCTCCAGCAGCTCAACCTGCCCCACATCCCCATCGGGGAGGGCACGGCGACCACCGCCGGCATCATCGCGCTGGTCGCCGTCCTGCTGGCCACCCTCCTGGGCGCCGTCCTCGGCGGCAGGCTGGGCACCCGCCACCACCGCAAGATCGACCGCGTGGGCATCGAGGCGGCCTGAGCACCATCGGCCCACGCCGCTGGGCTGGTCGCGGGAGCACCGCGGCAGGGGCCGTTCCGGATGCATCCGGAACGGCCCCGTCGCGTCAGCGCCAGAACTCGGCGAGCCGGTCGGCGAGGGCCCTGCCCTGGTCGTGACCGGCTCGAGCGGCGTACGGGCGCAGCGACGGGTCCATCGCGTCGGCACCGAACAGCTGCCGGGAGTCGCCGTCCGGGACGACCGTCTCGACCCTGCTGCCCCGGGCACGCAGTTCGCCGACCTGCGCGGCCAGGTGGGTTCCCCACTCCCGCGGGTGGTGCGATCTGCCGCCGAGCGGTGAGAGCACCAGCACCCGCGCGTATCCCGCCGCCAGGTCGGCGTTCTCGACGGAGCGGTAGCCGCCGTCGATGTACCAGCGGTCACCGATGGCGTAGGCGGGGCCGCCGGCCGTGCTGGCGGCGACGGCGTCCACCAGGTCGACCCCGCTGTGGCGGTCGAGGGCGACCGGTTCACCGGTGTGGGCGTCGACCACCGTGACGAGCACGGCTCGGTCCGGCCAGCGCTGGGCGGGCAGCCGGGCTGCGACGGTGGCGCGCCACCGCTCGGTCCCGGAGCCGCCGGACGCCGCGGCCCTCTCGAGGGCGACGGCACCCATCCTGCGGCGCATGTCGGCCGCGTCGCCGGCGGCGGCGATGACCCGGCCCATCCGCTCGAGGTGGTCGGCCACCGACCCGACGGGACCGCGCCCGCCGCCGGACCCGGTCGGACCGGTCGGTGGCGGGGGCGCGGCGGCGAGGGCGGCGGCGAGCAGGTCGGGCGGGGGCGCGCCGGTGATCTGGGCCGCGGCCGTCGCTCCGGCCGACGTCCCGATGACCAGGTCGGCCCGGGTCACGTCGACACCGGCCTCGAACAGGCCGGCGATGACGCCGATCAGCCACGCGTTGCCGGTCGATCCGCCTCCACCGAGGACCAGCGCGCGCTCACCGCGGCGGGCACCCGCCGGGCCGGAGGTCGTCGACGTGACGGGCCGGGGTGCAGGAGGTGTGGTGTTCACGGGAGTCGCCTCTCGGGGATCGCCTGGGGCGCTCCCGGTGGCGACTACCTCTGCCGCGCGATCGTGGACTGCAGGGGAGCACCCGCTGCGGACACTGCGTGCACGGGTCTCACCTCCTGCCGGACGGTCACGATCGCCGGGACGGTCGCACGCCGGCGACGCGGTGCGCAATCGACTTCTCGTCGGTTGCCGGGCCGCAGTCGAACGCACCGTCAGGCCCGACGCCCGCACCGGCGGTGCCTGAGGTCCGCCGAGCCGCCCGGGGCACGGTGACGAGATCGCGGCTCCTCTCCCCGAACGGCGAGGGGCCGTCCCGGATCGTCTCCGGAACGGCCCCTGAGCCTTCGTGTCGGGCTGACAGGATTTGAACCTGCGACCCCTTGACCCCCAGTCAAGTGCGCTACCAAGCTGCGCTACAGCCCGCGCGCCGTCCGCCTCCCCGGGAGTCCCGGGCCGGTCGACGACCGCCCGAGAAGGTTACCGCACCGCCGAGCGCCCCCTCCGCCCGGTGGGCGCCGCGCCAACAGCCGGCGAACGGCGCGCAAAGGGCGTGACACCCCTTCTCCGGCCTCGCTAGCGTGCGTGCCGCACGGGGGACCGCCGTCGTCGATCAAGGGCTTCGCCATGGGCAGGTCGTTCGCGTCCCGCGTCAGCCACCGCCGGTTCAAGTGGGTCATCCTCGTGTTCTGGCTCGTGCTGGCGGCCCTCGCGGCGCCGCTGGCCGGGAAGCTCACCGCCGAGCAGGACAACGACATCTCGGCGTGGCTGCCCGGGAGCGCCGAGTCCTACCTCGCGCTGCAGCGCCAGGCCGAGCTCGGGTCGGACCCCGACACCTTCCCGGCCGTCGTCGTCTACGAGCGGACCTCAGGCCTCACGGAGGAGGACGCCGAGGCCGTCGCCGAGGACGCGGCCGCCTTCGCGGAGCTCGACATCATCGCGGGCGACGTCGTCGGCCCGATCCCCTCGGAGGACGGCCAGGCGGTGCAGCTCGTCGTCCCGCTGAACGCCGGCCCGGGCGGGTGGGACGCGCTCGCCCCGGCGGTGGACGAGATGCGCGCCGCGACCGCCGACGGCCCCGACGGGCTCTCGGCCTGGGTCGGCGGCCCCGCCGGGAACGCCGCCGACTCCTCGGAGGCCTTCGCCGGCATCGACGGCACCCTGCTGTTCGCCGCGCTCGGGGTCGTCATCCTGATCCTGCTGCTCACCTACCGCAGCCCGGTCCTGTGGATCCTGCCCATCTTCTGCGCGGTCATCGCGCTGTTCTGCGCGCAGGCCATCGTCTACCTGCTCGCCCGCTACGCCGACCTCACCGTGAACGCCCAGAGCGCGAGCATCCTCACCGTCCTGGTCGTGGGCGCCGGCACCGACTACGCCCTGCTGCTCGTCGCCCGCTACCGCGAGGAGCTGCGGCTGCACGGCGACCGGCACGAGGCCATGACCGAGGCGGTGCACCGGGCCGGCCCGGCGGTGCTGGCCAGCGCCGGCACGGTCATCCTCGGCATGCTCTGCCTGCTCGCCGCGGAGATGAACTCGACCGCGAGCCTCGGACCGGTCGCCGCGATCGGCGTCGCCGTCTCCCTCGCGGTGCTGATGACGCTGCTCCCCGCCCTGCTGGTCATCTGCGGCCGCTGGGTGTTCTGGCCGGTCAAGCCCACCCTGGGCAGCGCCGAACCCAGCGCGACCGGCTTCTGGGCGCGGGTCGGCGGGCTGATCAAGCCGCGTCCGCGCGCGGTGTGGCTGGTCACGAGCCTGCTGCTCGCGGCCGCCGCTCTCGGCCTGTTCCGGCTCGACCCCTCCGGCCTGACCCAGGCCGAGGCCTTCCGCGGCACCCCCGAGTCGGTCGTGGGCGAGGAGGTGGCGGCGGAGCACTTCCCGGCCGCCCAGGGCAACCCGGTCTTCGTCGTCTCCACCGCCGACACCGCCGACGAGGTGGCCCGGGCGGTCGCCGGCACCGACGGCGTCAGCGAGGTCGCCGAGCCCGTGGTGGTCGGCGACGAGGCGCTCGTGACGGCGACCCTGACCGACGCCGCCGACAGCCCGGCCGCCTACGCCACCGTCGAGGAGCTGCGCACCACGCTGGACGACGTCGGCGACGGCGAGGCGCTGGTCGGTGGCAACACAGCGCTCAACCTCGACGTGCAGAACGCCGCCCAGCGCGACAACCGGGTGATCATCCCGCTGGTCATGCTCGTGGTGCTGGTCGTGCTGGCCCTGCTGCTGCGCGCGGTGGTCGCCCCGCTGATCCTGGTCGCGACGGTGGTGCTCTCCTTCGCGGCCGCGCTGGGCCTGAGCGCGCTGATCTTCGACTGGGTGCTGGGCGTCACCTCGACCGACAGCTCGTTCCCGCTGTTCGTCTTCGTGTTCCTGGTCGCCCTCGGGATCGACTACAACATCTTCCTGATGACCCGGGTGCGGGAGGAGGCCGCCGACCACGGCACCCGGCGGGCGGCGCTGATCGGGCTCTCCGCCACCGGCGGGGTGATCACCTCCGCCGGGCTGGTGCTCGCCGCGACCTTCGCCGTCCTGGCGACGCTCCCGCTGACCTTCACCACCCAGCTGGGCATCGCGGTCGCGCTCGGCGTGCTGCTCGACACGATGATCGTCCGGTCGGTGCTCGTCACCGCGCTCAACCTCGACGTGGGCCGGCGCATGTGGTGGCCGAGCCGGCTGGCGCAGCGGCGCGACGACCCGGAGGAGCCCGTCGAGGGCGGGACGCCGCCGATCCCGGCGCCCCGCGGGGAGGCCGACGTCGCGCCGCACGTCCGCCCCGGGTCGTGACGACGCCGGGGGTTCAGCTCCGGCCGCGCTCGCGGTCCTTGCCCTCCCGGACCTTGACCGAGATCTCGACCGGCGTGCCGCCGAAGCCCCACTGCTCCCGCAGCTTGCGCTCCAGGAAGCGGCGGTAGCCGGCCTCGAGGAACCCGGTGGAGAAGACGACGAACCGCGGCGGGCGGACGTCGGCCTGCGTCACGTACTTGATCTTGGGCGCCCGGCCGCCGCGGGCCGGCGGCGGCGTCTCCTGCACGATCGCCCGCACGTAGGTGTTCAGCTCCGCGGTCGGGATGCGGGTCTCCCAGGAGACGAGCGCCGCCCGCAGGTGCTGGGCGAGCTTCTCCACCCCGCGGCCGGTCTTGGCCGAGATGTTGACCCGCGACGCCCACCGCACCCGGGCCAGCTCGCGCTCGACCTCCTTCTCCAGCTGGACGTGCCGGTCCTCGTCGAGGGTGTCCCACTTGTTGACGGCCAGCACCAGCGCCCGGCCGGCGTCGACCACCTGGCTGATCACCCGCTGGTCCTGCTCGCTGATCACCTCGTCGGCGGCGAGCAGCACGACCGCGACCTCGGCGGCCTGGATCGCCGCCTCGGTGCGCAGGCTGGCGTAGTACTCCATGCCGCTGGCGGTGTTGACCTTGCGCCGCAGCCCGGCGGTGTCGACGAACCGCCACTCCTCGCCGCCGAGCACGACGATCGAGTCGACCGGGTCCACCGTGGTGCCGGCGACCGAGTCGACGACCGACCGCTCGTCGCGGGCCAGGCGGTTGAGCAGGCTCGACTTGCCCACGTTGGGCCGGCCGACCAGCGCCACGCGGCGCGGCCCGCCCTCCTCGGGCTGCTCGCGGGGTGCCTCGGGCAGGGCGTCCAGGACGAGGTCGAGCAGGTCGCCGCTCGCCCGCCCGTGCAGCGCGCTGACCGGCTGGGGCTCGCCCAGGCCGAGCGACCACAGCTCGGCGGCGTTGGCCTCGCTGCGCTCGTCGTCGACCTTGTTGGCCACGAGGATCACCGGGCGGTCCGACCGGCGCAGGATGCGCGCCGCGGCCAGGTCGGTGTCGGTGGCGCCGACCGAGCTGTCGACGACGAAGACGATGACGTCCGCCGTCTTCATCGCGTACTCGGCCTGCCGGGTGATCGAGGCACCGAGGCCGGCCGCCTTCGGGTCCCAGCCGCCGGTGTCGACGACGGTGAACCGCTTGCCGTTCCACAGCGCCTCGTAGGCGATCCGGTCGCGGGTCACGCCCGGGGTGTCCTGGACGACCGCCGCGCGGCGGCCGAGGAACCGGTTGACCAGCGTGGACTTGCCGACGTTGGGCCGGCCCACGATCGCCACCACGGGCAGCGGGCCGGTGCTCTCCTCGGTCATGTGCGCTCCCCCGCCGCGACGGCCGAGCGGGCCAGCTCGACGATGCGCGCGACGGTCTGCTCCTGCACCAGGTCGGTGCTGTCGACGACCACGGCGTCCGTGGCCGGGCGCAGCGGGCTGTCCTCCCGGCTGCTGTCGTACTCGTCGCGCCGGCGCAGGTCGGCGGCGAGCGCGGTGATCTCCTCCGGCGTCGTCAGCCCGAGCTGCAGCGCGCGCCGCTCGGCCCGGGCCTCGGGCGCGGCGGTCAGGAAGACCTTGAGCGTCGCGTCGGGCAGGACGACGGTGCCGATGTCGCGGCCCTCGACGACGACGGCGTCGGCGCCGGCCACCAGCGCGCGCTGCTGGTCGACCAGCTGCCGGCGCACCGCCGGCACCGCGGACACGGCGGACACCGCGCGGGTCACCTCGGCGCCGCGGATCCGGGTGGCGACGTCGACGCCGTCCACCCGGACCAGCTCGGTGTCGGCCGCCGTCCCCACCTCGATCGTCGTGCGGGCCACGACGCCGGCGACGGCGTCGGCGTCCTCCGGGTCGACCCCGGCGTCGAGGACGGCGACCGTCGCCGCCCGGTACATGGCGCCGGTGTCGAGGTACGCCGCGCCCAGGTGGGCGGCGACCGCGCGGCCGACGCTCGACTTGCCCGTGCCCGACGGCCCGTCCAACGTCACGCAACCGACGAAGTCGCTCACCGGGCCCTGCACGTGCCGCCGCTCCGCGGCCCCGTTCGCTCCGCTCCTCGCTCGTTCCTCGCTGCGATGCTCGCTCACTGGGCGATGTCCCGTCGCAGGGCCACCGCGCCGCGCAGGTACACGTGCTGGATCTCCGATCGGGGCTTGTCGACGTCGACGTGCGCCATCAGGCGCAGCACCCGCGGCAGCGCGTGCGGGACGTCGATCTCGCTGGCGCACATCAGGGGCACGTCGCCGAACCCGAGCTCGCGGGCGGCCAGCGCCGGGAACTCCGACACCAGGTCGGGGGTGGCGGTGAACAGGATGCTGATGACGTCGTCGTGGTGCAGGCCGTTGCGGTCCATCACCGCGGTGACCAGCTCGCGGGTCGCCTCGAGCACCTGCTCCCGGTCGTCGGCGTCCACCTGCGTGGCGCCCCGGATGGCTCGGACGGCCATGCACTCTCCTCGTTCGCTGCCCGGCACCCCGCACTCCGGGAGCCCTGTTGAGCTTAGTGAGCCGCCGCTACAGGCCGACGATGTCCTTGAGGGCGCCCAGCTCCTGGCGGGTCAGCTTGCGGATCGAGCCGCTGCGCATGCGCTGCAGCTGCACCGGGCCGATCGCCGTCCGGGTGAGCCGGTTGACCGGCAGGCCGACGTGGGCCAGCAGCCGCCGGACGACGTGCTTGCGGCCCTCGTGCAGCACCACCTCGACGACCGACTGGCCGGCGTGGGTGTCGACGACGCGGAACGAGTCCACCGTCACCGGGCCGTCCTCCAGCTCGACGCCCTCGCGCAGCCGGCGGCCCAGGTCGCGCTTCACCGACCCGGTGACCTGCGCCAGGTACGTCTTCGGCACCTCGTAGGAGGGGTGCGCCAGGCGGTGGGCCAGCTCGCCGTCGTTGGTGACCAGCAGCAGGCCCTCGGTGTCCTGGTCGAGGCGGCCGACGTGCACGAGCCCGGGCGCGAGGTCGCCGACCATGTCGCCGATGGTGGGGCGGGCCCGGTCGTCGGTCATCGCGGTGATGACGCCGGCGGGCTTGTTGATCGCGTAGGTGACCCGGTCGTCGCGCAGCTCGATGCGGGCCCCGTCGACGGCGATCTTGTCGACGTGCGGGTCGACCCGCATGCCCTGCACCGCGACCGTGCGGCCGTTCACGCTGATCCGGCCCTGGTCGATCATGTCCTCGACCACCCGGCGCGAGCCGACGCCGGCGCGAGCCAGCACCTTCTGCAGCCGCTCGCCCTGCCGCTGCCCGGCGGGCTCGTCGTCGCGGTCGCCGGGGTGCAGCGGCGCGAGCTCCATGTCCTCCGACCAGCCCTCGCCGCCCTCGGTCGTGGGGTCCTCGTCAGGCAGAGCGGTGTTCATCCGGTCCAGTCTCCCACCGCCGGTGCCACCCCTACCCGGCGACCACGGTGCGGCGCTAGCGTCCCTCCATGGGGCCCCGCACGGAGGGCACGCTGCGGCTGTCCACCGGCCTGCGCACGGGGTACACGGAGGACGGCGACCCGGATGGACGTCCCGCGCTGCTCCTCGTGCACGCCTGGGCCGGTTCGCGGCGGGAGTTCTCGCTGCTGCAGCCGCTGCTCCCGGCCTGGGTGCGCTCGGTGGCGATCGACCTGCGGGGACACGGGGACGCCGACAAGCCGCCGTCCGGCTACGACGTCCCCACCGTAGCCCGGGACGTCGTCGCTGCCATGGATGCGCTCGACCTCCCCGACGTCGTCCTGGTCGGCGCCTCCAGCGGCGGCTACGTGGCCCAGCAGGTCGCCGTCGACGCGCCCGCACGGGTGACGGGGTTGGTGCTGGCCGGCTGCCCCCGTGACCTGCAGGGCCGTCGGGCGCCGTTCGCCGACGACGTGGACGCCCTGACGGACCCGGTCGACCCGGCGTGGGTGCGGCGGTTCCTCGCCGGCTTCACCGACGTCTCCCGGCTGCCCGGGTGGTACGTCGACCTGGGCGTCGAGGACGCGCTGCGGATCCCGGCCGATGTCTGGCGGGCCAGCCTCCACGGACTCGGCCAGGCGCCGCCCCCGACGGCGACCGGCACCATCTCGGCACCCACGCTGGTGGTCAGCGGCGACCGCGACGAGCTGCTCGCCGGGCAGGCCGCTGAACTGGCCGCGGCGATCCCGCGGGCGCGCTGGGTGCGGTATCCGGACGCCGGCCACGTCGTCCTCTGGGACCAGCCCGCCCGGCTCGCCGCGGACATCGCCGCCTTCCTGCTCGAGGTGGCGCCGTCCGGCCCGTGAGCGCTGCGGGTAGGAAGGTGGTCGTGGACCGACCGGACCGCGGCGACGACCCCGCGGCAGGGGCCGGCCTGCGACGAGCGGGGGTCGCGGTCTGCCTCGCCGCGGCGCTCCTGCTGCTCGCCGCGGTCACCGCCTTCCTGGCCGGCGGCCGGCCGTACGGGGTGAACATCGGCGGCGGGGCGCTGTACCTGCTCGGGGTCCTCGTCGGCCTGGTGGGCACGGTGCTGCTGTGGACCGCCGCCATCGACCGGCCGGCGGGAGCCCGCCGCGGCTTCGGCCTCACCGTCGTCGCCCTGGTGCTGGTGTGCGCCTGCCCCGTGCTGTCGCTGGGCGACGTGCTCGCCGGTCAGCTCCAGCTGGTGCTGATCACGCTCACCGCCGTCGTCCTCGCCGCCGCCGCGCTGGTCGCCCGCCGCAGCTGAGCCCGTTCCCGCTCAGGCGTCGGGGTGCTCCTCCAGGACGGCGGCGGTCTCCGGCAGCAGCGGTGCCAGCTCGGGCAGCTCGCCCAGGCTGGACAGGCCCAGCCGCTCGAGGAACAGCGGCGTCGTCCGGTACAGCCCTCCCCCGCTGTCGGGGTCGGTGCCGACCTCGTGCACCAGGCCGCGCGCGAGCAGGGTGCGCATGACGCCGTCCACGCCGACGCCGCGGATCGCCGAGACCCGCGCCCGGGTCACCGGCTGCCGGTAGGCGATGACGGCGAGGGTCTCCAGCGCCGCCTGGGTCAGCCGGCTGCGCTGGCCACCCACCAGGTAGCGCTGGACGACGTCGGCGTGCTCCTCGCGGGTGTAGAGCCGCCAGCCCTCCCCCACCCGGCGCAGCGTGATCCCGGCCCGGCGCCCGTCGTACTCGGCCGCCAGCGCCCGCAGGCCCTCGGCCACCTGCGACCGCGGGCAGCGCAGCGCCGTGGCCAGCGTGTCCTCGTCGACCGGGTTGTCGACGACGAACAGCAGCGCCTCGAGCCCGCCGCGCAGCTCCTCGGGGTCGAGGACGGCGATCTCCAGCTGCTCGGGCTCGTCCTCCGGCTCGGGCGCCGGCTCCCCGGCGCGGACGGCGACCGGCGGCGGCAGCGGCGCCGGCTCCTCGACCGGCCGCAGCTGCGGCTCCTCGACGTCCGGGCGCTCGGCCACCCGGGCGGCCAGCGCGGCGGCGACGGCGTCCCAGGTCGCGGGGTCGCCGTCCTCGTCGGCCTCGCGGGTGGCGGCCAGCTCGGCGGCCAGCGCGTCCCACGAGATCGGCGGCTTCTCGCCCGGCCCGCTCATGCGTACTCCCCGTCCGCCGCGCCGCCGAGGTCGGCGAGGGTCGCCGCGTCGACGTCGTCCCCGCCGATCCACCGCACCGACAGGTCGCCCAGCGGCGTCAACTGCTCGAAGACCACCCGCTGCTGCCGGTAGAGCTCCAGCAGGGCCAGGAAGCGGGCCACCACCTCCGGGGTGCGCCCGCAGTCCGCCGTCAGCGCCCGGAAGCTCGCGGTCCCCGACCGCATGAGCTGGTTGCGGACGGCGAGCAGCTGCTCCGCCACGCTCACCGACGGCGCGTGCAGGTGCGCGACGCTCACCGTCTGCGGCGCCTTGGGGGCCAGCGCCTTCGCGGCCAGCGCGGCGAGCTGCTGCGGCGTCACGCCGAGCAGCACCTCGGGCACCAGCTCGGCGAACCGCGGCTCGAGCGAGACGTCGCGCGGGAACCGGCGGACGGCGTCGGCCTCGCGGACCTTGAGGAAGGCCGCGGCCTCCTTGTACGCCTTGTACTGCAGCAGCCGGGCGAAGAGCAGGTCGCGGGCCTCGAGCAGCTCGAGGTCCTCCTCGTCCTCCACCTCGGCGGCCGGCAGCAGCCGGGCGGCCTTGAGGTCGAGCAGCGTGGAGGCGATCACCAGGAACTCGCTGGCCTGGTCGAGGTCGAGCTCGTCGCCGAGCGCGCGCAGGTGCGCGATGAACTCGTCGGTGACCGTCGACAGCGCGATCTCGGTGACGTCGAGCTTGTGCTTGCCGATCAGCTGCAGCAGCAGGTCGAACGGGCCCTCGAAGTTGGTCAGCCGGACGGTGAACCGCGACGGCCGGTCGCCGTCCGGTGCCGCGACGTCCGGGGTGCCCACGCGGGCGAGGGTAGTGCTCAGGCGCCGCGGAGCCGCTTCACCAGCACCGACTCGGCGCCGTGCTCGGCCAGGTCGCCGAGCAGCACGGCGACGGCCTCGCGGACGATCCGTCCGCGGTCGGCGGCGACGCCGTGGTGGGCGCGCAGCGTCAGCCGGGCGCTCTCCAGGGCCAGCAGCTCGTCGGCGGAGAGGTAGACGGTGATCTTCTCGTCGTGCCGGGTCCGCTCGTTGCGCACCGACTTCTGCGGCCGGCCGCGGGTCGGGATCGCCGGGGCCGCCGCCGCGCCCGGCACGGGCGGGGTGCGGTACGCGGCCAGCTCGTCGCCCGCGCCGCCGGGCACGAGGGTCAGCGAGGTGGTCGGCTCCTCCCCGCGCGGGGCGGTGCCGCGCAGCGCCGGCGAGCTCGTCGCCGAGCTGAGGCTCGGCAGCTCGGTGACCTCGGCCTCGGCGGCCGGGGTGTCGGTGCGGCGGAACAGCTCGTTCGCGCCGGGGAGCACGGGCCGACGCGTCACAGCGCCAGCACCTCCTTGGCCAGGTCGCGGTAGGCCGAGGCACCCGACGACGTCGGCGCCCAGGTGGTGATCGGCTGGCCGGCGACGGTCGTCTCGGGGAAGCGCACGGTGCGGGTGATGACGGTCTGGAAGACGGTGTCGCCGAAGGCCTCGACCACCCGGCTGAACACCTCGCGGCAGTGCACGGTCCGCGAGTCGTACATCGTGGCGAGGATGCCGGAGATCTCCAGCTGCGGGTTGAGCCGCTCCTTGACCTTGTCGATGGTGTCGACGAGCAGGGCGACGCCGCGCAGCGAGAAGAACTCGCACTCCAGCGGGATGATCACGCCCTGCGCGGCGGTCAGCGCGTTGACCGTCAGCAGGCCCAGCGACGGCTGGCAGTCGATGAGGACGTAGTCGTACTCGTGCCGGGCGTCGGCCAGCACGCGCAGCAGCGTCTGCTCGCGGGCGACCTCGCTAACCAGCTGCACCTCGGCGGCCGAGAGGTCGATGTTGCTGGGCACCAGGTCCAGGCCCGGGATGTCGGTGGGCACGGTGACGTCGGCCAGCGTGGTCCGCCGCTCCATGAGCGCGTTGTAGATGGTGCGGTCCAGGTTCTGGGCGGGCACGCCCAGGCCGACCGACAGCGCACCCTGCGGGTCGAGGTCGATCAGCAGCACCTTGCGGCCGTACTCGACCAGTGCGGCACCCAGGTTGATCGTCGACGTCGTCTTGCCGACGCCGCCCTTCTGGTTGCACATCGCGATGACCCGGGCCGGGCCGTGCTCGGTGAGCGGCGGCGGCTCGGGCAGCTTCCGCTGACGGGCTCGGGCGGGGTCGCCGGACCGCAGCGCGGCGGCCCCCATCTCCGGGTCGCTGTCGTGCGGGCGCGCGACGGCAGAGCTTGCCGCGTCCGCTCGGGTCGCCATCGGTCCGTTGCCTCCATGCACGTGCCCGATCCCGGGGTCCTCCGGGTGCGGTCAGCCGTCCTGCCCGCTCGGGTGTCCCCGACGGTAGGGAAGCTCGTGCGCTTTCCCGAGGAGGCACGCCGCGCACCTGGTGTGGCGTGTCGAACGATGCCAACGCCGAGTGGCCGTCAAGCCGAAAGTCCTGTCAGAACCTACCGAGAGAACCTGTGGACGGCTGTCACTTGAGGGCCCGCGGGTGGCTGCTGGCGTACACCTCGCGCAGCCTCTCGACGGTGACGAGCGTGTAGACCTGCGTCGTCGTCACCGACGCGTGGCCGAGCAGCTCCTGCACCACGCGCACGTCGGCGCCGCCGTCGAGCAGGTGGGTGGCGAACGAGTGCCGGAGGGTGTGCGGGGAGACCTCCGCGGTCAGCCCCGCCCGCTCGGCCGCGGTGCGCAGGATGACCCAGGCGCTCTGCCTCGACAGCGGGCCGCCGCGGGCGTTGAGGAACAGCGCGCCGCCGCGCACCCCGCCGCGGCCGGCGGCGGCCAGCGCCGGCCGGGCCCGCACCAGGTAGTCCTCCACCGCCTTGAGCGCGTACGACCCGACGGGGACGACGCGCTCCTTGCCGCCCTTGCCCGCCAGCCGGACGGCGGCCTGCCCGCGGTCGAGGTCGTCGACGGCCAGCCCGACCGCCTCGGAGATGCGCGCCCCGGTGCCGTACAGCAGCTCCAGCAGTGCCCGGTCCCGCAGCCCGCGCGGGCCGTCGAGCGCCCCGGCGGCCTCGATCAGCGCGACGACCGACTCGACCGGGATCGCCTTGGGCAGCCGGCGCGCCGGTGTCGGCGGGCGCACCTCGTGCGCGACGTCGTCGGGCACCAGCCCGTCGAGCAGCGCGAAGCGGTGCAGCCCGCGGACGGCGACGACGGCCCGCGCCGCCGACGTCGTCGACAGCGGCTGGTGGTCCTCGTCGCCGGCGCGCAGGGCGGTGAGGAACCCCTCGACGTCTGACTCGGTGACCTCGCCCAGCCCGGTGATCCCGGCGCCGGCGAGGTACTCGGTGTAGCGCCGCAGGTCGCGGCGGTACGAGCTGATGCTGTTGGCCGCCAGCCCGCGCTCCACGGTGAGGTGGTCGAGGTAGCCGGTGACGATCCGCTCGATCGCGGTCGGCGGGGAGACGGTGGCGGTCAGACCAGCACCTCCTCCCACGGGACGGCGGTCATCCCGTGCGCCTCGGCCACCTCGGGCAGCACGACCTGCCCGGCGACGACGTTGAGGCCGTGCGCGAGGTCGGCGTGCGCGCGGACGGCGGCCGCCGTCCCCTCGTTGGCCAGGGCCATGACGTAGGGCAGCGTCACGTTGGTGAGCGCGTGGGTGGAGGTGTTCGGGACGGCGCCGGGCATGTTGGCCACGCAGTAGAAGACCGACTCGTGCACGCGGAAGGTCGGGTCGTCGTGGGTGGTCGGCCGGGTGTCCTCGAAGCAGCCGCCCTGGTCGACGGCGATGTCGACGAGCACCGAGCCGGGCTTCATCCGGCTGACCAGCTCGTTGCTCACCAGCGTCGGGGCCTTGGCACCCGGCACCAGCACCGCGCCGATGACCAGGTCGGCGTCGAGCACCGCGCGCTCCACCTCGTAGGCGTTCGAGGTGACCGTCTGCATGTGGCCCTGGTAGATGCGGTCGGCGGCGCGCAGCTTGTCGACGTCCTTGTCCAGGACGATGACCTCGGCCTGCATGCCGAGGGCGATCGCCGCGGCGTTCATGCCCGAGACCCCGGCGCCGATGACGACGACCTTGGCCGCGTAGACGCCGGAGACGCCGCCGAGCAGCACCCCGCGGCCGCCGTGCGCGCGCTCGAGCGAGTGCGCGCCGACCTGCGGGGCCATGCGCCCGGCGACCTCGCTCATCGGGGCGAGCAACGGCAGCGCCCCGCCGGCCGACTGCACCGTCTCGTAGGCGATCGCGGTCGTGCCGGAGGTGACCAGGGCGTCGGTGCACTCCTTGGACGCGGCCAGGTGCAGGTAGGTGAACAGCGTCTGGTCGGCGCGCAGCCGCCCGTACTCCTCGGCGACCGGCTCCTTGACCTTGAGCAGCAGGTCGGCCGCACCCCACACGTCGTCGGCGGTGGGCACGGTGCGGGCGCCGGCGGCGACGTAGTCGGCGTCCGGGATGGACGACCCCTCCCCCGCGCCCTGCTCGACGAGCACCTCGTGCCCGGCGCGGACCAGCTCGGTCACCCCGGCAGGGGTGAGCGCCACGCGGTACTCGCGGTTCTTGACCTCTCGGGGGACCCCGACGCGCATGAAGACTCCTTCGTCCGGCGCGGGTCGCGCTCCCGAGGGTGACGGGGGCCGCGCACCGCGAGCGGGGCCGGCCCGGTCGGGGCCCGCCCTCGGCCGGAGTCTAGGCAGGACCGGGGCGGTTTCCCGAGCGCCGGTGGCGGCGTGCCGGTGAGGAGTACACGGCCGGGGAGGCGGGAACGGAGCGCGGATGCGCCTCTACGCCGACCGCCCCGACGTCCGCGCCCGGCAGCTCGCCGGGGACGCCGGCGTGCTCGCCTGGATCGCGCTGTGGGTGCTCGTCGCCCGCGCCGTGCACGGCGCCGTGCTCGTGCTGGCCGAACCGGGGCGGGCCGTGGCCGACCTCGGCGGCTCGGTGGCGAGCAGCATGCGGTCGGCCGCCGAGTCCGCCGACCGCGTGCCGGTGGCCGGTGACGCGCTGGCCGAGCCGTTCGAGGCGCTCGGCGACGCCGGCGGCTCGGTCAGCGGCGCGGGCCAGGCGGCGCAGGACGCCGTCGGCACGCTGGCGTTCTGGGTCGCCGTCCTGCTGGTGCTGCTGCCGGTCGGCTGGCTGCTGCTGCGCTGGCTGCCCGCCCGGTGGGCGTACGCCCGCGAGGCCGGCGCGGCCGCGCGCCTGCTGCGCGGCACGCCGGACCTCGAGCTGCTGGCCGCCCGGGCGCTGGCCACCGCCCCCCTGACCCGGCTGGCCGCCCTCCCGCCCGGCGCCGGCGACCGCTGGCGGGACGGCGACCCGGCGACCGTGCGGGCGCTGGCCGGCCTCGAGCTGTCCCGCCTCGGTCTGCGGCTGCCCGACGACCGGCCGGTCACCGCCCCCGTTCGGCGATGACGTCGAGGTAGTGCTGGTTGAACATGACCCCGAGGACGTTGCCGAAGGGGTCGACGACCGAGGCGGTGACGAAGCCCGGCCCCCGCTCGGTCGGCTCGTCGTGCGGCTCGGCACCGAGGGCCAGCAGCCGCTCGTACGCGGCGTGGACGTCGTCGACCGCCCAGTAGGCGACGACGCCGCCGATGCCCGGGTGGCCGTGCGGGGCGAAGCGCCGGTCGAGGATGCCGAGTTCGTGCAGCGAGTCCCCGAGGCGGAACTCGACGTAGGCCGGCGGACCGTCGACGGGGCGGGTGAAGTACGGATCGGTGCCGGTCACCCGGGTGTACCAGCGCACCGCGGCGGGGACGTCGTCGGCGAAGTACGTGATGGTGGTCAGGCCGCGCAGCACGGCTGCTCCTCTGCTCGTCTCGATGTGGACGCCGTCCAGCCTGCTCCGTAAAGTGCGCACCTCCTGAGCACTTTCCGCGGGGAGTTCGCGATGCGCGCCGACCGGCTGGTGGCCGTCCTGCTGCTCATGCAGGCGCGCGGCCGGGTCACCGCCGCGGAGCTGGCCGCCGAGCTCGAGGTCTCCGTCGCCACCGCCCGCCGCGACCTCGAGGCGCTGTCGGCCGCCGGGGTGCCGGTGTACCCGCAGGCCGGCCGCGGTGGCGGGTGGTCGCTGGTGGGCGGGGCCCGCACCGACCTCAGCGGGCTCTCGGCGCGGGAGGCGCAGGCGCTGTTCCTGCTCGTCGGCCCGGCCGCGGCCGTCTCCGACGAGGCCCGGGCGGCGCTGCGCAAGCTCGTGCGGGCACTGCCGACGCCGTTCCGCGCCGAGGCGCAGGCCGCCGCCGCGGCCACCCTCGTCGACCCCACCCGGTGGGGTGAGCGCGACCGGTCGCGGCCGGGGACGGTCGACGTCCTGCAGGCGGCCGTGGTCCGGCGCCGCCGGCTCCGGCTGGTCTACCGCGACGGCGCCCGCCGGGAGAGCGAGCGGGTGGTCGACCCGTGGGGCCTGGTCGACAAGGACGACGTCTGGTACCTCGTGGCCGGCACCGACCGGGGGCAGCGCACCTTCCGGGTCGACCGGATCGCGGCCGCCGAGCCCACCGGCGAGGCGTTCGAGCGGCCCGGGGAGTTCGCGCTCGACGACGCCTGGCGGCAGGTGGTCGGCGAGGTGGAGCAGCGGCGGGCGCGCACCGAGGCGACCCTGCTCATCCCCGCCCGCTTCGTGCCGGTCCTGCAGGACCACTTCGGCCGGCACTGCGCCGTCGACGAGGAGCAGCCCGACGGCCGGGCCCGGGTGCGCGTGGCCGCCCCCACGCCGCTGGACATCGCCCGCACGCTCGCCGGCTGGGGCGCCACGGTGGAGGTGCTGTCCCCGCCCGCGGTGCGGGCGGAGCTGGCGCGCATCGGCACCGAGCTGGCCGCGGCCTACCCGCCGTGATCACGGAGTTCGGGGCGCGACCCGCCGACGCGCAGCGGCGTGTCGCCTCCCGAACTCCGTGATCGTCGGAACCCGGTCAGGCGGGGCGGAGCTCCGCCGACGTCGCCCGGGCCTGCGCGGCGGCCAGGACGCCGATGACCGCCGAGGCGTTGCGGATGCCGCCGTCGAGGACCCGCCGGACGGCGTCGTCGAGCGGCACCCGCTCGACGGTCATGTCCAGCTCCTCGTGCTCGACGGTGAAGCCCTCCGGCCGGTCGGCGTCCGAGAGCCCCTCCGCGAGGTAGACGAGCACCTGCTCGTCGCAGAAGCCCGGCGTGCTGAACGAGTTGACCAGCAGCGCCCAGCGCTCGGCGGCCAGGCCCGCCTCCTCGGCCAGCTCCCGCTTGGCGGTCTCCAGCGGCGGCTCGCCGTCGGCGTCGCGCAGCCCGGCCGGCAGCTCCCACAGGTAGCCGCCGACCGGGTGCCGGTACTGGCGCACCATCACGACCCGGCCCTCGTCGTCGAGGGCGACCACGCAGACGGCGCCGATGTGCCGGACCACCTCGCGGACGCTGTCCCCGCCCCCGGGCATGGTGACGGTGTCGCGGGCCAGGCTGAAGATGCGCCCCTCGAACACCGTCTCGCTCTTGAGGACCTCGTACTCCCCGGGCCGCGCCGGTTCCACCACTCAGGCCTCCTCGCCAGCGCTCGTCGGCCACGTGGGGGCCCACGCTGCGCTCATCAGTGGCCTCGCCGGCTCGGCCACTAGATCCCGACCTTCTCGGCGTCGTCGACGTCGACCGGCAGCCGGGAGGACTCCGCCCGGTCGATGGCCGCGCGCACGAAGGCGCGGAAGAGCGGGTGCGGGCGGGTCGGCCGGCTCTTGAGCTCGGGGTGGGCCTGGGTGCCGACGAAGAAGGGGTGCACCTCGCGCGGCAGCTCGGCGAACTCGACCAGCAGGCCGTCGGGCGACGTCCCCGAGAACACCAGGCCGGCCTCGGCCAGCCGGTCGCGGTAGTCGTTGTTGACCTCGTAGCGGTGCCGGTGCCGCTCGGTCACGTCGGTCGAGCCGTAGGCCTCGGCGGCCACCGACGCGCGCTGCAGCGCGGCCGGGTAGCTGCCCAGCCGCATGGTGCCGCCCATGCCGCGCTCGCCGGCGATCACGTCGACCTGGCTGGCCATCGTGGCGATGACGGGGTCGGGGGTCTCCGGGTCGAACTCGGCGGAGTTGGCCTTCTCCAGGCCGGCGACGTGGCGGGCGTACTCGATGACCATGCACTGCAGGCCCAGGCACAGGCCGAGCGTCGGGATGCCGTTGACCCGGGTGTGGCGGATCGCGCCGAGCTTGCCCTCGATGCCGCGCACGCCGAACCCGCCGGGGATGCACACCCCGTCGACGCCGGCCAGCGCCCGCTCGGCGCCCTCGGGGGTCTCGCAGTCGTCGGAGGGCACCCAGCGGATCTCGACCCGGTTGCGGTGGGCGAACCCGCCGGCGCGCAGCGCCTCGGTGACCGACAGGTACGCGTCGGGCAGGTCGATGTACTTGCCGACCAGCGCGATCGTGATCGTCTGCTTGGGCTTGTGCACCCGGTCGAGCAGGTCGCCCCACACGGTCCAGTCGACGTCCCGGAACGGCAGGCCGAGCCGGCGGACGACGTAGGCGTCGAGGCCCTCCCGGTGCAGCACCTTCGGGATGTCGTAGATCGACGGCGCGTCGGCGCAGGAGATGACGCCCTCGGGGTCGACGTCGCACATCAGGCTGATCTTGCGCTTGAGCCCGGTGCCGATCTCCCGGTCGGAGCGGCAGACCAGGGCGTCGGGCTGGATGCCGATGCTGCGCAGCGCGGCCACGGAGTGCTGGGTCGGCTTGGTCTTCAGCTCGCCCGACGGCGCGATGTAGGGCACCAGCGAGATGTGCAGGAAGAAGCAGTTGTCCCGGCCGATCTCGTGCCGCACCTGGCGGGCGGCCTCGAGGAAGGGCAGCGACTCGATGTCGCCGACCGTGCCGCCGATCTCGGTGATGACGACGTCGACCCGCTCGGCCGACTCGGCGCCGGCCAGGATGCGCGCCTTGATCTCGTTGGTGATGTGCGGGATGACCTGCACGGTGTCGCCGAGGTACTCCCCGCGCCGCTCCTTGGCGATGACGTCGGAGTAGACCTGCCCGGTCGTGACGTTGGCCCGCCCCGACAGGTCGGTGTCGAGGAAGCGCTCGTAGTGGCCGATGTCCAGGTCGGTCTCGGCGCCGTCCTCGGTGACGAAGACCTCGCCGTGCTGGAACGGGTTCATCGTCCCGGGGTCGACGTTGAGGTAGGGGTCCAGCTTCTGCATGGTGACCCGCAGGCCACGGCTGGACAGCAGGGCGCCGAGCGAGCTGGCGGTCAGACCCTTGCCGAGGGAGGAGACAACCCCGCCCGTGACGAAGACGAACTTCGTCGGCTGGGAGTTGTGCAGGAGCCCGAGTTCACGCATTCCATGCGGTCGATCCACGGGAGACCACCGTAACACGGTCGGCCTCCCCGGCTCCCTCGTCCGGGGCGGTGCGCTCCCCCACCCCGCGGGCGGCGGCGAGCCACACCAGCAGCGGCACCAGCAGCGCCGCGGCGGTCGCGGGGACGGCGACGCCGGAGTCGTTGACCGCGGCGCCCAGGGTGAGGCTCAGCGCCACGGCGAGCAGCCCCGCCCTCAGGGCCGACGCGTCGGCGGCGGGCAGCCCGGACCGGCCGCCGCGCAGCAGCCCGCCCGGCCGGACCAGCCACGCGGCGGCCACCAGCGCCACCGGCAGCATCCACGCCAGGGAGCTGCCCAGCAGGATGTCGATGTTCGCCGAGGCCTTGCGGCTGACCACCGTCCACGCCTCGCCGGTGAGCACCTGGTCGACGAACCGGCCCAGGTGGGTGCGCGCGTCGGCCGGCCGCAGCCAGTCGAGGACGGCGACGGTGCCGACGGCGACGACGGCGGCCGCGAGGATCGCCAGCAGCCGGACGACGGTCACGCGGGTGCGGGTGAGCAGCATCGCCAGCAGCAGGAAGCCGGGCACCGAGGCGAGGACGCCGCCGAAGTCGCGGCCGAGCTGCGGCGCCCCGATGACCGCCACGACGACCACCAGGGCCGCGGCCACCGTGCCGGCGGTGACCAGCCGGGCCCGCTCCGGCCGCGCCCGGCGCCCGGCGGTGGCGGCCAGCGCCGCCGTCGCCAGCAGCGCCGTCGTCGAGACGAGCCCGAAGGTGAGGTTGCCGAAGCCGGTGAACCGGCCGGCGACGATGGCGTCGTAGCCGAGCAGGCCGTTCTGCTCCAGGTTCGACCCGGTGAGCACGTCGCCGACCAGCGTCGCCAGCGTGACCAGCACGACCACCAGCGCCGGGCCGAGCGGCCGGCGGCGCCAGGGCCCGGCCGCGGCCAGCGCGACCACCAGCAGGTCGGCGACGAGCACCGCGCCGAGCAGCGCCCAGCGCGGCGCGCCAGCCCGCTCCCAGGGGGCGAGGTCGGCCAGGTAGGTCGCCACCGGCAGCGCGGCGGCGGCGAGCGCCAGCCCGCGCAGCACCGACCGGGCCCGCGGGCCGGGTGCGCCCACCGGCCCGCGCAGCCGGCCGATCCGCCAGCCGCCGAGCAGCAGGAGGCCCAGGGCGACGAGGGCGCCGTTGACCGCGACCAGCGACCAGAAGAAGGAGCTGGTGCTGCGGTAGTGGGCGCTGGCCGCGGTGTTCATGTGGTCGAGCCGGCGCACCGCCTCGGCCAGGTCGGGCCGCTCCCCCGCCGCCTGCACCGGCCGGCCGTTCACCGACGCCGGCACGTCGAGGTCCAGGGCGCGCAGCGCGGTGGGCGCGAGGTCGATGAGCTGCAGGTACGGCATGCGGCCGGTGCTCGCCGACGTCAGCCAGGTCGGCTCGTCGAAGCCCGGTCCCGACACGATCGCGACGTGCAGCTGCGGGCGGCCGTCGTTGACCTCGGAGACGCCGGCGACGACGAACAGGGTCCGCCCCTCCAGCGCGTCGGCGGCCGCGCGCAGCTGCCCCACCGCCGCGTCGACGACGCCCAGGGCGGCGGCCCGCGACACGGGGTCGGTGCCGGTGTCGGTGAGGTCGACGCCGGGCTCGCCGGCGTCGGTCAGCCCGTCGAGGCTGACCAGGGTCAGCGGGCAGCCGTCCAGCAGCCCGCCGAGGGCCGCCGGGTCGGCCGGCAGCTCGTGGGTCGCCGACAGCTGCGTGTCCTCGGTGGCCACGGCCACCGTCGCGGCCCGCCCGACCACCGAGGCGCAGCCGACCTGCTCGCCGAGCAGGCCGGGCTCGGCGCCGAAGCGGGCGGTCGCCTCGTCGTCGGCGATCCGCGCCACGGTCGCGACCGGGTCGGCCAGGCCCAGGCTGGCGATCTGCTCCTGCAGGCCGCAGTGCGACAGCCGGGCGTCCACGGGCGGCTCCGCGGCCGCGCCGGGCTCGGTCGCCGGCGCCCCGGGGTCGGCCGGTGCGGCGTCGGTGCCGTCGGGCAGCGGTGCGCTCGGCAGCGGCACCGGCGGGATCTCCTCGTCGGCGCCGGGGAACCGCGCGCGGTTGCCGGCGCCGAGGGTGGCCCAGCCGTCGAGCAGGCAGCTGGTGGCGCGGGCGGCGCGCACCGACAGCGCGCCGACCGCCGCGCCGTCGGCCAGGTCCCACAGCTGCGGGGTCTCCTCCGGGTCGAGGTCGTCCCACACCAGCCCCGGCACACCGACGACGACCACCCGGTCGGCGGCGTACCGGTCGGCGTCGTCGGCGCCGGTCGCCGGGGCGGCCACCGCCAGCAGCGCCGCGACGACGGCGACCAGGACGGCGAGGCGGCGGACGGCGGCTCTCACGGCGCGGGGTCCCCCAGCAGCTCCCGGTACACCGCCACCACCTGCCGCGCGGTGGCCGCCTCGTCGGGCCAGGTGGCCGCCTGCCGCGGGCCGGCCTCGGCGAGCTCCTTCGCCCGCGCCGGGTCGGTGAGCACCCGGACCACGGCGTCGGCGAGCGCGTCGGCGTCCCCGACCGGGACGAACTCGGCGGCGCCGGCGAACAGCTCGGGCATGCCGCCGGCGCGGGAGGCGACCAGCGGCGTGCCCGCCCGCAGCGCCTCCTGGCCGGTGAACGGGCTGCCCTCCCACCGCGAGGGCAGCACGCACAGGTCGGCGGCGCCCAGCAGCTCGGCGACGTCGTCCCGGCGGCCCAGCAGCCGGACCGGCAGGCCGTCGGCGGCGATCCGGGCGGCGAGCTCGTCGTGCAGCGGCCCGTCGCCGGCCACGGCGACCAGCGGGTCCACCCGGCCCGCCCAGCGGCCGGCGGCGTCGAGCAGCACGTCGTAGCCCTTCTGCGGGTGCAGCCGGCCGATCGCGACGACCAGCGGGCGGTCGTCGTCGGCACCGAGGTCGGCGCGCACCTCGGCGCGCGAGCGCTGCGCCGGCGGCCGCGGCGGGGCGATGGCCGGCGCCAGCCGCACGTCGCGGGCGCCGAGCCGGCGGGCGTTGGCGGCGAGGTCGCCGGAGACGGCGAGCACCAGGTCGGCAGCGCGGATCGTCACGCCCTCCAGCCGGCGCAGCAGCGCCTGCTTCGGGCCGCTCCCCTCCTGCAGGGCGTTGTGCAGCGTGAGCACCAGCGGGCGCCGGTCGCGGGTGCTGCGGCGGGCCAGCGCGGCGACCAGCCCGGCGCGCAGGCCGTGCGCGTGCACCAGGTCGGCGCCGGCCAGGGCGGCGCGCAGCTGCAGCACTGCGCGCGCGTCGGCGACCGGGTCGAGACCGGCGGTGATGCCGACCGGCCGGAAGTCGGCGCCGGCGGCGGTGAAGGCGAACAGCTCCTCGGTGGCCGGGGCGCCGCAGACCCGCACGGTGGCGCCGGCGGCGGTCAGCGGCGGCACGATCGCGCGCACGTGGGCGCCCACGCCGCCGGCGCTGGTGGCCAGCACCTCGACGAGGGAGCGGCCCGCCAGGGGTGGTCGGTCAGCCACCGTGCACCTCCGAACGACCCGGCGCGCGCAGCCCCTGCAGCGCGGCCGCGAGCGGCCGGCGCGCCGTACCCATGATGACCGCCCCCGCGACGAGCGCCACCACCGCGGTCACGACGACGCCCGCACCCACGGCGCCGAGCAGCCCCACGGTGGGCGCCGGGTCGACGTCCAGCAGCCGCGCGACGAGCAGCCCGGCGGCCCCGCCGAGGACGGCGGCCAGCAGCGCCGGCGCCCCGGTCCGCAGCACGCCGGCCAGCGCCGGCGCGCCGGCCCGGCGGGCCACCACGACCAGCAGCGCGAGCCCCGCGACCGTGACCCCGACGCTGTGCCCGGCGCCGAGGGCCAGGCCCCGGTCCTCGGCCGGCAGGACCGCCGACAGGACGACGTCGGCGGCGACCGCCAGCAGCCAGCCGCCGACGACGCAGACCGTCGGCGCCTTCCACAGCCCGCGGGCGTACAGGGCGCGGGTCAGCAGCGCCACCAGGCCGTAGCCGAGCAGCCCGGGCGCGAAGGCGACGATGGTGTCCCGCAGCGCCGCGACGTCGGCCGGCGGGTCGTCGCTGAGGAAGACCCGGGCCATGGGCCCGGACACGGCGACCAGGACGGCGGCGGCGACCGCGGAGGCGACGACGACGAGGACCGCCACCGGCGCCAGCGCGCGGCGGAAGCCCTCCTCGTCGCCGAGCTCGGCGCGCTCGGCCAGGCCGGGGTAGGCGGAGGTGGCCAGCGGCACGGCCAGCGCCGCCCACGGCACCAGGAAGACGGTCAGACCGGCCGCGTACACGACCTGGGTGCCGTCGGGGGCGCCGTCGTTGGCCAGCCGGATCGCCACGGCGGCCACCAGCTGCTGCCCGGCGAGGGTGAGCACGCCGGCGACGGCGAGCCGCCGCACCCGCGGCGCGGCCCCGACCGGGAACGTGAGCGTGGGCCGCAGCCCCAGCCGCAGCCGGCGGACCGGCACCAGCAGGCTCAGGCTGAGCGCGACCACGCCGAGCGTCGTCCCCACCCCGAGCACGAGCTCGGCCGGCGTCGAGAGGTCCTCGACCGACGGGCTGCCGCCCATCCCGGCGAACACCAGGTAGGCGGTGGCGACGACGAGGCTGGACAGCAGGGGCGCCAGCGCCGGACCGGCGAAGCGGCGGTGCGCCTGCAGCACGCCGGTGAGCACGATGCCGATGCCGTAGAGCACCACCTGCGGGGCGAAGACCAGCAGGAACCGGGCGGCCAGGTCCACCTTGGCCGCGTCGCCGTCCCCGCCGAGCAGCAGCCGGGCGATCGGCTCGGCGAGCACCGCGACCAGCACGGCGAGCGGCGTGAGCACCAGCAGCGTCCAGCCGAGCAGCGCCGACGCCGTCCGCCGGACCTGCTCGGCGTTTCCGGAGGCGATGCCGCCGGCCAGCATCGGCACGACCAGGCTGGCCAGCGCACCGCCGGCGACGACCTCGAAGACGATGTTCGGGACGGTGTTGGCGGCGGTGTAGGTGTCACCGGTGCTGTCGGCGCCGACGGCGTTGGTGAAGACCAGCGTGCGGCCGAAGCCGGCCAGCCGGGCGAGCACCGTGAGGACGGCGATCAGCGCCGCCGCGCCCGCGACGCCCTGCGCGACCCGCCGCGCGGTCACGCCGGCTCCTCGCTGGCGCTCGTCGTCGGCGTGCCCGGCGGTGCTGAGCTCGTGGGCGAGCTCGCGAGCTCGCTCACCTCCGTCGGCCGAGCCGGTCCAGCTCCCGCAGCCCGGGGGTCGACTCGATCACCGTCGTGAAGCTGACCTTCTCGCTGGCCAGGGTGAGCGCGGTGACGGCGGCCAGCAGCCCGGCGCGGGCGCCGCGGCCGGGGAGCCGCGCCAGGCGCAGCCCCACCAGCGCGCCGAGGGCGTTGGCGCCGCAGTCGCCGAGCATCACCCGCTCGCCGAGGTCCTCGGGCAGCACCGCCAGGGTCGCGCCCAGCGGCCCGGCGACCAGCCCGCCGGCCGGCCCGCCCAGGGTCGCCGCGGTCGCGAGCACGCCGGCCTTGCCGGCGCGGCCGGGCCGCAGGTCGAGCAGGTTGACCAGGTTCGCCGTCCCGGCGACGAGGCCGGTGGTGAGCACGCCGTCGACCAGCGCACCGGTGCCGCGGCCGCGGGTCGTGAGCAGGGCGGCGGCCGCGGCGGCGGCGCCGATGCCGGCCACCTTGACCGCGCCGGCGGAGACCCGGCCCTCCCGGAGCGCGCGCAGGTGCCCGGCCAGGCCCTTGTCGCGGGCCTGCTCGGGGCGGGCACCGGCGAGGTCGTCGTAGCCGCCGACCAGGCCGGACACGCCGCCGACGACCGCCGCGGCCGCCCGCGTCCCGGCCGGGGCGCCGAGCACCGCGGTCGCCGTCGCGGCGGCGGCCAGCGCCGGCCCGCCCAGCAGGGTCACCGGGCGCCCGCCGTAGTTGGTGCGGCGCCACGGCGCACCGGCCGGCCGGGCGGTCAGCGCCGCGGCACCGGCCAGCGCGGCCCGCGCCGCCGCGGCGCCGGCCAGCGCGAGGGCGGCCCTGCGGCCGCTCACCGCGTGGCGGCCGGGACCGGCGGCACCGGCTGGGTGTCCTCGCCGGTGCCGTACTTGCCCGACGTGCCCTCGCCCTCGCGGCCGAGCGCCAGCACCGTGCTGATCTGCCCCTCGATGGTGTCCACGTTGTCGACGGTGGAGACGGCGGCGGAGGTGACCGGGTCGGCGCGCAGCACGCCCACCAGGCCGGCCTCGACGGCGGCGCTGGCGTCGCCGGACACCACGGCGCCGGAGCCCGCCGCGTCGAGGGCGGCGGCGAGCTGGACGAGGGTGGCGTTGCGCTGCTCGGCGCCGTCGCCCTCGAAGGCGCCGGTGGTCAGCACCACGGCGTAGTTGGCCGGGGCGACCGACGCGCTGTCCTGGCCGAGCACCTCGAGCGCCGACAGGCCGGCGAGCACCGAGGACAGGTCGGCGGTGCTCGGCGCGGCACCGACCGACGGGATCATCAGCACCTGGGCGAGGACGGCGGCGACGAGCTGCCCGGCGTCCCCGTTCTCGGGCAGCTGGACGCCCGCGGGCAGCCCCCCGCCGGTCACGTAGTTCTCCAGGCTCGAGGCGGTCGACGGGTCGCTGTACTCCGGCTGCAGCCGCAGCGTGCCGTTGACGGTGCCGCCCGCCTCGCCGACCAGCGCGGTGACCTCCTCGACGGTGTCGGTGGGCACGTCCTCGTTGGTGACCACGAGGACGACGCTGCGGCCGGCGAGCGCACCGTCGACCAGGGACGGCGCGACGGCGGCGGTGAAGGCGTCGCCGGTCTCCTGCTGGGCCTGCAGCTGCTGGGTGCTGTCCTCGAGGGCGCGCTTGTCCTGCTCGAGGGCGGAGACCTGGCCGCGGAGGTCGTCGAGGATCGGCCCGTTGAGCTGGGTGGTGCCGATGACGATCCCCAGCGCGATCGCGAGGAAGACCGCGATCAGGGAGACCAGGTGGTAGCGGAAGTCGATCACGAGAAGAGGTTCTCCAGCCAGAACACGAAGCTGTTCCATTGGTCGACCAGCAGGTCGATGTAGACGCGGCCGGCCGAGGACACCCAGATCGCCGAGCCGATGGCCAGGAAGGCGGCGAGCACCAGCACGACCAGCGCGGCGGTGGAGATGCGGCTGCGGTAGAGCCGGCTCACGCCCTTCGCGTCGACGAGCTTGCCGCCCAGCCGCAGCCGGGTGAGGAAGGTGGAGGCCATGCCGCCGCGGCCCTTGTCGAGGAACTCGACGAGGGTGGCGTGGGTGCCGACGGCGACGATGAGCTTGGCGCCCTTCTCGTCGGCCAGGAGCATCGCGATGTCCTCGCTGGTGGCGGCCGCCGGGAAGGTGATGGCCTCGACCCCGAGGTCCTGCACGCGCGCCAGCCCGGGTGCGCGGCCGTCGGCGTAGGCGTGGACGACGACCTCGGCGCCGGAGCGCAGCACGTCGTCGCTCACCGAGTCCATGTCGCCGATGATCATGTCCGGCTGGTAGCCGGCCTCCTTGAGCGCGTCGGCGCCGCCGTCGACGCCGATGAGCACCGGCCGGTAGTCGCGGATGTAGGACCGCAGCGCGGCGAGGTCCTCCTTGTAGTCGTAGCCGCGGACGACGACCAGCACGTGCCGGCCCTCGATCTGCGTCTCGACGTCGGGGACGCCGACCCCGTCGAGCAGGAGCGCCCGCTCCCGCTTCATGTACTCCATGGTGTTGGCGGCGAAGGCCTCCAGCTGCGTGGAGAGCCCGGCCTTGGCCTCGGCCATGGCCAGCGCGACGGTGTCGGCGTCCTGGGCGGTGCCCTTGGCCAGGACCGCGCCGTCCTCGCCGTACAGGGTGTCGCCGTCGAGGCGGACCCGCGCGCCCTCCTTGACCTTGGTGAACACCTCCTTGCCGACGTCGTCGACGAGGGGGATGCCGGCGGAGACGAGGATCTCGGGACCGAGGTTCGGGTAGCGGCCGGAGATGCTCGGCGCGGCGTTGACCACCGCGGCGACCTTGCAGGCCACCAGCGAGTCGGCGCTCACCCGGTCGACGTCCTGGTGGTCGATGACCGCGATGTCCCCGGGCCGCAGCCGCTTGGTCAGGTTCTTGGTGCGGCGGTCCAGGCGGACGGTCCCGGACACACCGGGCGCCGTCTCCTGGGCCCGGCCGCGTCGCAGGGTGCCGATGCGCATGACCTCCATGCTGGCACGCGGCGCACAGGGGCCCGCCGTCCGACGCGCGTTGGCGATCTCTCAGTTACGCACCGTGCGCGACACCGGGTGCGCGCGACACGCCGACGACAGCGGCTGAGCGGGACCGTTACCGATCTGTGTCTAGCGTGGCCCGCGTGACTGGTGGGACGTCAGCGGTGAGCAGTGCAGCGACGGTCCCCGGCCCGAGGGCCGATGCGGGGCCGCCCCCTCCGGAGGCGGTGGTCCTCGCGGTCCCTGATGAGCCACGGCGCGCCGATCCGGGCGCTGCCGGTGGTCCCGCGTCGTCGGCCCCTGCCCCCGGCGCCGACGCGGGTCCGCCGGAGCCGGCCGGTGCGCCGGAGGGCGTGTCCGCCCCCCGCGGTAGGCGGAGACTGCGGGGGGCGGGCATCCGGGAGCGGCGGCGGCAGCAGACCCGCGCCCGGATCGTCGACGCGGCGGCCGAGCTGTTCGCCGAGCGGGGGTTCGACGCGGTGAGCGTGGTGGAGATCGCCCAGCGCGCCGGGGTGGTCGAGAAGACGGTGTTCAACCACTTCCCGGTCAAGGAGGGGCTGGTCTTCGAGGCCGATCCGCCGATGCGGGCCGCGCTGCTCGACGCCGTCCGCGCCCGCCCGGCCGGCGAGTCGGTGGCGGCCGCGGCCGGCAGCTTCGTCGTCGCGGCGGTGGGCGTGCTCGGCTCGCCGGAGGCCGCCGCGGGCATGGCCGAGATGGCACGGATCATCCGCGGCAGCCGGACGCTGCAGGTGCGCGAGCGGGAGATCCTCGACTCGCTGACCACCGCGCTGGGCGACCTGATCGCCGAGGAGACGCGGGCCGCGCCCGGCGCGCTGGAGCCGTGGCTGACCGCGCACGCCGTCCTCGGGCTCTACGCCGCGCTGCTGGACCTCGCCCGCGACCGGGTGCTGGCCGGCGCGTCGGGCCCGCAGCTCACCGCGGAGCTGCGGGCGCGCGGCGAGCGCGGCCTCGCGCTGCTGCAGTTCGGCCTGGCGGGCTACGCCAAGCGGCGGTAGCGCTACCCCGGGATCTGCAGGGCCCGCAGCAGCTGGGTCGCCCGGTCGCCGGGGATGTCGGGGTCCTGGGTGAGCAGCGCGACGGCGACCATGTACTCGGACTCGCCGCTCCAGCCGCGGCCGCCGGCGCAGATCCGCCGGATGTGCTCGCGCACCTTGGGCTCGCTGCTGTAGGGGCCGTAGTCCAGGCCCATGGCGAGGAAGTTGACCACCCGGTAGCCGAGGTCGCCGGCGGTGGTGACGGTGCCGACGGGGTCGGAGTAGCTGGGGACGGCGACGACCAGGTTCTCGTAGCCGGCCTTGAGCAGCTGCAGCACGAGGTCGTTGCCGTGGACGCCGCCCCACAGCTCGGGCATGAGGATGTCGCCGTCGGGGGCGGGGATGTAGGGGGGGTTGGCGATGACCGTGCTCACCCGCGGCACGCCGCCGGAGTCGGCGCGCTCGAAGAAGTCCCCGAGCTCGACGGTGTAGCGGTCGGCGACCCCGCGCTCGGCGATGTTGCGCCGCGCCTTCTCCAGCGACTCCGCGCTGACGTCGTAGCTGCGCACCCGCAGCCCGGGCAGCGAGCGGACGACGTCGGCGATGGCCGAGGCGTCACCGGTGCCCAGCTCGACGACGCCCTCCTCCTCCCAGCGCAGCTGCTCGCGGTACTGGTCGAGCAGCATGCAGACGGAGAAGCCGTAGTGCGCGGACTCGTCGGCGGAGGAGAAGCAGCTCACCGGGCGGCGCTCCGCGCCACGGGCGGGGAGACCGACGGGGACCCGACATCGGGCCGGTGGAGAAGGCGCACGGGAGGACCCCTACCCCGGCCGGAGCGGAACTAAGCCGGGCGTCACCCGGTGGTGCGCGGTGTTCTCGTGCGGGTCACCCGCGCGCCTGGCCCGCGACGGCCAGCAGTTCCCGGGCGTGCGCCTGACCGGTGTCGCTGTCGGCCAGGCCGGAGAGCATGCGGGCGAGCTCGCGCACCCGGTCCTCCCCCTCGACGGCGCGGATGTCGGTGGCGGTCACCCCGGCGTCGGTGTCGGGCGACTTGTCCACCACGAGGTGGGTGTCGGCGAAGGCGGCGACCTGCGCGAGGTGGGTGACGACGACGACCTGGTGCCGGCCGGCCAGCCGGGCGAGCCGCCGCCCGATCTCGCCGGCCGCGGAGCCGCCGACGCCGGCGTCGACCTCGTCGAACACCATGACCGGCACCGGGTCGGCGCCGGCGAACACGACCTCGATCGCGAGCATGACGCGGGAGAGCTCGCCGCCGGAGGCGCCCTTGTGCACCGGGCGGGGCGGCGCGCCCGGGTGCGGCGCGAGCAGCAGCGCGACCTCGTCGAGCCCCTCGGGGCCGGGGTCGTCGGCGTCGGTCTCGATGGAGAACGAGACGCGGGCGCTCTTCATCGCCAGGCCCGCCAGCTCCTGCCCGACCTCGGCGGCGAACCCCTCGGCCGCGGCGCGGCGCCCGTCGGAGACCTGCCGGCCGAGCTCGTCGACCTCGGCACGGGCCGCGTCGCGCTCGGCGGCGAGCTTGTCGAGGGCCTCCTCGGAGACGTCCAGCTCCGACAGCCGCTGCCGCGCGTCCTCGGCCCAGGCCAGGACCCCGGCCAGGCCCTGCCCGGGGTCGGCGTACTTGCGGACCAGCGCGGTGATCGCCGCCCGCCGGTCGAGGACCTCGGCCAGCCGGGCCGGGTCGGCGTCGAGGTCGGCGACGTAGCCGGCCAGCTGCACCGACACGTCGGAGACGACCGCGACGGCGTCGGCGAGGTCCTGGGCGAGCAGGACGAGCGTCGGGTCGTCGGAGGCGGCGAGCGCCCGTTCGGCGATGGACAGCGCGGCGGTGGCGTCCTGCGGGGCCTCTCCCCCGCCGAAGTCGCCGGTGACGTCGCCGACGAGGGCCAGGCGGGCCGCGTCGGCCGCGGCGCGCAGGGCGTCGGCGTCCCCCAGCCGCTTGGCCTGGGTGTCGAGCGCCTCGTCCTCGCCCGGCTCGGGGGCGACGGCGGCGATCTCCTCCAGGCCGTGCCGGAGGACGTCGGCGGCCTGGGCGAGCTCGCGGGCCTGGGTGCGGCGGCGGTCGAGGTCGGCGGCGAGCTCGCGCCAGCGGGCGTAGGCCGCGCGGTAGCGGTCGAGCAGCCCGAGGTGCGCCGCCCCGGCGTAGCGGTCGAGCGCCCGGCGCTGCTCGGCGGGGCGGGACAGCCGCAGCTGGTCGGTCTGCCCATGGACGGCGAGCAGGCCCTCGGAGAGCTCGGCGACCAGGCCGACCGGCACGCTGCGGCCGCCCAGGTGGGCGCGGGAGCGGCCCTCGGCGCTGACGGTGCGGGCCAGGATGAGGCTGCCGTCGTCGTCGGGCTCGGCGCCGGCCTCGGCGGCCCGCTGCCACACCGGGGAGTCCGGCGGGAGCACCAGCCGGCCCTCGACCCCGGCCCGGCCACCGGCGCGGACCCGGCCGGGGTCGGCGCGACCGCCGAACAGCAGCGTCAGCCCGGTCACCACCATCGTCTTGCCCGCGCCGGTCTCGCCGGTGACGACCGTCAGGCCCGGCCCGAGCTCGAGGGTGGCCTCGTCGATGGAGCCCAGACCGCGCAGGTGCAGCTCGGTGAGGGCGCCGATCGGCTCGGCTGCCGGCTTCCGGCGGTCAGTCGTCGTCCTGCGTGCCGCCACCGCTCACCTCCCCCGCGGCCCGTGGGCCGCCGTCGGCGCCCGGGGCCACCACGACGTCCCGGCTCAGCACGTTGCGCGAGGCCGGCAGCTCGTGGCCGGGGCCCTCGTGGTGCTGGCGCGGCCGGGCGTCGCGGAAGCCGCGCACCGGCAGGCCGAACTTGGCCACCAGCCGGTCGCCGAAGGAGGTCGCGTGCACCCGGGCGATGCGCACCGGGCGGGCGGCGCGGCGGACGTCGACCCGCCCGCCCTCGGGCAGCTCGATGGCCCGGCGGCCGTCGGCGGAGATGCGGGCGGTGTTGCCGTCGGCCGGGACCGAGACGCCGAGCACCGAGTCGGGCGAGGTGACCAGGGGCCGGGCGAAGAGGGCGTGCGCGTTGCTGGGGACCAGCAGCAGCGCCTCGACGTCGGGCCAGACCACGGGGCCACCGGCCGAGAAGGCGTAGGCGGTGGAGCCGGTCGGGGTGGCGCAGAGGATGCCGTCGCAGCCGAAGCTGGTGAGCGGCCGGCCGTCGATGGAGAGGACGACGTCGAGCACCCGGGAGCGCTGGCTCTTCTCGATCGAGACCTCGTTGAGCGCCCACGTGCCGCCCACGGTGGCGCCGTCCCTGTCGAAGACGTCGACCTCGAGGGCCAGCCGCTTCTCCACGGCGTACTCGCATCGCTCGATGGCCAGCAGCGTCTCCTCGACCGCCTCGGGCTCGGTCTCGGCGAGGAAGCCGACCCGGCCCAGGTTGACGCCCATGAGCGCGGCGTGGGTGTAGCGGGCGAGCTCGGCGGCGCGCAGGAACGTGCCGTCGCCACCGAAGACCATGACGATCTCGGCGCCGCGGGCCGCCTCGGCGTCGGCGGGCACGACCTCGGCGCCCCCGATGGCCAGGTCGGGCGCCTCCTCCTCCAGCACCCGCACGGTGATGCCGGCCTTCTGCAGCCGCGCCGCCGAGCTCTGCGCCAGTTCGAGGATGTCCTGCCGGCCGGTGTGCACGGCCAGCAGCACGTGCCGGCCGCGGGCCGGGGCGCTCCATCCGGGTTCGGTCACTGCGGGCCCTCCTGCACTGCGCGTCGCACGTCGTCCTCGTCCGGCGGGCCGGCGTCCCGGCGCAGCCACAGGAAGAACTCCACGTTCCCGGCCGGTCCGGGCAGCGGGCTGGCCACCACCCCCGCCGTCCCCCAGCCCAGCGCGGCGGCGGCCGCGCCGACCTCCAGCACGGCGGCGATCCGGTGCTCGGGGTCGCGGACCACCCCGCCGGCGCCCAGCCGCTCGCGGCCCACCTCGAACTGGGGCTTGACCATGGGCAGCAGGTCGGCGCCGGGCAGGGCGCAGGCGGTCAGGGCCGGCAGCACGAGCCGCAGGGAGATGAACGACAGGTCGGCGACGACGAGGTCGACCGGGCCGCCGATCGCCTCGGGCGTGAGCGTGCGGACGTTGGTGCGCTCGTGCACGTGCACCCGCTCGTCGGTGCGCAGCGACCACGCCAGCTCGCCGTAGCCGACGTCGACGGCGACGACCTCGGCGGCACCGCGGCGCAGCAGCACCTCGGTGAACCCGCCGGTGGAGGCACCGGCGTCGAGCGCCCGGCGGCCCCCGACCGGGACGGGGAAGGCCTCCAGGGCGCCGAGCAGCTTGTGCGCGCCGCGGGAGACCCACGTGGGGGTGCCGGGATCGGTGCGGACGACGACCGGGGTACCGGCCTCCACGCCGGTGGCGGCCTTCGTGGCGGCCCGGCCGGCGACGGCGACGCGGCCCTCGGCGATGAGCGCGACGGCGTGCTCGCGGGACCGGGCCAGGCCCCTGCGCACGAGCTCGGCGTCGAGTCGGCTGCGGCGGGGCATCAGAGCTGGTCGATCGTGCCGAGCTCGCGCTTGAGCCGGTCGTGCTCGGCCTCGAAGACGTCGACGTGCTCGGCCACCGGGCGCTCCTCCAGCCCGGCGAACCGGTCCCCGCCGCTGCGCTGCTCCGGCGTCGGGCGCTCCGCCCGCTCGTCGGGCGCGGTGGGCTCGGTCATGCCAGCGAGGTTACCGGCCGTGGACGACGGGCACCGGTGCCGAGCAGGGAGATACCGTGCCCGGACCCGGGCCGTCCGGGGACGACGTCGAGGGAGGGGCACCGCCGCGTGGCCACCATGGAGCAGTCGCTGAAGGCGCTGGACTCGATCCTCGGGCCACTCGCGGCGAACCCGGCCGCCGCCGACCTGGACCGCAGCCTGTCCTGCCGGCTCACCGACCTGCAGCAGGTCGTCCTCGGCCGGCTCCGCGACCGGGAGGTGCAGGACGTGCACACCGTCCCGGACGGTCCGTCGGTGCCCAAGGCGGACATCCGGCTGACCATGACCAGCGACGACCTGGTGGCGCTCACCGACGGCCGGCTGTCCTTCGGTCCGGCGTGGGCGTCGGGCCGGGTGAAGCTCGAGGCGGGGTTCCGCGACCTGCTCCGGCTGCGCAAGCTGCTCTGACCCCCGGTCAGGCCGGCGGCAGGCGCCAGCCGGCCAGCGCCCGGCGGGCCGCCTCGTCGGCCGCGGACACCCGCGGTGCCGCGGCGGTGTCCGGCGTGGCGGCCCAGTGGGCCACGCAGAGGGCGCGCAGCCCGTCGTAGCCGTCGTCCCGGCCGTCGTCCTCGCCGACGTCGTGGGCGTCCTCGTGGCCGTCGCCCGGCGCGGTCCGCCGGAGGACGAGGGTGCCACCGTCGTCGTGCGCCGCCGCCCAGGCGCCGCACCGCCACCCCACGCCGTCGGCGGTCACCGGCGGGTGCGCGACGAGCAGGCCCGCCACGTCGAAGGCCAGGAGGTCGGGCCGGTGGTCGGGGCGCGCGGCGAGCAGCGTCGCCGGGTCGGTGACGCCGGTGAAGACCAGCAGGCTGGCCGCGTCGGCCCGGCGCGCGCCCTCGATGTCGGTGTCGAGCCGGTCGCCCACGACGAGCGGGCGCTCGGCCCCCGTGCGGCGCACGCACTCGGCGTGCATGGCCGGATCGGGCTTGCCGGTCACCAGCGGCTCCTGGCCGGTCACGCCGCGGACCACGCCGACCATCGCGCCGTTGCCCGGCAGCGGCCCGCGGGGGGACGGGATGGTGGCGTCGGTGTTGGTGGCCACGTGCCGCGCCCCGTTGCGGATGGCGACGACGGCCTCGGCCAGCTGGCCCCAGCCGACCTCGCGGCCGTAGCCCTGGACGACCGCCTCCGGGTCGTCCTCGGCACGCTCCACGACGGTGAGCCCGGCGGCGCGCAGGGCGATCGCGACGCCCGGTCCGCCGACGGGCAGGACGCGCGCGCCGGCGCCGAACCGCTCGGCGACCACGCTGGCCGCCGCCTGGGAACTGGTGATCACGTCGGCCGCCTCGGCCGGCACCCCCAGCTCGGCGAGGTGGGCGGCCACCTCGGCCGGTGGACGGGCGGCGTTGTTGGTGACGAAGCCCAGCCGCTGGCCCGCCCCGCGGGCTGCCGCGAGCGCGTCGGGGACGCCGGGGACCGCGTCGGGGCCGACGTAGACCACGCCGTCGAGGTCGAGCAGGGCGACGTCGAAGACGGTGGCCGGGGGCCGCTCGCAGCCGCGGGCCAGGGACGGGACCGCGCCGCCGCTCACGCCGACTCCCCGGCGCGGCGGGCGCGGACGCCGCGCAGCGCCCGCGCGTAGTGCCCGAGGTCGGGGCGCATGGCCACGGCCAGGGCGAGGTGCTCGGCGGCGAGCGGGAGCCGGCCGGCCCGGCTGGCGGCCAGGCCCAGCCCGAAGTGCGCGTAGTCGTCGGTCGGGTTGACCGCGATCAGCTCGGTGAACGAGGCGATGGCCTCGTCGTACCGGCCGGCGTCGTACTGCGCCCGGGCGAGCGCCTCCAGCACGCTGCGGGACGCGGGCTCGGCCTCCGCGGCGCGGCCGAGGATGGTGGCCGCGGCCGCCGGGTCACCGTTGTTGAGCAGCTGCAGGCCGCGCTGGTACCACTCGTAGACGCCGCCTTCCGGGGAGCCTTCGTCGGACACCGCTGCCCCTTCCGCGTCGCCCTCCCTCCGCGGCGCGCCGCGGCCGGTGCCCGTGCGGGAACCGGTGGCGGCGGCGAGCCGGAGCGGGACGCTCCTACGATCACCGTCGTGTCCTCGTCGTCGGTGCAGTCCGCGTCGCTGCCGGCGACGGGGCTGGAGGTGCGGCCCTTCCGGGCGCTCACCTACCGGCGTCGAGACCCCGGACACCTGGCCCGGGTGAGCTCGCCAGCCTACGACCTGGTCACCCCCGGCGGCCGGGAGCGCCTGGCCGAGGCCGACCCGTACAACATCGTGCGCCTCATCCTCCCCCGCGTCGAACCCGGCACCCCCGGCGCCGGTGGTCCGCACCCCTCGGCGGAGCTGTCGGCCCGGACGCTGCGGCAGTGGCAGGCCGCCGGCGTGCTCGAGCGCGACGAGCGGCCGGCGCTCTGGCGCTACGAGATGCGGCCGGCGAGCGGCGCACCGGCCACGGTGGGCTGGCTCGGCGCGGTCGCCCTGCCGGCGCCCGGCTCGCGGGCGGTCCTGCCGCACGAGGACACCTACCCGGTGGCCGTCGAGGGCCGGCGTGCCCTGCTGGCCGCGACCCGGACCGACCTCGAGCCGATCGTGCTCGCCCACGACCCCGACGCGGGCATCGCGGCCCTGACGCAGGCGGCGCAGCAGGGTGAGCCGACCCTGCGGCTCGACGACTCCGACGGCGTGGCCCACCGGCTGTGGCGGGTGTCCGACCCGGCGGTGCTGGCCGACCTGACGGCCGCGTTCACCGGGGTGGACGCCGTCATCGCCGACGGGCACCACCGGTTCGCCGCGGCCCAGGCGCACGCCCGGAGTGCCGCCGGTGGCGGGGCCGACGCGATCCTGGCGCTGCTCACGCCGATGGGCCCGGGCGGGCTGCGCGTGGAGGCCATCCACCGCGTCGTCCCCGACCTGCCGCTGGGGCCGGCCGTCGAGCAGGCGGCCGCCGGATTCCGCGTCCGCGAGCTGCCGACCGGCGGCCCGTCCGCCGAGCCCCAGGCGCGCCGGTGGCTCGCCGACCCCGCTGCCGGGGGGTTCCTGCTCAGCGACGGGCAGCGGCTGGTCGAGCTGCGTGACCCGTCGGATCCCGTCCGGCTGGCGGTGCCGCCCGAGGCGCCCGCGGCGTGGCGCGGTCTCGACGTCGTCCTGGCCCACCACGGCCTGTTCGAGCGCCTGTGGGGGCGGCCCGACGACCCCGCGTCGGTCCTGGTGGCCCACGACGTCCCAGAGGCGCTGCGGGCGGCCGGTGAGCGCCACGGCACCGCCGTCCTGCTCCGCGCGCCCTCGCCCGCGGACGTCGCCGCCGTGGCCCGGGCGGGCGCGCGGATGCCGCGCAAGTCGACCCTGTTCGTCCCCAAGCCCCGCACCGGGCTGGTTCTGCGACCGCACGCCGGTTGATCCTCAGGCGGTCCGCACGTCGGCGGCCGCCGTGGCCCGCGGGACCTTGCGCCCCTTGCGGCAGTTGACCTCGCAGACCGAGGTCTTCGTGCCGCCGCCGGTGCGCCAGAAGCGGCGCTGCAGGGCGCCCTCCACCTCGACGACGTCGCCGGGCTGCCACAGCGCCACACGGCGCTGCAGTGCCCGGTCGTAGGTCACGCAGTTCAGGACGTCGACCGATCGCCCGCGGGCCCGGGGGTCGGGCCGGCGGACGATCAGACGGAAGGTCACCAGCGCGTCCCCGCTGGGCAGGGTGCGCACCTCCGCGGGGGCGGACAGCCGGCCCCGTAGCAGCACGTCGTTCCGGTCGATCACAGCCACGCTCATGCCACGAGCCTGACCACCGGTGGGACCGCGGCCCAGGCGCGGCGACGATCTGTGGACGCGGAGTGGCGCTGTGGACGTCCGCCGCCATTCCTGTCGGTGGGTCAGTCCCCGGCGTCGCGGTCCGGCCGTGCGAGCGGGTGGTCCTCGCCGAGCAGCTCGGCCACCTCGGCCTCGATGTCGTCGCTCAGGTCGAGCTCGTCCTCGTCGAGGTCGTCGCCGGCGGCAGCCGCAGGCGGCGTCGGCGGCTCCTCCGCCGCCGGCTCCTCGACGAGCAGCTCCTCGGAGAACACGACCGCGGGGCCCTCGCCCAGGCCGGCGAGGTCGTCGGGGTCGGCCTCGGCCACGGCCTCCCGCCACGCCGTGGCCCGCGCCGCCTCGCCCTGGTCGGCGAGCAGGTCGGCGTACGCGGCGGCCACCCGCAGGCGGCCCGGGTCGTCACCGGTCAGCGACGACGGGTCGGGACGGCCGCCGAGCGCGTCCTCCAGCACCAGCCGGGCGGCGGCCGCCTCACCCAGGTCGCGCCGGGCGCCGGCCTCCACGAGGCGCAGCTCGACCTGTTCCTCGGCGTCCGGTGTGCCGGCCAGGGCCTCGGCCACCAGGCGCAGGGCCACCTCGGGCCGGCCGAGGGCGCGCTCGCAGTCGGCGAGGACGGCGCGGTAGCTCTCGTCCCCGCTCATCCGCCGGTACGCCCGCAGTTCGCGGGCGGCCTCGGCGAAGTCGCCGGCGTGGTAGGCGGCGACCCCCACGGCCTCGCGGACCGCGGCGACCCGGGAGGCGCGGTCGCGCGCCGCACGCGCGTGCTCGAGCGCGAGCTCGGGGTCCTCGTCGACGAGCGTCCCCGCCACGACGAGGTGGCGGGCGACGCGATCGGCGTTGCGCGGGTCGAGCCCCCGCAACGCGGCTCGCACCGAGCCGTCGAGCTCCTTGGGGTCGGCCCACTCCGGCAGTTCGGGACCGGCCGGACGTGGAGGCTGGTCGGTGGGTCGCGGGGGACGGCGGTCGTCGCCGGGACGCCGGTCGCGCCGGTCCTGCCGGTCCCGTCCGCCCGCCGTTCGGTCCGCGCGGGGGGCGGCGGGTCGCCGCCCCTCCCACTGCGGGCGGTCGCCGGTGGCCGGCCGCTCAGCGCGCGGCCCGCCGGTGCGGTGGGGCCGGTCCTCGTGTGCCCGCCGGTCCTGCCAGGCCGCGCCTTCCCGCCCGCCGGCCGAGGGGCGTCGGTCGCGCGCGGGTCGCTCCCCGTCGGGACGTCGGTCGCGCCACGACGAGCCCTCGCCGTCGGGACGGCGGTCCTGCCACGACGAACGGCCGCTGCCGGCACGCCGGTCCTGCCACTGGCTGCGCTGCGGACGCTCGCCTCCGCGGGGCGCGCCGCCCCGCTCCGGTCCGCGGCCTTCACCGGGTGCTCCGGAGTTCCGCCGGTCGCCGCCGACGTCCCCGTCCGGCCTCCCGCGGTAGCCACCGGCGGGCCGCTGCGGCCGCTCGCCGCCGCTCCAATGGGGCCGCTCGGTCCGCCCGCCGCGCCCCTCGGTGCTACCGGTCCCGCGACCTGAGCCGCCGACGCCACCACCGCGCTCGGACCCGCCCCGCTGCTGTCGGCCCGCACCGCCGCGGGGTCCGCCGGCGCCGCCGCCGCTGCGCCGTGGGCCGCCCCGCCGGGACGGGGAGCCGCCGGATCCGCCTCGCGGAGCTGTCATGACGTCTGGGTACCTCACGCTTCGGGGGCCTGTCCGAGCTCGAGCCCGAGGAGCCGGACAACACAAAGAGAACGGGGGCCGGAGCACCTGGCTCCGACCCCCGTTCTGGAAAGTATGTCCGGCGGCGTCCTACTCTCCCACCCCGTCTCCGGGGCAGTACCATCGGCGCTGAGAGGCTTAGCTTCCGGGTTCGGAATGAGACCGGGCGTTTCCCTCTCGCCATGGCCGCCGTAACGCTGTGA
>NZ_JBJGZV010000041.1:0-50318 GCF_054050715.1 Blastococcus sp. SYSU D00669
CCGACCCACCCCCACACCCCCCCCCCCCCCCCCCCCCCCCCCCCCCCCCCCCCCCCCCCCCCCCCCCCCCCCCCCCCCCCCCCCCCCCCCCCCGCCGTGCCGTCCGCTCGTGGTCAGCAGGGCACCGGCTCCGCCCGGTTGGAGCAGTACTGGGTGGGCGGGTCGTCGTCCTGGGGAACGGGCTGCGGGAGCGGCTCCTCCACCACCGTCGGCTGCGACGGTGCCGACGAGTTCCCGGTGAGGGCGAACGCCAGGACCGTGGCGCCGGCGATAGCGACCAGCGCGACGGCGGCCAGCACGGCGAGCAGGGTCCGGTGCAGGGACGCCCACGAGGCGGCCGGGGCGGTGTGCGGGGTAGCGGTCATCGGAGTCCCTCTCCGGGCCGGCGGCGCGGCCCTGGCCGTCCCGGTCCTTCCGGGACCGCCTGCTCCGACGCTGGTCCCCGGCGGTCGCGCCGCCGTCCGTCCTCCGGTCGCAGCGCGGTCGCGATCCGGTCGCGGTCGCCTGCCGGCCGGTCGCGACCGTCAGCCCCCGGCGCAGTCCCCGGGCGGCAGGTACAGCCGGCACTCGTCGCGGGACAGCTCGCGGGTCACCTCGGCGCGGGCGAGGGCGACCAGGTCGTCGAGGTGGACCGCGGCCACCCGGACGGTCGCCTCGGTGTCCGACGCGGCGAGGTGGTCGCCGTCCGGGCTGAAGGCCACGCTCTTGATCCGGGTGGTCTGCCCGCGCAGGACCGTGACGGCCTGCCCGGAGTCGGCGTCCCACAGCCGGACCAGCCCGTCCTCGTGGCCGGTCGCGATGAGGGAGCCGTCGGGGCTGTAGGCGAACGAGGAGATCGCCGCCCCGGCGCCGGTCAGCTGCGTGACCTCGGCCCCGCTGGACAGGTCGACCACGGTGGCCTGCTCGCTCCGCGCGACGACGATGCGCTCCCCGTCGGGGCTGACGGCCAGGGGCGCCTCGTAGCCCGGCACCGCGATGCGCCGCACGACCTCGTCGCGGCGCCAGTCCCAGAGCTCGACCTCCGGCGATGTTCCCCGGGCGGTCTCGAACGGGCCGCGGTGGTAGGCCAGCAGCCGACCGTCGGGGGTGAACTCGACGGCGCCGAAGGTGGCCGGTTCGTCGCTGGTGTGGCGGGTCACCTCGCGGCCCGTCCGGTCCAGGACGACGACCTCGCCGCCGCTGTCGGTGTCGACGGTGCCCCAGCTCGCGGCGGCGACGAACCGGCTGTCCGGGGTCCAGGCGACCGAGTCGGCCCAGCCGGCGAGGGCCCTCGTGAACACCTCCGCCCCCGTGGCCGCGTCCCACACGGACATGGTGCTGTCGGCGCCGGTGGTGGCGATCATCGAGCCGTCCGGGCTGACGTCGACGGAGTAGACGGTGCGCTGGGCGCCGGCCGGCATGCCCGCGTGCGGACCCGCCCGCTGCACGACCTCGCCGGTCGCCGTGTCCAGGACGGTGGCCTCGCCCGAGCCCGTGCCGGCGACCAGCCGGTTCGCGTCGGCCGTGTAGTCGAGGCCGACGTACCCCTCGGTGTCGACCGTGAAGGTCGCGACCTCGGCGTCGCCACCCACCCCGACGTCCCAGACGGTCACGGCCGGTGGGTCCTGGGTCCCGGTGAGCAGGCGCCCCCCGTCGGGGGAGAACGTCAGCCACGCCACCGCCGGGCGCGTGCTGGCGGCCGACAGCGTCATCACCTCGGCCAGCGACCCGGCGTCGAGCTCCCACACCTTCGCCGTCCCGTCGCTGCTCCCGGTGGCCAGCCGCCGGCCGTCCGGGCTCCAGGTGACGGACAGGACGAAGCTGGTGTGCCCCTGCACCCGGGCGATCTCGGCGCCGGTGGCCGCGTCGGCGACGAAGAGGTACCTGGCGTCGGCGGTCGCGACGTACCGGCCGTCGGGGCTCCACTCGACGTCGGCCGTCGAGAACACACCCGCCGGGAGGTCGAAGAGCGTCCGGCCCGTGGCCAGGTCGGCCACGCGGGGATGGCCGTCGAACATGAACGCGACCTGGGTGCCGTCGGGGCTGAACGCGGTGGCCAGGGACGGCTCGGCGCTGTCCCGCGTGGCGAACTCCCGGACGAGGGTGCCGGTGGCGACGTCCCAGACCCGGGCGACGCCCTCGTCGCCGTGCCACGAGGCGGCGACCAGCCGCCCGTCGGGGCTGAAGGACGGCGCGACCACGCGGGTGCCCGGAGCCCCTCGGAGTGTGCGGACCAGCGTCCCGGTCGCGGCGCCCCACACCTCGAGGGCCCCGTCGAAGCCGGTGGTGGCGAGGAGCGCGCCGTCCGCGCTGTAGGCCAGGTCGGCGAGGTCCGGCTCGTGCGCGGCCCAGCTCTGCGTGAGGTCCCCGGTCACGGCGTCGCGGATCTCGACCACGCCGCTGCCGTCGGCGCTCTTGACGGCGTAGCTGCCCCCGGCGGGGCTCCAGTCCGCGGCGCCGCCGGCGCCGTCGAGGACGGAGAGGATGCGGGACGACGCCAGCGCGCCGTGCAGGGCCTCCGTGGCCTCGCGCAGCGCCACCCCGCCGACCGGGCGGGCGCGGTCCACGGCCTCCAGGGCGAGCAGGACGGCGAGCTCGGCGTCCTGGGGCACGACGGCCGTGGAGCTCGCGGCCAGGGCGCGGGCCTGCGCGGTGGTGGCCTCGCGCTCGGCACGGTCCTCCGCGCGGACGGCGACGACGCCGGCCACGAGGGCGGCCACCAGGACGACCGCCAGCCCGCCGAGCAGGAAGCGCAGCCGGCGGTTCTGCCGGGTCGCCGCGGCCGCCCGCTGCTGCGCGTCGCGGCGCTCGGCGTCCTGCTGGGCCAGGCCGCGCTCGACGAAGGCGCGCTCGACGTCGGTGACCTCGTCGGGGTGGGCGGCGGCGAAGTCGGCGCCGGCGACCAGGCGGCTGCCGCGCCACAGCTGCGCGTCCTCGCGGCCGCCGGCGTCCCACTCGGCGGCCGCCACGACCAGCCGCCGCTGCACGGCGCGGGCCTCGGCGTCTTCGGCCAGCCAGCCGGCCAGCCGCGGCCACTCGCGGAACAGCGCCTCGTGGGCGACCTCCACGTGGCCGGCACCGAGGCTGAGCAGCCGGGCGTCGGCCAGCGGGGAGACGACGGCGGCGACCCGCGGGTCGGGCAGGGTGCGGAGCTCGGCCAGCGGGACCCGGCGCCGGGTGGCCGCGTCGGCCTCCCCCGGGCCGGCCAGCCGCAGCAGCAGGACCCGTGCGGCCGCCTGGTCCTCGGGCGACAGCGCCAGGTAGGCGCGCTCGGCGATCCGGGCGACGGCCCCGCGCAGGCCGCCGGCCGCCACGTAGGCCGCCAGGGTGAGGCGGTCGCCGTCCCGGTGCTCCCACAGCTCGGTGAGCGCGGTGGAGAGGAGCGGCAGCACGCCGGGCTCGGCGCCGGCGTCGGAGACCAGGGCGTCGACCAGGCCGGTGTCGAGGATCAGACCCGAGCGGGCGGCTGGGTGCTCGACGGCGCGGCGGACCTCGGCCTCGCTGGGCGCCCCGACCAGGACGGTGGCGTCGGTCAGCGCCCGGGCGAGGGACGGGTGGTCGGCCAGCTCGCCCACGTAGTCGGCGCGCACCGCCAGGACGACGCGGCAGCCCTGGTCGGCGGTCACCAGCTCGGCCAGGGCGTCGAGGAAGGCCGTGCGCTCGGCCGGGTCGGGGCAGGTCGTCCAGACCTCCTCGAGCTGGTCGACGACGAGGACGACGCCACTCCGGGAGTCGTCGTCGAAGACCAGCTGCTCGAGCAGGTCGGCGACGTCGTCCCTAGTCTTCTGCTGCCCGTGGAGGGTGATGCGGACCAGCTCGCGGAGCGGGTGACGGCCGGGGCGCATCACGAACTGCGGCCACCGGTCGCTGCCGGGGAGGGCACCCGCAGCCAGGGAGGCCAGCAGGCCGGCGCGGAGCAGCGAGGACTTGCCGCTGCCGGAGGCGCCGACCAGGGCCAGCAGCGGCGCGGACGCGACCCGGGCCAGCAGCTCGGCCACCAGGCGCTCACGCCCGGCGAACCACGGGGCGTCGCCCACCTCGTAGGAGACCAGCCCCTTCCACGGGCAGACGTCGGCCGGAGCCGGGCGGGACCGTTCCAGGTGCCCGCCGAACTCGGCGACCCCCTCGGTCAGCGACTCGCGGGCGGCGACCAGCGCGGTCTGCATGCGGGTGGTGCGGACGGCGGCGTCGCTGACCTTCTCGTGGATCCGGCGGCCGGCGAGCGCCAGCGCCGCGTCGTGCACCCGGCCGGGAACCCCGCCGGTGTCGCGCAGCACCCGCCGCACGGTGTCGTCGTCGGCGGGGGACGGCAGGTACGGGTCGAGCAGCCGGCGGACGTCGTCGGCGTCGAGGGGGGCGAGCGGGACGGTGAGCGCGTCGGGCGGGACGGCGTCGGCCCGCCCGTGGACGACCAGCAGCAGCCGCGGGCCGGTGTCGGCGGTGGCCGCGTCGACGCCGTCGAGGACGGTCAGGGTGGGCACGGTCGCCGGCGGCAGCGGGTCGGCCGGTGAGGTCACGTACTCGACGGGGAAACCCTGCCCGGTGACGACGTCGGCGAGCTCGGCGGCGAGCCGGCGCGCACCGGCGCCCGGTGGGCCGCGGAGCGCGACGGTCTGCGCCGCGCCCTGGCGGGTCCGCTCCCAGGCGTCGCGGAGCAGCTGCAGCTCGGCGTCGCGGCCGACGAGGGCCCCGGGTGGCCGGCGCAGGGGGCCGGGCAGCCGTGGTGCCGGGCGGGCGGGGCGCAGGGCAGGGTCCTGTTTCAGGATCTGGGCGTGCAGCCGGCGCAGCTCCTCCCCCGGGTCGGCGCCCAGCTCGGCGAGCAGCACCTCGCGGGCCCGGCTGTAGGCGGCCAGCGCGTCGGCCTGCCGGCCGGAGCGGTACAGCGCGAGGACCAGCAGGTACCAGAGCCGCTCGCGCAGCGGGTGCTCGTGGACCAGCTGCTCGAGCTCGGGGACCACCTCGCGTTCCCGGTCCTGCTCGAGCTGGGCGGCGATCCGGTCCTCGACCGCGACGAGCCTGAGCTCCTCCAGTCTCCTCGCTTCGCCGCCGCATGCCCGGTCGGGCAGGCCGGCATAGGCGGGCCCGCGCCACAGGGCGAGCGCCTCGGTGAGGGTGGAGGCGGCGGCCTCGGCCCGGCCGTCGGCGAGCGCCTGTCGACCGAGCTCGACCAGCGTGGCGAAGCGGCGGGCGTCGACCGCGTCGTCGGGGACGGCCAGCCGGTAGCCGCGGCCGTCGGTGACCAGGATGTGCGGTCGGCCGTTGCGCTCGGGCTCGAGCACGTTGCGCAGCCGCAGGACGTAGTTCTGCAGGGACTTGGTCGCCGTCCGCGGGGGCTGCTCGCCCCAGAGGTTGTCGATCAGCTCCTCGGTGGAGACCATCCGCCCCTGGGCGGCGACGAGGTGGGCCAGCAGGGCGCGTTCCTTGGCGCCGACCACGTCGACTGGTCCATCCGGCCCGACCACCTGGAGCGGGCCGAGGACGGCGAACTCCACCGGGAAACGGTAGGGCCGAACGCGACCGGACGACACGGATCCGAGCCTGGCGGCGGCCGGTCGCAACCCGGTCGCCGTCTGGTCGCGCCCGGCTGGGTCAGCCGGGCTCTGCGGCCTCATCCCGCCCGGACGTCGGGTCGCCGCACGAGCTGCGCGGCGACCCGACGTCCTCGTTCACGGACGAGGCTGGGTGTGCTCCGTCCACCCCGAGCCGTCGAACCAGCGCATGAGGCCGGCGTTGTCCTGCGGGTCCGGGTACCAGCCGGCCGCGGGAGCCTGCTGGGGCGGCAGCGCGACCTGACCCTGCTGGAGCGCGGCCAGCTGTGCCTGCTGAGCCGCCTGGTTCTGCAGCTGGTACGTGGCGGCGAGCTGTGCCTGTGCTTGCGCAGCCATGGCCTGCATCTGCGCGGCGTGCTGCTCAGCCTGGGCCTTGGTCTGCGCCCGGACCGCCTTGTCCGTGCGACGAGTAGACCGCGCGATGCGTTCCTTGTCGCTGCGGAAGTCGATGAGCCCGAGCGTCGACACCGACATGGACTTCCTGATCAGCCCCACCAGTGCACCTTTCCGATGTGAGGACGAGAGGAACGATGCGTGCGCGTCAGGGGCAGGGCTCGCCCCGCTTGACCACGCCGAAGTCGATGAGGCCTTCGACGTCCCCGGTGACCTGCTGGCCGGCCGGGATGTTCTGGTCGCAGACGACCCAGTTCGAGTCGACCATCTGGTTGCGGCTCCCCAGCAGGTCGTGCGACAGACTGAGGAAGACGCCGTTGGCCTGGACCAGGTTCTGCGCCGTCTGGAGGTCCATCCCGACGAAGTCGGGCATCGCGAAGTTGACGACCGGGGCCTGCGGCGCCTCCGTCGGCGCGACGGTGGACGGAGTCGAGGCCACCGGCGGAACCACCGGTGCGCTGCTGGGAGGCGGCAGGGCCGGCTGGCTCGAGGAGGACTCGCTCGCGCTCGCCGAGGCGGTCTCGTCGTCCTTCTTGTTGAGCGCGGTCCCGATCACGGCCAGGGCGGCGATGACAACGATCACGATGAACCACGAACGCTTGTAGAGCGGCTGCTGCGGCTGCTGGTTCGGCGTAGCGGGAGGAAAACCTGCCGGCGGCGCGAAGGCCGTCTGAGCAGGGCCCGGCGCCAGCGGCGGTCCCTGAGGCGGCGGACCGTAGGGCTGCTGGCCGGGCGGGACCGGACCAGGAAGCGGAGCTCCCTGAGGCGGCGGGCCGTAGGGCGGTTGCGACATTGCGTGTCCCCGTTGCGTGAGGGCGAGGCGGGGCCGAGGCGGGCCCCGCGGTGAACGGGGCGACCCTGACACGACCGCTGCCCGACGCCCGCTATTTCGAACCAGATACGTCCGCAACTGCCCCTGTGTTCCCAGCAGCTCCCAGCCGTCGCAACCGGCGTCGCGCGCTGACCTTTGATCACCCACGCGATGTCGCGGGGGCCTACCGCGTCGCTCCCCGAGGAGGGCCGTCCGGCGCCCGCATAGTGGGGTCATGGCAACAGCGGACTTCATCGCACGGGAAGCGCTGGACCGGCTGGCGTCCCTGCGGCAGCACGAACGCAACGGTCGGCGGGCACCGCACAAGCCACTCCTCCTGCTGCTCGCCCTCAGCAGGCTCGCGTCGAGCGGGTCGAGCGCCACCCCGTGGTCGGTGGCAGAACAGCAGCTCGCGGCCCTGATCGACGAGTTCGGCCCGCCGTCGAAGACCGGGTCGGCGCAGAGTGCGGCCTACCCGTTCACGCACCTGCGCTCGGACGCGGTGTGGGTGCTCGACCGCGACGTGCCGATGGACAACGTGCGCCCGCTGCGGGAAGGCGTCACCGGCCGGCTGGAGCACTCCCTCGAGGAGATGCTGCTCCGACGGCCGAAGGCGATCCCGGTGGTGGCACGCGGCCTCGTGGACAGCCACTTCCCTGCCACCGTCGCTCCCGACGTGCTGAGCGCCCTGGGCTTCGATCCGGAGGAGCCGGTCGCCCCGGCGACCCCCCTCGATCCCGGACAGCGCAAGCGGAGCGCGACCTGGCGGGCCGAGGTGATCGAGGCGTGGGACCGCCAGTGCGCCTTCTGCGGGTTCGACGGGCAGGCAGGCGGCGTTCCGGTCGGCCTGGAGGCAGCGCACGTGCGCTGGTTCGCCCTCGACGGCCCGGACAGCCTCGACAACGGACTGGCGCTGTGCATGCTGCACCACAAGCTGTTCGACCGCGGGATGCTCGGGCTCGACGACGAGGTGTCGGTCGTGGTCAGCCGTCGATTCTCCGCACGAACGCCGCACGGCCGCGCCGTGTACGACCTGCACGGGCACCGGCTCGCCGCCCGCCCGGGCACCCCGTTGCCGGCACTGCCGCACGTCCGCTGGCACCAGGAGCAGGTGTTCCAAGGAACCCCGCTCAGCGCCTGACTACAGGTATCACGAGCGATACCATTGCCGCCATGGCCATGACGTTGCGCCTCGACGACCAGGAGGCAGAAGCCCTGCGCCGCCGGGCTCAGCTGGAGGGGCGATCGATGCAGGAGGTCGCCCGGCAGGCGGTACGCGACTACATCGAGCGCACCAGCAAGCGCGAGCTGCTCGATCGCGTGCTCGACCAGGAACTGCCTCGCTACGCCGAAGCGCTGGAGCGGCTCGGCCGGTGATCCACCTGGACCTGGAGGACCTCCTGCACGTCGCGCACCGGACGCTGGGGAACGTGCAGGTGCGGGACATCGGTCTCCTGGAGTCCGCGGCGGCGAGACCGCGCTCCACGGCGTTCGGCGAGGACGCGTACCGGTCGGTGCACGACAAGGCGGCCGCCCTGATGCACTCGCTCGCCCGCACGCAACCCCTGGTCGACGGGAACGAGCGGCTCGCCCTGGCCGCGACGATCGCCTTCTACGGCCTCAACGGCCTGCGACTGACGCTTTCCAACGAAGCCGCCTACGACCTGGTGATGGCGGTGGCGACCGGACGGCTCGACGACGTCGCGCCCATCGCCGAGCGCTTGCTGCGCGCCGCGGTCCCCTGCTAGGCGTCCTGGCAGCCGTCGAGCGATGCTCGGCGGACCGGGTCAGAGATCGTCTCGGTCACGCCTCCCCCCGCCGCTCCAGCCAGCGGATCAACGGTGGTCGGTCGTCGTCGATCTCCGCTTCCCGCTCGAAGAGCAGGTACTCCACCTTCTCCGCGTCGATGCCCGGGTAGTGCTGACTGAGCCGTTCAGCCGCCGCTTCGAGATCGTCGAGATAGCCGGCGTACTGGCCCCACCACCGCCGCGAGGGCACATCGGCCTGCGTGTGCATCAGGATCAGGCAGTCGACGACCCGCTTGTCGAGCACGTACGCCCGCCCCTTGCTCTCCGCGGCGAGCGAGACGGCCCAGAACCACTTGGTGAAGAAGGAGACGCCGCAGCCGGTCACGCGGAAGGCTTGGAAGGCGGCGTCGAGCTGGTCCGCCCGCACGAGACGGGCGGTTTCTCGGAGCACGTCGACGAGCGGCCCGTGAGCAAGGCCTTGCGCCGTGCGCCACGGCCCCCGGCCGTTGGTCATCCCGGAGCCCCAGATCATCGTGGCGACCCACAGGCCGATGAGTCCCTCGTCGCCGTCCGACGAGAGCTTCTCCGAGCGTGCGAGCAGGTCACGCCGCTCGATGCGGGCGTCCGCCCGGCCGTGGGTCTCCCGGGTGAGCCCGTCGAGAACGGCGAGAGCGGCCTCCGTACGAGCCTCGTCGTAGGGCGTGCAGCGTGACTTCGGCCGATGCGAGCCGCCGTCCCTCAGCCACGGGCGCCAGGTCGCCGTTCGCACCTTGGTCCACCGGGTCAGCGGGACCGGCTCCGCGATCCACCGCTCGTGGACGAGCTCCGCGGCGACGTACTCCCCGATCGTCTCGGCGATCAGCTGTGCGGACGGCGTCATGCGCCCGAGCCCGTGAGCCGCCGGACGACCGCCTCTCCCCCGACCCGGCGGATCAGCTCCAGGTCACCGCACACGACGAGCAGGTCACGGGCGCGGGACAGGCCGACGTAGAGCATCTCCCGGGCCCGGGCCTCGTCGCGGAAGCCGTTGACCGCCAGCACCACGGCCGGCCGCTCGAGCCCCTTGAAGCCGAGCACGTGACCGTAGAAGAGGTCCTCGTCGTCCCAGTACGTCGCCCAGTAGGCGTCCTGGCCCCCGGCCTGCCGCTCGGCCTGGACGGGATGGCGCCGGTGCGTCGTCAGCAGTGCGACCGCCTCGGGCGGCCAGCCCTCGTCGAGCAGGTCGGCCGCGACGTCATCTGCCACCCCGACGGCGTCCTCGGTGCTGCACTGCACGAACCGCACCGGCAGCCCTGACTGCCCGCGGACCTTCATCCCCGGGACGAAACTCGAGAACGTGCCGGCGATCTGCTTGGTGTTGCGCAGGTTCTCGGTGAGCGGGATGGGCATCAGCTCGACCGTCGGCCGGCCCTGCCGGGCGAAGATCCGCTGTCCCTCGTCGGAGAAGACGTAGAGGCAGCCCGCCTCCGGGTCGCGCAGCGCGGCGAGGACGGCGTCCCACCAGCTCTGCGCGAAGTCCTGGCCCTCGTCGATGACGATGGCGTCGAACTTGCGCTCGTCCGGCAGGTCAGCGGCGAGCGACACCATGCGCGCCGGGAGGAACTCCTCCCAGTAGGGGCTGTCGTCGTCCGAGCCCTGGGGCACGCCCCAGCCGATGCCGAGGTAGTGGAACGTGCCCACGTAGTCGGGCCGCTGCTTCTTCGGCAGCGTCTCCACGCGACGCTTGAGGAACTCCGCCAGCCCGCGCGAGTAGCACATGAGCGCCACCCGCTTGCCCTCCTTGGCCAGCCGACGGGCCTTCTCCACGGCCAGCCACGTCTTGCCGGAGCCGGCGCCGCCCTGGATCTCGACCCGCGGGAAGGCCGCGAGCATGTCGAGCACCTTCGCCTGGTCCTGGGTCAGCAGGTCGCAGGTGGCCTCCCGCTCGGCGAGCTCGGCCACGACGTGCTGCTGCGGGATCGCCGTCCCGGCGAGGCAGTCGGCGAGCTCCTCGATGTCCTCGGCCAGCGGGGGCTCGGGTTCGTCGCGCACCCTCTCCAGCGCCGCCCGGATCCGCGCGGCGGCGTGCGGGACGTCGCTGGTGTCGAGCGCCATCCAGCGGGCCAGGCCAGGGGCGACGAAGGCGTCCGGCAGCGTGGTGGCGGGCAGCGCGACGAGGTGTGCGGTGCGGGGACGGCCGGCGGTCCAGCGGGGGTGGTCGGCGAGGTACTCGCACAGCAGGTACTTGCAGGCGACCGCCTGGTCGACGGGGTGGATGACGCGCTCGCCGCCGTCCCAGGCCTGGCGCCACCCGCCCCGGTCCAGCCACACGCTGCCGCCCTTGACCTCGACGACAGCGATCCCGACGCCCGGCCAGCCGACGACCACGTCGGCCTCGCGATCCTGGCTGCCGTCGCTGAAGCGGAGGTTGCAGAAGAGGACGGCGTCGTCGGGCAGCTGCTCCTGCAGCGTGCGGACGAACAGCTCCTCCGAGCGTGACCCGTACCGCGGCTGGTCGGGGAACAGCCGCGCGGTCACGCGCGCACGCCCGACAGCGACTCCCAGAAGACGGCTTCGCTGATGACCCGGATGCCGAGCGCTCGGGCCTTGGACGCCTTGCCCGACTGCGAGTGCGGGTCGGCGCAGACCAGGACGCCGGTCCGCTTCGACACCGACGACGTCGGCACCAGCCCGGCGTCGCGCGCTGCCTGCTCGAGCTCCCCCCGGGTGCGGCTCATCGCGCCGGTGAAGACGATCTTCGTGCCGGGCGGCAGGAAGGCGTTCTCCCGTCGCGGCATGGAGACCTTCGCACCGCTCCGCACGACGGTCATCGCCAGCGCCACGTCGCGGCTGCCGAGCCCGAGCAGGGTGGCCACCCGCTCCAGGTCGGCGCGCTCCTCAGGGGTGACGACGCCGTCCGCATAGGCCGCGGTCGCCAGCGCGTCGAGGTAGAGCCGGTGCGCGGTGAGCACGTGGTCGCGACCGCAGCCCAGCTCGGCGGCGAGCGCCATGAGGGTCTCCCCCTCGGGAACGCTGACCAGCCGGTCCTCCAGCACCTGGTCGAGCACCGTCAGGTACGGCGCCATGCTCGGCGGCGCGTCCTCCAGCGCGGGCAGGGCGGCGACCAGGCCGCCCAGGTAGCCGTCCCGCTGCCGGGCGGCGGCGGTGGCGGCGTCCCGCGGCAGGGCGGGGCACCGCGTGGCCGGCGCGCCGGGTGTGCCGGCCAGACCGACCAGCTCCGCCCAGGAGGCGTCGAGCGCCTCGAAGCCGCGGTAGCCGCCGTCGTCCTCGAACTGCACCTGCACGCCGGCGCCGGCGAGCGAGCCGTCGCCGAGGTGGGAGGAGAGCATGTGCAGCATCAGCTCGGCGGTGGCGCGGGCGTCGTGCAGCGCCGCGTGGCCGTGCTCGAGCGGGATGTCGACGAAGTCGCACAGCGCCTGCAGCGATCGGGTGCCGGGGCCGAAGAACAGCGGCGCCAGCCGCATGGTGCACAGCGTCGGCGGCAGCTCGACCGGCAGACCGGCGCGGCCGAACTCGCGGGCCAGGAACCGCAGGTCGAACAGCGCGTTGTGGGCGACGACGACCCGGCCGGCCAGAAGCGAGCGCAGGTACGGCGCGACGTCGGCGAAGGCCGGCGCCTCGACGACGTCGGCGGCGCGGATGCCGTGCAGGTGGGTCGGGCCGACGTCCCGGCCCGGGTTGACCAGGGTCTCGAACTCCGCCTCGACCTCACCGCGGTCGTCGAGCAGGACGACGCCCAGCTCCACGACCCGGTCGGTCCTCGGCGACAGCCCGGTGGTCTCCACGTCGATGACAGCGACCGTCACGACGGCTCCTCTGCGCTCCCGGCCGCGCCCCGCCGCGGCCGACTGGTTCGGCGTCCGGCGGACCATGGCACGGTCGAGGGACTCAACCCGGGGTTTCGGTCCGGAAGCGGCCGCTTCCGCACCACTCGCCACAGGAGGGAACTGAGGACCCGTCGTGGACGGCTGGACCGGTCAGCTGCGCACGAGGGCGTCCCGGTACTCGATGCCGCGGCTCTGGGCGGCGACGGCATCCATGACGTCGAGAACGGGCTCGACGGTGAACGAGAACGGCGCGAACACCGTGGTCACGTGGTGCAGGTCGGCCCTGCTGTCGGTCTCGATGACGGCGTAGCCGCCGAACTCGCCGACCCGGACGAGGAACTGCTGGAACTCCAGGCTCTCCGGCATCTTCCAGTCGGCGAAGACCTCGAGGATGCGCTTCTGAGCGGCCTCGTACTCCGCGGCCGATCCGGTGGGCCGCTCACGCCAGTTCACGACGTACTTCATGGTCTTCTCCCTCCGCTGGAGCCCGGTGGCGGACACCGTGGCGAGGCCTCTGGAGGTCAGCAAGGAAGTCGCGCCGCGTCGCGCGCCCCGTGGCACGGCGCCACGCGCGGTCACGCCCGCCCGCCCTACGGTGAGCCGGTGCCCGGGCCGGACGACGACGCTCCCCGGTGGCCGCGGGCGGCCGGCCCCGGCCCGGTGGTCGCCCTGGGCAAGCTGGTGGCCGACCAGGTGCTGTCGCTCTCGGAACCGCTGGTGGTCGGCGGTCAGCAGCGGGTGGTCCGGACGACGACGGCGGGCGGTGCGCCGGCCAACGCCACGGCGAACGTAGCCCGGCTGGGGGGGCCGGCGCGACTGGCCGGCTGGGCGGGCGCGGACTCGATCGCGGACGGTTTGCTGGCCGGGCTGACCACGCGCGGGGTCGAGATCGCGGTGGTGCGTCGCGGTCGGACGCCGGTGTCGACGGTGCTGGTCCACCCCGACGGCGAGCGCACCCTGCTGTCCGACGGCGGCGAGGGCGGGCTGGGGCCGGCGGACGTCCGACGCGAGTGGCTGGCCGATGCCGCCGTCGTCCACCTCGACGGCTACGACCTGCTCCGCTACCCCGAGGCCCTGCGGACGGCGGCCGCGCTCGCCCGCGCCGCCGGCGTACCCGTCAGCGCGGACGTCGCCGCCGCGACCCGTATCCGGCGCGCCGGGAACTACGTCGAGCTGCTCGCCGCGCTGCGGGCCGACGTCCTGTTCTGCAACGCGGCCGAGGCGGCGGCGCTCGGGCTGGCCGGCGACCTGCCCGACTGGGCGCCGGAGCTCGTCGTGGTGCACGACGGTCCGCGGCCGACGTCGGTGCGCACGCGGCAGGGCGCCCGGCAGGTGCCGGTCGAGCCGGTGCCGGTGCGGGACACCACCGGCTGCGGCGACGCCCTCGCCGCGGGGGTGCTCGCCGGATGGCGGGCAGGCGCGCCGGTGCTCGACGCCGTCCGCACCGGCCACGCGGCGGCCGCCGTGGTGGCCGGGGTGGTCGGTGCCCAGCCGCCGGAAGCGCCCGCCCGAGCTACCGCTGCACGCTCCGGACCACCTCGGCCCACTCCTGGGTGATCGACTCGATCCGGCTCATCGCGTCCTCGAAGATCTTGCCGGGCTCGACCTCCGGGGCCTGGTCGGCGGCACCGGCCTCGTCGGGCTCCTGCACGTGGTTGTCCCGCATCTCGTATGCCACGTCGTCGATGATCCCGGGCAGGACGACGGTTCCGGCACTCCGGCGGGCGGAACCGAGGCGCATGTCACCCGCTGCCGGGCTCGTCGTCGCCGTCGGCGACCATGCGGACACATCCCCGCTCGGGGGGTCACCCAGGAGCTAGCGCCGCGGGTCGACCCACGACGTCGTCCAGCGTGCGCTCCAGGGCGTGCTGCGGCGACCACCGCCCTCCCTCCTCGCAGGCCGCGTCGTAGGCCTGGTCGCCGAGCTGCGCCCGCGACCGCGCCGCCAGGTCCGCCACCAGGGGCGGCAGCGCGGGTGTCAGCGGCGCGGCGATGTGCCGCCGGGCGGCGGCCGCCGCGGCCAGCGCCCGGGCGGCCACCGCAGGGTGGCCGTCGGCCAGCGCCACCGCGGCCAGCCCCTCCAGGGAGTAGGCGACCGCCGTGGTCTGCCCCCAGCGCTGGTTGGCCGCCGCGCCGTCCAGGACCGACCGCCGTGCGCCGGCCACGTCGCCCCGGCTCAGCAGCACGAGTCCCCGCAAGCTCATGGCCTGGCCGATCATCGCGTCGTCGTCGAGACGCCGGGCCAGCTCCACGACCCGGCGGTAGCGCCGGTCGGCCGTGTCGAGGTCGCCGCCGGCCAGCGCGATGTCCCCGCCCACCATCTCCATGTAGGCCTCGCCGAGCTCCTGCCCCAGCGCGACGAAGCGGGCGAGCGCCTCCTCGTGGGCGGCGCGGACCCCCTCGAGCGAACCGCGGGCCACGGCGGCGTAGATGCCGGCGGTGGCCGCGAAGGAGCGGTCGTACTCGTGGTCGGCGTCGTCGGGGAGCAGCGGCCGGCCCTCGTCCAGCAACGTGGCGACGGCGGCGAGGTCGTTGAGAATCCCGGCGACGAGCGCCCGCAGCACGAGAAGCCGCCCGCGGACGGCATCCGGAGCCCCGTGCGACATCGACAGCGCCCGGTCCAGCCACGCCCCGACCTCCCGTTCGCCGTCCCTGCGGGTCATGTAGCCGAACGTGTTGCGCACGAGGAGCGCGGCCGTGGTCAGGTCGCCGGCGTCGAGCACGCGGTCGATCGCCGTCCGCAGGTTGGGCAGCTCGTCGTCGAGCCGGAGGGAGCGCCCCCGGACCTCGGGCACGGGTGCGGTCAGCAGGGCACCGGTGAGCTCCACCATCCACTCGGTGTGCCGCCGTCCGGTCTCGTCCCGGTCCGGGGAGGCGGCGAGCTTCTCGGCCGCGTAGGAACCGACGGTGTCGAGCATGTACAGCCGCGGCTCCGCCGCGGACTCCCCCGACTCGGCGAGCAGGCTCGCGTCGAGCAGGGCGGAGAGGGCGTCGAGGACGGCGGGCTCGCCGGGCCGGCCGCAGACGCTCTCCGCCGCCTCCAGCGTCCAGCCGCCGGAGAACACGGCCAGCCGGGCGAAGACGGCCTGCTCGTGCGGACCGAGCAGGCCGAAGCTCCAGTCCATCGTGGCCCGCAGGGTCCGCTGCCGCGCCGGCAGGTCGACCGGTCCGGCGCCGAGGACGTCGAGCCGCTGCCCGAGGCGGGCGAGCAGCGCCGGGGGCGGCAGCAACCGGGTCCGGGCGGCGGCCAGCTCGATGGCCAGGGGCAGCCCGTCCAGACGGCGGCAGATCTCCGCCACCGCGGCGGCGTTCGCGGCGTCCAGGGTGAAGCCGGGGCGGACCGCTGCGGCGCGTTCGGCGAAGAGCCGCTCCGCGGGCCCGGCGGCCAGCGGGGCGAGGGGGAACTGCTGCTCGGCGCGCAGCCGCAGCGCCTGGCGGCTGGTCACGAGGGCGACCGCGGCCGGGGTGCTGTCGAGCAGGACGCTCAGGTCGCCGGCGGCCTCGACGACCTGCTCGAAGTTGTCCAGCACGAACAGCGTGCGTTCCTCGACGGCGGTGGCGATCGCGTCGACCGGTGAGCTCCCGCTCTCGCAGCGGGCGCAGATGACGTCGGCGACCGTGCCCAGCACCAGCCGCGGGTCGGTGATCGCGCTCAGCGGCGCGAACACGACCCCGCCGGGGAACTCGTCGGCCACGGTCCGGGCCGTGGTGAGCGCGAGCCGGGTCTTGCCGATGCCTCCGGGTCCGGTCACGGTGACCAGCCGGATGCGGGCATCGGTCAGCAGCGCGGCGACGGCGGCGACGTCGCCGTCCCGGCCCAGCAGGTGGTCGGGGACGTCGGGCAGGACCAGCCGACGGGACGACGGGGTGCGCGGCGGCGGGAACCGGGTCGGCAGCCCGGCGATGTCCAGCTGGTAGAGCGGCGCCCGCTCCGGGAAGTCCTTGAGCTCGAAGTCGCCGAGGAAGCGCAGGGCGGCGCCGCCCGGCAGCTGCTCCGCGGCCACGGCCGCGGTGATGTCCGACAGCAGCACCTGCCCACCGGAGGCGGCCGCGGCGATCCGGGCCGCGCAGTGGACGGCCAGGCCGACGTAGCTGCCGCCGGCGACGGCGGCCTCCCCGGTGTGCAGGCCCATCCGCACGCTGATGCGCCGCTCGTCCGGTCCAGGCTGGGCGGCCAGCGCCCGCTGCGCGTCGACCGCGGCGGCCAGCGCCTGGCCGGCGGAGGGGAAGGCCACGAAGAAGGAGTCGCCCTGGGTGTCGACCTCGTGGCCGCCGTGCTCGGTGAAGGCCGCCCGGAGCAGGCGGCGGTGCTCGGCGAGGGCGTCCGCGTAGCCGTGCCGGTCCTCCCGGAGCAGGCGCGTCGACCCGACGATGTCGGTGAAGAGGAAGGTGACCGTGCCGGCGGGCAGGACGTCGCCAGGGCGCACGGAGTCCACCGCGATGCGCTCGTCGGCCATCCCGGCCTCCCCGCCCTCAGGTCAGCCCGCCCCTGGAGGATAGGAACCCCGGGCTCCCGCGTCACGCGTCGACGTGCTCGTAGGCCGCCTCGCAGTCCTGGCAGACGCGCTCGGTGCCGACGAACCACTCCGGCGGGTGCACCCGGCGGCAGCTGCGGCACCAGCGGAACGAGCGGCGCCGCCGCGAGGCGATCTCGTCGGCCGCCGCGGCGACGATCTCCGAGGAGTACAGCAGGTCGTCGCGCCCGAACTGCCGCTGGTCGGCGGGCTGCAGGTCGACGCCGCTCCCCCAGCGGGTCAGCGGGCGGGCGAGCACGAACCACGGGCCGGAGATGCCGACGGCCACCTGGGCCGGCTCGCCGCTGACGAACCACTCGGCGCCGTCGACGGCGATGCTCGCGCGGCGCCAGCCGGTGCCCAGGGCGCGCAGGACGTCGGCGTGCCGGACGCCGAGCGAGTCGGCCAGCGCCTGCTCGTCGGCGGTGGGGTCGCCGGGGCGGCCCCAGTCGAGGCCGCAGGCCCGGCAGTGGAGGTCCGGGCTCTCGCCCGGGACCATGCAGCCGCCGAGCGCCACCAGCCCCCGCTCGGCGAGCCGCATGGCCTCGGCGTCGGGCAGTCCCCAGATCAGCGAGACGGAGTCCTCCCGCCCGCACTGGGGGCAGACCCGCCCCAGCTGCACGCCGACCGACCCGCTCACGTCACCTCCGCGTTCCGCCCGTCCATGCGACGAGCGGCGGGGAGACTGCCAGAGCCCACCGACATTTTGGCGGGCGGCGGGTCAGCGCGCGGTCGGCTCCTGCGGGGGCACGGGGCGGGGACGCTGCTCGCGGAAGCCCTCGAACCGCTGGGTGGCCTCGAGCTCGTCGTCGTGCTCGGCGGCGTGCCGGGGGATGCGCGGCATCCGGAATTCCGCCGTCTCGTCGAGCAGGTGCTTGCCCACGCTGTCCGTCCTTCCGTGGTCGGGGTTTCCGCCAGCGTATGAGCCGAGGTCGCCCTCCGGCGGGACGCGTGGGAAAGCCCCAGGTGAGCTGTGACGAGTGGGGCGGGTGGGTGTCGCGCCGCCGCGGTCAGCCGGTGGTGACACTGCCGGTGCGGTTGGGGACGAGCTCGATCCAGGTGGTCCCGGGCGCCAGCGTCACGGGGGCGCCGTCCGCGCCGGTGAGCGTGACGCGGTCACCGATGGCGGGCTTGGACCAGGTGGCCGCGACCGTGTGGCCCCCGGAGGCGACGAGGGCCTCGCCTTGGCCGGTGAGCACGGTCTCCGGGACGGGGTTGCCGGCGGGGTCGCGGGCGTCGGTGGCGACGACGTCGACGTGCAGGACGACGATGTTGGTGGCGCCGAGCTGCGTGCCGTCGGCTTCGGTGGCCGGAGTGCTGCCCTCGGCGCGCAGCCAGCGGCCGTCGGGGCTCCAGGTCCACCGCGGGTTGCTGATACCGGACAGCTCGAGGTCCAGGGTGGAGGTCGGCTGGCCCGCGGTGACGGCGGTGGGCTGCTCCCCCGGTGTCGGGTGGTCGAACTGGGCGGACGGCGGGGCGCGATGGGCGGCGTCGGCCTGGTCGACGAGGGCGTGCGGGACGGCGTAGACGTTGTGCGGTGCCCGGCGGGTCGTCGTCCGGTGGAAGCCCGCGGCACCGGAGTCCTGGCTGAGCACCTGCAGCCCGGCGGCCGTGACGGCGTCGACGTACTGCTGCTGCCCGCCGGAGAAGGCGAGCAGCCCGTGCAGCGGAGCGGCGATGGCGGGGTCCATCGGGCGGATCGACCGCACCGGGCCGATCTCGGGCGGCAGGTTCGAGTGGTAGACGGCGACGAACCGGGTGATGCCGCCCTCGACGACCTGCTCCCACACGATGTCCGCGGTGTTCAGGCCGGTCTGCGGGCGCGCGTCGACGGAGTTCTCGATCTTCACCGCGAGCGCCGGGTGGCTCGGTGCTGCTTGGACCGGCACGCCGGTCAGGGGCCAAGTGGGACCGGACGCCGGGAGGGTCAGATCCGCCCGGGCCGACTGGTAGCCGAGCGCCCCGAGCACCAGCAGCACGACGAACGCCGCGGCGCTGAGCACGGGCCGCCGTGTGCGCCGCGCCTTGACCGGCTTGCGCTTCGCCGGACGGGAGGGCGGACGCCGCCGGGATGCGGTGGAACGAGGCAGAGCGGGTCTCCCGGGTGCGCGGTGCGGTCGGTACCTCTGAGGTATCGGCACCTCGTCAGGAGGTCCACAACTCCAGCAGCCGGTCTGCGATGGGCTCCGGGAGCGTCCGGCCGGAGGCGTAGACCTTCCGCCACGCGAACTCGGGCGCGACCGACTCCAGCTCGTCCAGCAGCAGGGCGTCCTCGAGCCGGCGGAACTGCGACCAGCGGACGTGGACGTACCTGCTCGTCCCGCCGCTCCCCGACCAGTGGTCGTCCTCGTAGGGCTCGCTCATGATCTCCCCGAGCGCGACGAGACCGCGCCCGGAGCTGCCCTGCCGGTACAGGAAGGCGCGGTCACCACGGCCGATGCCGTGGCGGCGTCCCCCGACGCTCCACCTGCCCTCGATCGGCGCACCGGCCTGAGTCCGGGCGATGAAGCCGTCGTAGTCCATCCGCCAGTGGTCCGGGTTCCATGTCAGCAGCAGCGTGGCCACGCACCCACCCCCTTCACGCTTTCGCGCATGAGTGCGCAAAGTGTCGGTGTACCGCGGTAGGAAGGGGTCGACACCCCGACCAGAGGAGAAACATGACGACTCTCGAGGCGCGGCTGGACCTCGGCGCGGGCGCGCTGAGCCCCCGGTTCGACGACGCGCTGCACATCGCCTTCGAGCGGCATCGCTTCCACGTGCGCAAGGGCTCGCGCATGCCGTACCTCTCCCACCTCTGAGCGTTAGCGCGCTCGTGCTCGAACACGGCGGCAGTGAGGACCAGGCCATCGCGGGTCTGCTGCACGACGCCGTCGAGGACGCCGCGCCCGGGCAGGGACCCGACGTCCTTGACGCGATCACGAGCCAATTCGGCGCGGCCGTCGGCGAGATGGTCGCCGCGTGCAGCGACTCGCTGAACGACGAGGGAGGCAAACGGCCGTGGCGCGAGCGCAAGCTGGCCTACGTCACCGGCCTGGGGACAAAGCACGAGGACGCGCTATTGGTGACGGCCGCGGACAAGGTGCACAACGCCCGGGCGATCGCCCGTGACCTGCGGACGTTCGGGCCGGCGTTCTGGACGACGTTCAGCGCCTGCGAGCACGACCTGCTCTGGTACTACACCGCCGTCGAGGCGGCCATTACCGCGCGACTCGGCGGCCACGAGATCGTCGACACACTGCACCGAGCGGTGGACGAACTTCTCGCCGCGGCAGAGATGGGGCGGAGCGCCGTCCCTGCGCAGCCGTCGAACGGCGGCTGCCCGCACCACAGGTCAGCGGGTTGAGCGGGACGGCGTGCGGCGGTACAGCATGGCTGGCCTGCCGACGGTGCGCCTCGTCATCTCCCCCGTCTCCTGCAACTGCGGCTCCATCAGCCGGCGGAAGGTGTCGGGCTGGAGGTCGCCGAGCGGCAGCCCGGCGACCGCGGCGTGCATCTGGCGCAGGTCCCGCATCGTGAACGGCTCGGCGAGCAGGCCATACGGATCCGGGCGCCTGCGGTACCTCCCGCGGAGCTGGGTCACCGCCCTCCGCACGATCACGTCGTGGTCGAACGGCAGCCCCACCGCCTCGGCGACAGGGCGGACCTGGACGTCGTCCGGACGCTCCGCCAGAACCGGCTCGATCGCCCGCCAGGGCAGGACGACGACGTGCGCGACTGACAGCACCCAGCCGCGGTCGTCGCGGTCGGGCTTGTCGAAGACGTGGAGCTGCCGCGGCGCCGTTCCCCGCAGCCCGGCCTTCTGCTCCAGCGAGCGGAGCACCGCGTCGGCGAGCCGCTCCCGCGGATGCAGGAATGTACCGGGCAGCGCCCACGCGTCGCGGCGATGAGCGCCGTCCCGCCGGACGAGCAGGACGGCGAGCGCGCCGTCCGGATCCACCGTAAGGACGGCGGTGTCGACGGCCACCGAGGGCCTCGGATAGTCCTCGAGCGTCTTGCCGGACGAGTCGCGGTACACGGGCTTGACTTTACGTGGATTCCATCTAATGTCCAGTTAGCGCAACGGTGCGCTAACTTGAGAGAGGTGGTCGGGATGCCGACACTGGACGTACGCCTGCACGTGGGCCAGGGGACCCACCGCGGTCCGCTCACCTTCTTCCCGGTCTGGACCGATGCCGCTACGACTACCATGGACTACTCCACCGGTGCATCCGCGCGAGTGGAGGTGGCTGAGCGGCCCGGATCTCCGGACGTCGGAGAGCTGGTCCTGACCAACCGCGAGGGGCGGCCCGTCCTCCTGCTGGCCGGGGAACTGCTCGAGGGCGGGTGGCAGCACCGCGCTCTTGCCACGACAACGCTACTGCCCTCTGCGCGCCCGTCGGTCGAGCGGGTCGTGTGCGTCGAGGAGGGCCGGTGGGGCGGCCCCACCGCACACAGCCGCAGCGCCCGTCGCGCGCCCGTGGCCGTGCTCTCCCGCCTCGACGGCGAGGACGCGCAACAGCGTGTGTGGGCTCGGGTGCGCGGCTACGACGCCGTCGCCGGCCCTTCCCCCACGGGTTCGCTGAGCGAGCGGCTCGACCCCACGATCGGCACCGCCGCCCATCTGACCCGCGGGTTGGCGCCACTGTCCGGGCAGCACGGCGTGGTCATCGGCGTCGCCGGCAAGCCCGCGTGGCTGGAGGTGTTCGACACGCACGAGGCACTCGTCGCCCACTGGCCGGGGCTGCTGCAGGCAGCCGCTCTCGACGGTCTCGGGCGACCCGCGGTCCGCACCTCGGCCGCACTAGCGCGCTCCTTCGCTGAGCGTGTAGAGGCCAGCCGCCTGACCGCCGGCGACAAGGCCGGTCTCGGTCGCCGCTTCGCCGCCCGCGGCCGAGTCCGCGTCGACGGCCTGCGCTGGCAACAGCGCACCGTGCACCTCACCGCCACCGACCTCGCCCACCCGCTGCAGGAGGCCTGAATGCCCGTTCCCATCCACCGCTCGCACCGGGTCGCCGGCGCCCTCGTCGGATCGGCCGTCGGCGACGCCCTCGGGGCCCCGTTCGAGTTCGGCCCACCCGGCCAGTTCTCGAAGCGCTTCCCGACCCCGGAACGCGGCGCGGCCACCGAGATGTGCGGAGGCGGCTCCCTCGGTTGGAAGCCGGGTGAGTTCACTGATGACACGCAGATGGCTCTGCTGGCGGCGACGTCCCTGGTGGAGCGCGGCCGGCTCGACGCGGCCGACGTGTTCGACCGGTTCCGCACGTGGCTGCGGGCGGGCCCGCCGGACGTCGGCAACCAGACCAGCGCCGTCCTCGGCTCGGGACGGCCGTGGGACGTCGCCGCGGCCGAGCACTTCGCCGGGTCGGGGCATGCCGCGGGCAACGGGTCGTTGATGCGGACGACTCCGGCGGCCATCTGGTTCGCTCAGTTCGGCACCGAGGCGACCATGGACGCCGCTCGGCGCATCTCGGCGCTGACCCACGGCGACCCGTCGGCCGGCGAGGGGTGCGCGATCTTCCACGAGCTCGTGCGCGTGGCGCTGGACGGCGAGGACCCGCTGGCCGCCATCCCCGCCGCGCTGGATCTCGTCGCGCCGGAGCACCGCGAGCGCTGGGCGACGGTACTGGCGCCGGGGTGGACGCCGGAGCAGGCGACCGAGGGCAACGGTGCGGTGTGGCCGACGCTCGGCCAGGCCGTATGGGCGCTGCGGCAGGGCGGCGGGTTCGAGGCGGTGATTCGGCGGGTGATCGACCTCGGCGGCGACACCGACACCGTCGCCGCGGTGGCCGGGGGCCTGGCCGGAGCGGTGTACGGGATCGCCGGCATCCCGATGCGCTGGACGTCGGTCGTGCACGGCCGGGTGCCCGGCTTCGCGGACCGCACGTGGCGGCTCGCCGACCTGCAGGAGCTCGCGGCGGCGCTCGACGGGGGCGACGGCTTCGACTACGACCCGGGCCCGACGCGGCGGTTGGGTCCGGCGGAGATCATCGACGGAGTGTGGGCGGCCGACCTGGACGGCGCCCGGTTCAGCGACGAGGACTTCGCCGTCATCTCGCTGTGCCGGGTCGGCGAGCCGTTCCCCCATCAGGTGCAGCGCATGGCGTACCTGGTCGACGACGACTCCAACAGCGAGCTCGACGCCGTCCTGCGGGACGTGCTGGCCGACATGCAAGCGCTACGCGACGAGAGACGGCGACTGCTCGTGCACTGCCACGGCGGCGCCTCGAGGACCGGGCTTGTGCTGCGCGCTTGGCTGATCTGCGAGAAGGGCATGGCGGTCGACGAGGCCACAAGCCACGTCGACGCTCGGTGGCCGCACCTGGGTCTGTGGAACCGGAGCTTCACCGCAGCGCTGCACCGCCTGCAGCAGCACGGCTGCACCGGGGAACCCCGATAGGCCCTGCTGGCATCACCCTGCGGGCCGGTAGTTCGGGGCGGGCGGCAGCAGAACTACAGGCCATGACAGCGGCTGGCGGAGGCGGAGTGCTCGACAAGCACTCCCCTGACCTGCACAGTTCGGCACCCGAGCTTGAGCATTCGATCCCACGCGTCCGAAGGGCAGAGCCGTGACCGCTCAGCACACCGAGTCCACTGCCCCGAGGGGGGATGTCGAGTACGCCAAGTGGCTCTGGGTCGCCCATTCGACCGACTCACTCGCCGAGGGAGCGATTCCGGCAGACGAGGAGGGGTGGTGGACCTGCTCGCCGGAGACGCGATCGGGAGACCTGGCGCTCATCTACCGAACCGCTCCGGAGTCGGCTGTCACCTGGTTGGTCCGGGCTGAGTCCGACGCCGAGCGGCTGGAGGGCGACCTGGAGTTCCCCCGCAGTACGGGGTTCGCGTGCCGGTACACAGTGGTCTGCGCGCTGCCCCAGTCGATCGGCATCGCCGCGATGAGGCGCGACGAGGTGACCAGCACGTGGGGCGCACTCCGGACGAACTTCCGCGGCTCTGCGTTCACCGTGCCGTCCGCCGTGTGGGACCGCCTCCTCCACCTAGGCGGTGTTGACCCGTCCGGCCTGAAGAACACCATCTCTCGACAGGCCCAATGGTTCGCTCGGGAACGCGACCTGGAGCAACACCTCGTCGATCACCCGGAACTCCTGCGGAAAGCGACAGGGCTGCGGCTCAAGCTGACCGCCAGGCAGAAGCGTCTGCCCGGCGGGCAAATCGCCGACCTGTACTTCCGAGGGCGGGGTGGTGGGCCGGTCATCGCGGAGCTCAAGAACGGCCCGGCTGACCGGGCCGCTGTCCGTCAGCTCCTGGGCTACCTGGCGGTCGCACCGACGGCACTCTTCGGCCTTCCTCGCCCACGCGGCTACCTGATCGCCGCGTCTCTGGAACCCATGGCGCAGAAGATGGTGGATGCCTGCAGGGACATCGACTTCCTGTCGTTGGCCGAACTTGGGCTGTCCGCCCCGACCACCGTGCAAGGGACGACGCCGAGACGGCGCAGGGGCAAGACAGCCCCGGCTGCCTCCGATCAGTGATCGCGATGGAGCGACCCAGCCCTGAGGAGAACAGGTGCCGAACTTGAACGGCTTCTCGAGCATCGTGGAGGAGCGCATCGGCTGGTACGTCTACTTGCTGCGCGATCCGCGCGACGACGAGGTGTTCTACATCGGCAAGGGGCGAGGTAGTCGCGCCTTCCAGCACGCCAAGCAAGCCGCCGACGATGATGACACGGAGGCCACCCGCCAGGCCAAGCTGGAGCGCCTCCGCGACATCACCGCCGCCGGGTGCACTGTCCGAGTCGAGATCTTGCGGCACAACATCGCCACAGAGTCCGCGGCCTTTGACATCGAGGCAGCCGCGATCGACCTGTTCCGCGCCACGGGCCGACAGCTGACGAACATCATGGGCGGGCACCACAGCGGCACCCGCGGGTGGGGCGCCGCCGATGTCGTGGCGAGCATCTACGACGCCGAACCGGCTCCGGACATCGACGTGCCGCTGCTCCTCGTCAAGGTGCCGCGGCTGTGGCAGCCGTCGAGGTCGGCCGGGGAACTGTACGAGGTGACCCGGGGTTGGTGGGCGCTGGGCGAGAAGAAGGGACCACGGGCTCGCTTCGCCGCAACGGTGAGCAAGGGCGTGATCCGAGCGGCGTACCGAATCGAAAGCTGGCGCGAACGCGTGCCTGGCGACCGGGACTGGCAGCGCGACGTCGGGAAGAAGCCACGCCTCGGCTTCATCGGTGCGCCAGCGCCCGAACTGGAACAGCTGCTCAACCGGAGCGTCAAGCACCTCTTCAAGCCGGGTCAGGCCAGTCCGGTGACCTATCTCAACTGTGCCGATCCTGAGCTGTCGCGTGCGCCTGTTCTTCGGGGAGAGGACGCCCGACGGCGGCCAAGGAGGAGGGCGTCACCGTGCTCTGACGTCTGAGACCCGGTCAGTCGGACGGCGACACAACCGACACCTTGCCGCCGGACAGCTCCCCGATGCGCAGCACCAGGGCTCGGAGGTAATCGAGGGTGTCGTCGTCCGGGCTGTACCCGAAGTGGCGCCAGCGCCGCTGCTCGAAAAACAGGGCGATCCGGGCTTCGGTGAGGTCATTAGGTAAGCGCCCGTACCGCCGGTACTCCTCCAGCGCTTCGTTTCCGACGGCAGCGACCGGCTCGAATCCGCCGTGCCGCTGATACGCGTTGTACGTGAGCGCGAAGCGCCAGATCGCGCCCTCGCTCAACGGCGACTCAGGCACGGGCACCAAGGACGCCGAGCCGGCGAGGGTCGTCGCAGTCGGTGCACCCAGACGGTGCAGGGCCTCGGTCACGTCCCGCCACCCGTTGGTGGCCGTAGCCGGAAGCCTCGACAGCTCCTGGCTCAGGGAAACGAGTCGGTCCGCGAGCTCTCGTTCGGCGTCGCTCTGCAGAAGTTCGCGGTACCGCGGGTCGAGGAGATGCCGCGACCGGGGCGCCGCCAGCATCGCGATGCGGTCGAGGAAGACCTCCAGGTCGCGGGCCGCCTCAGAATCATCGTTCCGCGGGCTCCCGAAATCGACGTACTTAAACTCGGGGTCCCACAGCTGCTGACGCAACGGATCGGCCGACAGGCTGAGCACGGTGCCGAACGAGCGCTTCCCGCCGCTCTGGGTCAGCTCGGCCACCTCGTGCACCAGTCGGATGACGTTGTCGTCGGTCATGGACGCCCCGACCACGAGCAGGTGCTTGGTCAACAGCGTCGTCTGCAGGACGCCGCCGAGGGGACGGCGGCTGGCGTCGTATCGGACGAACGATCGGCGATCGAGCACGATCGACCGGGGGTCCTCGACGTCGCCGTGGAGCTTCAACAGCCAGGGGCGGCGCCCGCCCCACCCGTCCAGGTCCGCAGGTTCTGTGTCCGGGAGCACGACGAGCGGCTGCTCACCCCCGATTGCCGAGACCGCCTGCTCGTACAGCCGGTCGAAGTTGGTCGTGATGACCTGGTCGGCGTCCAGCGCCGCAAGCAGGATGTGGCTCAACGCGTAGCGCTGCGGGCGGCCGATCACCTCTGCCACGAGCTCGCCGAGAGGGTTGACGCGACGCTGGGACTGCGCCTTCTTCTCCTCTCGCGACTCCGCGGCCCGGCGAAGGACCTCCGCTGAGTCAAGCGCTCCGAGCTTCTCGAACTCGGTCGTTGTTGCCATCTCTAGGCGCGAGGCGAGTTCTTTCAACAGACCGCCCCAGGTTGGCAGCCCGGCCGCCACACCTGTTCCCGCACCCATGAAGACAGCGAGCCGGTCCGCGCGGGCCAGGAACGCGAGGCGACGGGCTCGCTTCTCGAGAGTGCTGGGCAACGGGCGGTCGTGCTTCTCCGAACGGAGCGCCTGGAATGCCGAGTAGTCCGACGGGTCTGCAGCCACGATGACGACGTCGAGGTCGTGCTTCGACGCCCCGGATTGCGCCACGTCGAGGAGCCCGTGGATCGCGTTGCCGCGCTGACCGTTGAAGCCCCCGCGGCCGACTCCCATCACCGGCATGGCCACACGACGACGCCGTCCGAGCGGTGTCCTGTCGCGCCCATTTTCGACCACTGCCTCGAGGGCCTGCCGGACGCCGTCGAGAAGCCAGGTCACGTCGGCGCCTTCGTGCGCACCGACCGCGACCAACCAGCGGTTGGGGCCACCAGGAACGTCCGAAGTAGAAGGAACGAGTGCGACCCGACGGCGCGGGGACAGCTCCGGCAACGTGCGGCTCCGCACGGCTCCCTCGCGCTCGTCCCACCCGAGTACCGGCCACCACTTCCGGCCGATGCCTGGCGCGTAATCGGTCGAGACGAGGACGTCGTCCGCTCGAAGGGACTGGAGATTGCCCGGGACGACGAAGACATGGCCAGTCACGACGTGATCCTGGCCCGCCGGTCGAGGAGATGCAGGGGTGACACCCACGCAGGAGATGCCACGGCACAGGCGCCGTGCAACTGGCCGAGCTCAGGACTCCAACACTTCGTTCGCCTACCGAGTGCAGGCGACCGATCGGCGTGCGAGGTTCCCTGCATGGGGGGCAACGGCATCTTCTGTCTCGAAGGCGACTGGGGGTCCTCCCTGACCGACCGCACGAGCGTCCGTCTCGGCCTCGACATGCTGATGACGGTCCGGCGTGGCCGGCTCATCCACCGCAATGCCGCGACCAAGCAAGAGTTCGCCCACTACATGGACCGCTGGTGCCTGCAGCAGTATCGCAATTTCCCGGTGGCCTACTTCTCTTATCACGGCGACCGCAGCGTTCTCTCGCTCGGCAAGGACGACGTCACGCTGACCGAAGTCTCCGACATGGTGACCAGGCCACTGAGCGACCGAATCCTCTACTTCGCGTCCTGCGGGACCATGTCGGCTCCCGCCGACGAACTTATGGAGTTCGTCGGAGTCACCGGAGCCAAGGCGGTCGTCGGGTACACGAAGAACGTCGGCTGGGCCGAGTCCGCGGCCTTCGACTTCACTCTGTTGCCGGCGCTGCTCGACAGGGTGGACATGAGGAGACTCTTCACGCACCTACGAGAGCGGCATCCGTACTTCGTCGAGGGGTTGGGCCTGAGAATCGCGACTTCTCGCTGGGCGCTACCAGCCTGATCGAGCAGGTCGCGGCGACCAATGCCTCATGAGGGCTTCACTGCCTCACGGTCCTCGTCCGTCCACTCCGCCGGACGCCCGATCGAGCCACAGAACTCGGTCCACGTCACCTTGGAACGACCCGCCGCCGGCGGGTGGCACCAATACGAGATGCGGCCGTTGTACGACCAGGCACCCGTGGCCGGCCCCCATTCGAACGCGAGGTCACCACTGCGCGCCAGCCGCCCGAGGGCCACGCCGAAGCGCACCGCAGATGCCGTCGTCTGCGTGTGACCGAGCAGTGTGTGTCCTCGCTCGGCGACATGAGTCCGGAAGAGGTCCGGGTATCGCGCGCGAAGGCGGTACTCGACGATGCCGTACTCCAGCAGCCCGTCGCCGGCATCGATGCAACCCAGCAGCGGCTCGAGCAGGTCGTCGGTGACTCCCTCCGGCGCCGCCCAGCTCTCCCTCGCTGCCGCCGCGGAGCCCACCCACTCGTGGGGTTCCCCATCGGCATGCCGACCGGTGCAGTAGTAGGCCAACAGCTTGTCAGGCAGCCGTTGGTAGCTGACCTCGTCCGCAGAGAAGCATGCGGGACAAGTGACAATCACAAGCTCACTCCTTCATGACGGCCGGCTCCCCACGGTGCTGCACCGGCGTGGCAACGACGATCAGCAGCGTCTGATCGGCCGGCCGCCGCTCGTTGAGCTCCCGTCCTGGAAGGGCAAGAGTGAACACCATGCCGCGCCGAGAGCCGTGCCGCTCCAGGGCTTCTAGGCAGCAGAGGCGCAACTCGAGTGTCCACCGCCTCAGGCGTCACTCCGACCGCTTGCCACGCTCGAACGGGGCAACCGAGGCGAGTTCGACCCGATTCGTCGGTGGCGTGACGGACAATCCGCAGCGATGAACGCACGGGGTACATGGGAGCGGCCGCAGGCTGCCCTACAGCAGTGGATCGTGGACCAGCGCGAGCGGACGATGGAGGCCTATCGCGCCGACCGACTCCTGGTGGCAGAGCACGGCAACCAGGAGGACGCCTACCGCACTGGCGGTTACGCCGAGCGGCAGCTCCTGGAGCTGATCCAGAACGCCGCTGACACCCTCAGTAGAGGCGGTGACTCAGGTCGGGTGGAGATCCGTCTGGTCGGGACCACGCTCTACTGCGCAAACGAGGGTGAGGGCTTCACCCAAGCGGGACTCGAGGCGGTCTGCCACGCATTCCTCAGTCCCAAGCGAGGTGAGGAGATCGGACGCTTCGGTCTGGGCTTCAAGTCCGTTCTCGGGGTCACCGACCGTCCTCAGGTCTTCAGCAGGTCGGTGAGCTTCGGGTTCGACGCGGATCAGGCCCGCAAGGACCTCTCCCCCATCGATCCGACCGTGATCCGCTATCCCGTCCTTCGCACTCCCCTGCTGCTGGACCCGATGGCCGAAGCCGCGGACGACGACGTGCTCCGCGACCTGATGGCCTGGGCGACAACAGTCGTGCGACTGCCCCTGACGTCGCAGGCCAAGCGCATCGCCAACGACGTCGAAACGTTCCCCGCGGAGTTCCTGCTCTTTGCGGACAAGGTGCTAGCCCTACGCCTCGAGGTCAGTGGCCCCGAGGGCACTTCCTTCGAACGAATCCACACCTGCGGGCGCGGTGACGACGGCCGCTATCTCCTGGCAGGTGACGGCGACTTCCCATCGCCGTGGCGCGTCTGGCACCGGGATCATGATCTGTCGGACGAGGCGCTCGCGGAGGTCGGCGAGGCGATCCGGCGCGAGAAGGTCCGAGTCTCCTATGCCGCGCCCCTGTCGGATGCGCGCGAGAGAGGGGAGTTCTGGGCGTTCTTCCCGCTGAAGGACGTCTCCTCGACACGGGGGATCATCAATGCTCCCTGGCAGGTGAACGACGACCGCACCAATCTGCTCGAGGGCAGGTTCAACAGGGAGCTGCTCGACCTCGTCGCCGAGATGGTCGTGGAGGCCCTTCCGGAGCTGACGAGTACCGAGGACCCGGCGCGGCATTTTGATTACTTGCCCGCCCGAGGCCGGGAAGCATCGAACTTCGCGGACAAGCACCTCACGCGGGAGATCCCGAGCCTCGCCCGCTTCACCGAGAGCATCCCTGATGCCGACGGTGTCCTCCGGATGCCCGCAGAGCTCGAGTACCCGCACTTCGAGTTGCGGTTGGAGCCCGCGACGCACATCGCCTGGCACAAGGCGCCTAGCCGTCCCGCAGCAGCTCCGCACCCATCCTGCTTCACGTCGACCACCCGGCGCGCCCGACTGCGGACGTTGGTTCGGGAGGAGGACGGCACCAAGGCCCCCACAGAGCTTGGTGCCAAGGAGTGGCTCCAGCGCATCGTGCCCGCCGAAGGCGTGACCGACCAAGATTGTGCCGCTGCCGTTGGGGTCTTCGGCACGGTTGTCGATCCGCCGACGCGTCGGGACATGGAGCGAGCCTCCGTGGTGCCTGACACGGCCGGCCGTCTGCATGCCCTCAGCGCGACCGACGAGCTCTTCCTCGGCGGCGAGGTGAGCAGCTCGGCAGGTGGCTTGGCTCTTGTCCGGCCGTCCTTCCTCGAGCGCCCGGGTGTATCGGAGGTGCTCCGTGAACAGGGCTTCCAGGAGGTCGACCCGCTCGAAGAACTCCGCCGACTCGTCGACTCCGTCGACCGTAGGTGGGGGCACGCCCAGTGGGGAGCCCTCTGGCACCTCGTCGACAGGGTCGGAGGCTCCGACGCGCGCGACATCCTGGTCGGCCATGTCGAACGCGGTGGCGTCCTGCGCGTACGAGCGCGGGACGGCGCCTGGCACGATCCGAGCGAGGTGGTCGTCGCCGGCGTGGTGCAGCCGACCGAGCCCGCGCTCGTGCTCGACGAGGACGTCCACGGACTCCACCTCGGGATGCTGGAACTCCTGGGCGTGAGCCTCAGACCGCAGGTGAGCACGGCGCTGCTACGCGACGCGACCTTCCAGGAGTACCGCAACAGCCGTCGGGAGATCTACCTGCAGACGGCGACCGGCCGGCGGCCCGAACCGCTGGCCCTGGTTTTCGACCGCACGGAGGGGCTCACCGGACTACAGCTCCTCCGTAGGTTCATGGAGACGGGCGACGACGCGGCCCGGCTCACGTGGACTCGCGAGTTGCTGGAGTCGGACCAACCGCACGAATGGCAGCTGATCCACAACAAGCGACCGGATCAGTTCTCCGCGCTCACCTTCCCGGCCCCACACATCTGGGCGGTGGAGCGTTTCGGAAGTCTGGACACGGAATGGGGTCCTCGACCCACGCGACGCGCCCTCGCGCGGTCCCTCGGCGCCTTCGCGCCCTACCTTCCCGTGGTGGTGTCGCCAGCCGCGGACGTGTTGGAACTGATCGGCGACCTCGCCGCCACGCCGGTCGACATGTGGCGCGAGTTCCTCGATCGAGTTCCGGCGGGATCGGACGCCGCCCTCCTCGGACGACTCCTGGCCGAGGCCGCCGGGAGACTGCCGGAGACGGAGACGCCGGCACGTGTCCCTGCCGTCAGCTCGGGGAACGGCGTCCTCGTCCGCACGACCGGCCTGTACCTCGCGCAGGACGAGGAAGAGGCCAGAGAGCTCGCTGCCCGCGATCTCCCGCACGTCGTCGTCGACGAGGACACCGCGACGAACCTCGCCGGACGATGGGGATGCAGGCTCGCTTCGGCACACCTCCGCGTGGAGGTGCTCGTGGATGCACCGCGCACCCCCGTCGTCCTCCTCGACCGCTACCGCGGCCTGCACTCCGTCGCCGGCAATCGCCTCGACCGGCTCCAGCTGGTCGAATGCAGCAGCGTCATCCGGCAGGTGACCGCGCCCGATGGCATCGACGCGCGCGCGGAGGACCTCGCGATCGACGGCGACACCGTCTACCACTTGGATACGTTGAGCGACGAGGAACTGCTCGAACGGCTGGCCGAGAAGTTCGAGATCCCGCTGACGAACACCACCGTCGACCAGATCCTGCGGGATGCGCAGTCGGAACAGGCCAAGAAAACCATGTACGCCTGCCGCCTGGAACGCGACCACGCGAGCAAGCTGCTGGTCCTCCTAGAGGCAACAGCACTCGAACGGAGGCTGCCGAAAGGCCTCCTCGAATCCTTGCGTCGGATGGGACAGGACCTCACCGAGCTCGAAGTCGCGCGACTGTTCCTGGACGTTCACGGCTACGACGCAATGTGGGAGGTTCGGAAGGACCTGGAAGCAGCAGGCCTACGGGTTCCCAAGCAGTGGGCAGGGTCCTCGCCTGCAGTGGAATTCGTAGGCAAGCTGGGATTCCCTGTCGAATACGCCGGTATCTCCGGAGCGCACCTCGAGGCCGACCTCACGGTCCAGGGCCCCCCGGAGCTCGATCCCCTGCACCTGTATCAGGAGGCGTACGCCGGGAAGATCCGCCGGCTGTTGACGGACGGCGGACGAGCGATGCTGTACCTCCCCACGGGCGCCGGTAAGACCCGGGTGACCGTGGAGGCGGTCGTACGCGCCTTCATCCAGGACGGCTTCCGTGGTCCGCTGTTGTGGATCGCCCAGAGCGAGGAGCTGTGCGAACAGGCCGTTCAGACGTGGAGTGTCGTCTGGCGGCAGTTCGGAGACCGCAGGCCACTGCGGATCGGTCGACTCTGGAGCCGGAACGAGGTCGCCGAGACCGAGGACGAGGTGTCCGTCATCGTCGCCACGGATGCCAAGCTCGCCATCTGTCGAGAGAAGGACGACTACGACTGGTTGAGCAGGCCGTCCGCGGTAGTCATCGACGAAGCGCACAGTGCCATCGGGCCTGACATCACCGCCACGCTGCGCTGGCTGGGCATCGACGCCCGCCGCACGGACCGGCCATTGCTCGGGCTGACCGCCACCCCGTTCAAGGGCCGCAGTGAAGAAGCGACCCAGCGTCTGGCGGCGCGGTTCGGGCAAGTCAGGTGGAACGAACTCGGAGAGGATCCTTACAAGCCACTCCAGGAGATGGGCGTGTTGTCGCGGGTCGAACACCGCCGTCTTCCGGGGTCCGACTTCGTCCTCGACGCCGATGAACAGCGCAAGACCCGTGAGCGGGGGCTCCTCCCCAGCCAGGTGCTCGAGCGCATCGGTCGGGACGAGGCACGAACCCTGCGACTGCTCGAGGACATCAGCGGGCTGCCCTCCGACTGGCCGGTGCTCGTCTTCACCGCGTCGGTCCAATCGGCTCAGGTGTTGGCGGCCCTGCTGAAGTACCGGGGCATCAAGGCGGCCGCGATCAGCGGAATGACTAGGGTCCACGAGCGCCGCAGGTCCATCGAGGCGTTCAAGAACCGCGAGATCCGGGTGCTGACCAACTGCAGCGTCCTCACCGAGGGCTTCGACGCCCCCGGCGTGAGGGCCCTGTACGTCGCGCGCCCCACTTTCAGCCCCAACGCCTACATCCAGATGGTCGGCCGGGGCCTCCGTGGGCCTCTCAACGGCGGTAAGGAGGAGTGCCTCGTCGTCAACGTCGAGGACACCTTCGGCCAGTTCGGCGAGAGCCTCGCGTACAAGGAGTTCGACCACCTCTGGCAGCAGGACGGAGGTAGCTCGGCGTGAAGCTCGTCCCGGCGACATCGCTCATGGGACCGGTCGACAGCCAGGCCGAACTCCGGGTAGCCCAGCTGCTCGAACAGGTCGAGCTTCCCGGTCCGGTAGCCGCTCTGTACTCGGTGCACCTCCCGGTGCACGAGTACAAGCGGATGTCCGAGATCGACTTCCTCGTGGTCTGGGACGACACGGTTCTCGTCGTCGAGGTCAAGGGTGGACGCCTCGCCCGTCGAGCCGGTCTCTGGACCTTCACCAACCGCTTCGGCGAGACGAACGAGAAGCGCGAGGGACCCTTCGAGCAGGCCCGGAGCGCGATGTTCGCGCTGGAACACCGAGTGGCGGATCGGCTGCCTTCGGCGGACGTCGCCTGGGGCTGCCTCGTCGTCACACCCGATCAGGTGCTGGCTCCGGACGTCGAGTGGCATCCGCGCGAGTACGCCGGCCCGGCCTCGATGTCGGTAGCCGGCCTCGCCAAGGCCCTTGCCGATGCGCGCAGCCATGCTCACTCGGTCCTGTCGCGCCCGGTGAGGGGCGGGGCTTATCAGGACCTGCTTCGGGTGCTCCGTCCCGACTTCGACTGGGTTCCTACCCTGGGGGCTGTCGGGCCACGGCTCGAGCAGGAGTACGTCCGGCTCGCCGAGCGTCAGTACGACCTGCTGGTGGGTGCCGAGCGGAACCGCCGTGTCGTCTGCATCGGCGGTGCGGGGTCTGGCAAGACGCTGCTCGCAGCCGAGACCGCCCGTCGGGCGGCGAGCTCGGGCGCATCCGTCCTTGTGACCTGCCGATCTACGCGATTGGCGGAGCTCCTCGGTAACCGCCTCGTCGGAACGGGCGTCGAGGTGACACCGTTCGGCAGGCTCCACGCTCGGGCCGAGCCGGTCGACGTCCTCGTCGTCGACGAGGCGCAGGACCTTCTCGACATCGATTCACTGCTCGTGCTCGACCAGGCTGTCGACGGAGGCCTGTCGGGAGGACGTTGGCGCATTTTCTGCGACCCCAACAATCAGGCGAACGTGGATGGAACGTTCGACCAGGCCGCGTTCGACGAGCTGTCGAACTCCGCTTCGGTCGTCGACCTGCCGTACAACTGCCGCAACACGACCCAGGTCGTGGCGCAGACGCAATTGACTACCGGTGCCGACATCGGCGTCGCCCGAGCCGGTGACGGCCCACAGGTTGTATGGGAGAAGTGCCCGGACGATGCCGCCACGGCGAACCTTCTTGATCGGCGGCTGAAGGAGCTGCGTCGGGAAGAGGTCGACATGGCGGACGTCGCCGTCGTCACCCTGCGCGACCGGGTCGAGGACAGTGCGGCTCTGCGGTCCAAAGCCGTCCGCACCGGACGGCTTGTGCCGACGTCCGGCCCGTCCGTACCCGACGCCGCAACGCTGGCTACTGCGGCGGACATCAAGGGGCTGGAGGCACGCCACGTGTGCGTCGTCGACATCGACGAGGCCGACGGGCCGATCGCTCTTTCGCGTCTGTATGTCGCGATGACACGGCCCCGCGTCAGTCTGTGGCTCGGGGTCTCGCTCCCGGCCTGGGCTCACATCGCCGGACAGCCACTCACCGTCGGAGGAACTTCGTGACCGCGCCGCTCGATCCCGTCGCCGTCAGGCACGACCTGGTCGACTATCTGCGGCAGCAGTACCTGGGTCCGCAGGACGGCCCGGACGAGCTCCTCGGGACCCGCCCCGACCGGCACTACCTGGTCGGCACCCTCTACCCGCGCGCTCAGACAGCGGTTCACCACGACGGCTCGAAGCTCGGTGACGAGGCTCTCGACGACGACCTGGACGAGCCGGTGGAGCTGGCCAACGCCTGGCATCCTGCCTCCGCGGCGGTCTCCTTCCTGCACGACGCCGGTGCGCTGCGCTGTTCCGTGACCGCCGGTCGGTACGAGCGCGCCGCAACGGAGGAGGAAGGCTGGCGGCGGACGCCCCTGCAGGCCGAGGACGTCGAGCTGGCTCCCGACGTCCCGTCCAGAGAGCTGTTCGACGGACGGGCTCGGCTCGTGTCCGTATGGCGGCGGACCGTCGACCGCTGGTTGGTCACCGTGGCTCTGGAGAACACCGAGGTCCATGACGACGCTGAGACCCCTCCGCCCACGGACAAGTGCCTGTTCCAGGTCCACGTTCGTTGTCGAACCGCCGGTGGCGTCGTGCACCCCTACCCCTCCCCCGACGAGCTGAGCGACGATCCCGAGGAGCAGGAACTCCGCCTCCTTTACCGGGACCGCCGGGCCTACGGGGTCGGTCACGGCTGTTCGGTCGAGTGGCGCCCGGCCGCGGACGGCAGCGTGACCGAGGTCGCGACCGAGATGCTGCCCATGACTCTGGTGCCGGCGACCCAGGCTCCCGAGCTCCGATCACCCGCTCTGTCGTTGGCCCGGCTGAGCGACGAGGGGCTGCCCGTCGAGGACCTGTGTGCCGAGCTGGACGGGTTCGTCGACGAGTACCGCACGTGGGCCGGCGCTCGCGAGGCGGAGATCCAGGGACTCCCCCCTCACCACCGTGACGCGGCCACCCGGCTGTTGTCCCGGATCCGCGACGCCGAGGAGCGAATGCGTGCCGGCGTCACGCTGCTGCGGACCGATCCCCAGGCCCTCCTGGCGTTCCGGCTGGCCAACGCCGCCATGCGTGAACAGATGTTGCAGAGCGATCACGTGCAGCGGCGCCCGAGCGAGTTCGGGCGGCCGCTCACCTCTCGCAGGGACGAGCGCGACCCGCAGTGGCGCCCCTTCCAGCTGGGCTTCCTCCTTCTCACGCTGCCCTCGATGACGGACCAAGCCCACCCGGACCGGGAAGTCGTCGACCTCATCTGGTTCCCGACCGGCGGCGGGAAGACCGAGGCGTATCTAGGGCTGGCCGCGTACGAGATGATCCGCCGGCGGCTCACCCGCGGGCTGGCCGGCGGCGGGACAGCAGTTCTCACCCGGTACACGCTGCGGCTCCTGACGACGCAGCAGTTCCAACGGGCGGCGACACTCATCTGCGCACTCGAGCGCCTGCGGGCCTCCCACCCGGCGCTAGTCGGCGCGCCCTTCTTCTCGATCGGGCTCTGGGTGGGCAGCGGCACCACCCCGAACGATTACGAAAAGGCGCATAAGGAGGCCCTGGACCTGAGGAAAGCCCAGGCCCCCGTGAGCCCGTATCAGATCCAGGCCTGTCCGTGGTGCGGCACACCGCTCTTCCCGGCCAAGCGATCCAAGGACGCCGCCTACGGGGTCCGGTCGACCAGGTCTAGCTTCGAGCTCTTTTGTCCGCACGACGAGTGCGACTTCCACCAGTCGCTTCCGGTGAGCGTCGTGGACGAGCAGATGTTCGACGAGCCGCCCACTTTGCTCGTGGCGACCGTGGACAAGCTCGCTCGGCTGCCCTGGCTCGACGGTGCCGGTTCGTTACTCGGGCTGGGCAACGTTCCGTTCGACTCGCCCAGCCTGGTCATCCAGGACGAGCTGCACCTGCTGTCCGGCCCCCTGGGCACCACCGTGGCTCTATACGAGTCGGCCGTACAGGGCCTCCTGGGCTGGCACGGGAAGCGACCCAAGGTCGTGGCGTCCACGGCCACGATCCGCGCCGCGGATCATCAGGTGCGCAGCCTGTACGGCACGGACGTCGCCTTGTTCCCGCCGAGCGGTCTCAGCGCGGACGACAGCTTCTTCGCCGTCACCGACCGATCTGCACCCGGCCGCCTGTACATGGGGCTGATGCCGCAGGCGCACACCCAGGCGTTCGCGACCGTGCTGGCGTGCACCGCTCTCCTCCAGGGGCCGGAACATCTTGGTCTCGGGGGACCCGCGAAAGACGCCTATTGGACGGTGGTGGCGTACCACAACAGCCTGCGGGAGCTCGGCCGCACGGTCACGATCGCTCGAGACGACGTCGAGAGCATGCTGCTGGCCCGATCCCGAGCGGATCGACCTTCCCGCCGACTCAAGCGCGACGGTGTCGTCGAGTTGACCAGCAACGTGAAACCGGAGCAGCTGCCCCAGATCCTGTCGCAACTGGAGCGCGACGCCGACCACGCCGAGGCGGTCGACCTTCTCGCGACCACGAACATGCTCTCGGTCGGCATCGACATCAGCCGGCTCGGCCTCATGCTGATGAACGGGCAGCCGAAGACGACGTCGGAGTACATCCAGGCCACCAGTCGCGTGGGCCGTGGCAAGGTGCCAGGGCTCGTGGTAACGCTGCTGCGTGCGTCCAAGCCACGGGACAGGTCGCATTACGAGGCCTTCCGCGCCTATCACGAGGCCCTCTATCGACACGTGGAGCCGACCAGCGTGACGCCGTGGTCCCTCGCGTCGCGGAAACGCGCGCTCAGCGCCGCGTTGGTGATGCTCGTCCGTCACGGAGTGGGGCTGAGGCGCAACGAGGACGCCGGCGATTTCTCGGCCGACGACCCCCGCGTTCGGGCTGCGGTGGAGAGCATCAGGGGCATGGCTGCGGCTGCCGACCCGGAGGAGCTGCTGCGGGTTACGGACGAGCTTCGCGCGCTGGTCTCCGAGTGGGACCACCGCGCCCGGGAGGCCGAAGCACGCGGGGAAAAACTCAGGTATCGCTCGCCGAACGGCGAGGCGTTGCTGAAGGAGTTCGGGGAACGGAAGGACGGCTGGGAGACGATGAACTCCATGCGCTCGGTGGACCGTCAGGTGAGGGTGCTCGCAGTCGGAGAGGCGAGCCGATGAGGTCGCTGCGTCTCAGCCAGACCGTCAGCCCGTTCGGCGTGGGCGCCATCCTCGACGTCCTCGGTGAGTCCCTGATGGGGACCGACATCAGCGAGTGGCCGTACGAGCACACGGTCCGCGTCGAGTGCAAACGGCTCGAGGACCGGCTGGGGGTCAAGGAGCTGCGCTCGCCGCCGAGCTCGCCGTCCGAGCCGTCGAGTCGCGCTCCGGGCCTGCGGTACCAGCGGTTCCCCCGCTGGCTGTTCTGTCAGAACTGCCGCCGGATGCACCGGTCGAGCATGTACGAGGAGGACGGCAAGCCCCCGGTCTGCGCCGCGTGCCAGGGCCACCTGGTGCCGATGCGGTTCATCGTCGTCTGCACCCGCCGCGGACATGCGATGGACGTGCCGTGGGACATCTGGGCGCACTCCGAGTACGAGTCGGAGGACCAGCGCAAGTGCCAGAACAGGAAGCTGCGGTTCGAGACCCGGGAAGGCGGCTCGCAGGGCTTGGCGAGCCTGGTGATCCGGTGTGAGACCTGCAAGGCACGTCGGGACCTCGGCGATCTGACCGCCAAGGACTCGCTGAAGCGCATCGGTGTCCGGTGCAACGGCAAACAGCCGTGGCAGACCGGCGGCGGCTTCGCCCCCTGCGACGAGCGTGTCGAGGTCGTCCAGCGTGGGGCCACCAACGTGACGATGGCGGAGGTGACCACGGCGCTGGACATCCCGGAGCCTGCCAAACCGCCCCGCGACTACGTGGCCGAGATCCGACAGCACCGCAATTTCGGGGATGTGGCATCCGCCCCGAACGGCCCCCGAGCCGCGGTCCTCATCGGGCTGATCGCGGACGACCTGGGCGTCTCGGAGGAACTCGTACTCCAGGTCGCCCAGGAGGGCACCGTCTCTTTCGACGAGCTCCTCGAGACCCGAGCCGGCCTGCTGGCGGACGAGTGGAGCGCCTTTCAGCAAGTGGGTGACGATCCGGACGAGCGAACCGGTAGCCGTGACTTCGTGATCTCCCCGTCGACCATCGTGAAATCGGCTCGCAACGCCGTGGAGCAGGAACTGTCCGACCTCGTCGACGACGTCGCCCTAGTCCACCGGCTGCGCGAGGTCCGGGTGCTCCACGGGTTCAGGCGGTATGCGTTGGACGCCGACCTTGTGCCCGTGGACCTGGGACCGAGGATCCGGGAACGGTGGCTGCCGGCAGTCGAGTCGTTTGGGGAAGGCATATTCCTGTCCTTCGACCAGGACGCCGTTGCCCACTGGGAGAACGAGCCGGAGGTCTTGGACCGCGCCGCCAAGCTTGAGAAGCGACGGCAGGAGAGCCTCCTGGGCTCGCGTCTCACCACAGTGAGCCCGCGGTTCCTTCTCGTCCACACGTTCGCCCATCTGCTCATGCGGCAGCTGGCGTTCACTTGCGGTTACTCCGCCGCGTCGCTGCGGGAGCGCGTGTACGCGTCCGAGGGGCCGGCCGGGCAGGCCGGGCTGCTCGTCTACACGGCGGCGGGCGACGCGGAAGGCACCCTGGGCGGACTGGTACGCCAAGGGGAGGAGCCACGGCTCGCCCGCAGCGTCGTCGCGGCGCTGGAGAGCGCAGCCTGGTGTTCGGCCGACCCGGTCTGCCGCGAGAGCCAGGGCCAGGGCCTGAACAGCCTCAACCTTGCCGCCTGCCACGGGTGCAGCCTGGTCGCCGAGACGTCGTGCCAGAACAGCAACGTCCTGCTGGATCGCGTACTCGTGGTCGGGGACGACCACACCCCCGGATTCTTCGGCGAGCTGGTCACGGCTATCCGTGAGGAAGCAGTGCGGAGGGTCGGCTGAAGTTGTTGCAACAGAGCGGCACGAGTACTGCAGGACGCGAGTACCCATGGCTTGAGCCGACCCTCAGCAAGAGGAACGGCCGGTATCGGGTCATGCCCGACGGCAGCGTCGAGCTGGTCGTCTTCCGGGACGGGGCCGAGATTCGGGCGGTGGGCCTCGACCCGCACCCGGAACTCGCCGCGATGGCACGGCAGTGCCTCGGCGTTGACCGTCCGGCTTGGGTCGGGATCAACGAGTGGCAGCACGTCCTGCTCAAGAAGGATGGACGAACGCTGTACGCGGGTCGCTACGACAAGGCTCTGCAGTTCCGGTCAGAAGGACGGATCCTTTCCGCCGCGGCTCCACGAGGGCTCCGACCAGGAGATCGATGGGACGGTCCCCGGGTCGGCATGCGGTACACGCTCGCGGCAACCGGCAAGGACGTGTATGCGAAACGACGCATCGCGAACAGCGCCGAGCTGAAGGAGTACCTCAGCGCCTACCTGGCCGATTGCGAGCTGCACGTGCGCCAATGGGCCGAACACAAGCCCGGAGGTGGGGCCATCTACATCAATGAGGCCAGGGAACTCTTCGGGCCCCGCGGGGAAGACGACTACATGTACCTGGGCTATGTGCCGCTGGGTGAGTGGTTCCCCCGTCCTTCGGTCGACGACGAGGAGTACTGAGCCCCTCGTGACAGCCGCGCCTCAGGACGCCAAGCGCTCCGCCAGGGTTGCGGCGATCGCCCGCGCCAATGGTGGGGGCACTGCGTTGCCGATCTGACGGGCGATCTCGGCCTTGGTACCGCACCAGACGTGGCGTTCGTCGAAGCCCTGCACGACCGCGGCCTCGGCATGGGTGAGCGCGCGGTTGATCTGCTCACCGCCGTTCTCCCACTGTGGGTGCAGGAAGCGCCCCTTCTCCGGCTTGAAGAACTCGGTTCGGATCGTGACGGCAGGCTCGTCCCAGCGCAGGCGGCCCAGGACGTCGCCAGCACCCTTGGTGTGTCGACGCCAGCATGGATATTGAAGTTGCTCAGGGAGCTGGAACCGTCCCTGGCCAGGAGCGATGTGGGCATACCTGATCTGAGAGGTCAGGTCGTAGTTCTGAGTGACGTGCAGGTCGTACAGCTTGAACGCACCCTCGATCGGAGCACCCCGGAAGTCGGTGGTGCTCTCGGGCAGCCAGGTCTCGCGCACGTCCGGCTGCAAGACGACGGGACCGCCGAGAAATGCCTCTCGCAAACTGCGCCAGCGAGGTAGGCCGCTCTCCGAGAATTTCGCATGGGTAGGTTCCGGACCCTGAACCACGCCGATTCTGGACCCGATCACGATGGTTCGGATCCGCTTCTGAGGTGCACCGAAGTCAGCGGCGTTCAGCCGGAGAACCTGCGTGCTGAAGCCGGCCAACTCGCCACCTTCTCCAACGGAGCCCAGAAGCAGTTCGAATTCGGGGGTCCGCGCGAAGCGGTCTACGTTCTCGAAGACGAACATGCGCGCGTCGGCCTGGCGCACCACCCTGACGAATTCACGCCAAAGTTGATTGCGAGCGTCCTCGGGGTTCTTCTTTCCAAGGGCCGAGAAGCCTTGACAGGGCGGCCCTCCGATAACGACGTCGACCTGGGGCACTTCGCGGAAGTCGGCGATGTCACCGGCAAAGGTGTGCTCGCCATGAGGGTCGAAGTTGGCGGCATAGGTGGCGGCTGCGGCACGGTCGAGCTCGACCGCCCCCACAGTGGCGAAGACACCATGGTCGAGGAAGCCCCTGGTCAACCCTCCACAGCCCGCGAAGAGATCCAAGAACGTCCAGACAGTCCCCCGCACGTCATGAAACTAGCCGGCGCTGCCGACAAGGCCATGCGCCGACGCGCCGACATAGGTCACGCCCGGTCCTTGTCGAGCGCCTCCAGCACCCGCTCAAGAGCGGCTTCCGGGGGTTCGTGCTCCCAGACCTCGAGAACTACCCAGCCGAGACTCTCGAGGTGTGCGCGTGTGTCGGCATCTCGGGCTCGGTTCGCCTCGATCTTGCGCTGCCACCAAGCAGCGTTGGACGTCGGCCACGTGGCATGAAGGGGACAGCCATGCCAGAAGCACCCGTGAACGTTGACAGCTACCCGCGCCCGCGTGAAGGCGATGTCGATCTTGCGGCGCGAAATACCCGGTACCGGCCACCCGACCCGGTACCGCCGGCCATGAGCGTGCAGAAGGCGTCGGAGTGCCATCTCGGGCGCGGTATCCGCCCGCGCCTGTTTGCTCATGCGGGCGGCGACCGCCGGAGAGCTCGGGAGCGGCACGTCTGGCACGCCGCCGAGCATCCCCTGCCGTCCCACAGCGGTAGAAGAATCCGGCTCACACATGACACGGCCGCCCGTCGAACCACTCAAAGCTCTGCACACGCCGATCCGGCGGCGCCGGTCCAGGTCCTGTCGGCGTGGCCCCTTAGCATCCACGCCGTGCCCGACTCCCCCACGATGATCGACCTCTTCGCCGGCTGCGGTGGGATGACCGCAGGGTTCGTCAAAGAGGGCTTCCGACCCGTGCAAGCAGTCGAGCACAATTTATACGCCGCTGCCACGTATGAAGCCAACTTCGGCAAACATGTGTTTTGCGGGGATATCGCCGACTTCCCCAATGCCGACATACCTGAGGCCGACGTCATCATCGGCGGCCCTCCATGTCAAGGGTTCTCGAATCTCGGAAGCAAGGACATCGACGATCCACGGAACAAGCTGTGGAAGCAGTATCTCCGCTTCGTCGAGCGAGCCAAACCCCGAGTCTTCGTCATCGAGAACGTCGATCGTTTCCGCCGCAGCTCAGAGTTTCAACTACTGCTTGACGAATGCGACGGCGGGCTGCTCGCCGAGTACACCTTGACTCACGACGTCTTGCTCGCCGCGGACTATGGCGTGGCGCAGAAGCGGCCTCGAACTGTGATCATCGGTTCCCGGATAGGCGACATCCCACTGCCGGCACCGACTCACAGCAAGGTCGGGAGCCTGACGACCGAGCCCTGGCGCACAGTCCGGGATCGTATTGCCGGCCTGCCCGAGCATCCCGCAACGGTCCACCTGCCCGAGGCTGTCACCGAGCATTTCGGTCGCACCGTTCCCGGCGAATTCAAATGGCTCGACCTGCACTTCGGGCGCAACCCGACGCAGACATCACTTGATCGCTACAACTGCATCAGACCTGGCAGGGGGCGCCTCGACCTGCCTGATCACCTGTTGTCCGACTGCTGGCGGAACAAGCCCAAGGGCACCACGGACGTCATGGGCCGCATGATGTGGGACGCGCCGTCGCTCACCATTCGCACCGAGTTCTTCAAGCCCGAGAAGGGCCGGTACCTCCATCCGCAGTGGGACGATGTCGACGAGAGCGCTCGAGTGAACCGGGTGATCACACATCTCGAGGCCGCACTGCTTCAGGACTTCCCGGACGACTACCGATGGTGCGGCTCCAAGATCGAGATTGCTCGCCAGATCGGGAACGCCGTTCCGGTCGGCCTCGCTGCCGCGATCGCCAGGCACCTCAAGGGCTATCTCAGCTAGCACCTCGCGTCTCGTAGTGCCCGCTGCCGAACAACCGACTCGTCCGCCACGACTGATGACAGAAGTCCCGTCTCACCCAGACGAGGCTCGACGGGCGTCCAGAGAATCGGAACACTGTCGTCGCATTGAGGTGTGTCACACCGAGCCGGCCTGACACAAGGGCCGACCCCCTCGACTGTCGCGGATGCGGGATCGCGCTCCCGCGCGCTGGGACGAGCGGCGGTGCACAGCGGTCGTTTGCACGAGGGGAAGTCACGCATGACTGATTGCCGGTGGACGTGGGAGAAGCAAAGCAAGACCTACGGCAACTACGGGAACGCGAATCAGTGGACGGTGAATGCCGGCCTCGCGTCCCTGGCACGGGAGAGCTGCCAGAACTCCGCCGACGCTCGAGCAGGGCGGTCTGCCGACCTGGTCTACACGCTCATCACGCTGAGCGGCGCGGCGCGTCACGATTTCGAAGAGGCCCTCGGTTGGCGCGCGGTGTTACGTCCGCACCTCCAAGCCATGACCGCCGGCGCGAGCGCCGCGGTCGCGGCCGGTCAGATCCGGGCGGGCCTCGAGGCCCTGGACCAGTCCGACCGCCTCGTCCTTCTTCGCATCGACGACTACGGATGTCGGGGGCTGACCGGGCCCGAATTCCCTGACGCCGGAACGCAGGAGGAGGACTACGGCAACTTCATCAAGCTCTGCCGACTGGACCTCTTCAGCGGCAAGGACGAGGCCTCGGGCGGCTCCTTCGGCCTGGGTAAGGCCGTGTATTGGCGCTTCAGCGGACTGCAAACCGTCTTGTTCAACAGCGTCCTGTCCCCCGAGCACGCCGTGGACGGTCGGCGGTTCAACCGTGTCTTCGGGGTCAACCAGGGCACCGTCCATCGCCTCGGTGGTGAGGCATTCCAGGGACGCGGGTACTTCGGGATCCCCGATCAGGACGGCGCGGCCCGGAGCACGTGGGACGACGAAGAGTTGGTCCGCCGTCTGCACCTCCTCCGTGAGGACGACCGCCCCGGCACCTCGGCGCTCGTGCTCGCCTTCTACGACCCCGACAACCCACTGATCGAGGGCGAGACCACGGCTGACGTGGTCCAACGGCTCAGCCGGGGTCTCCGGGACGGCATCGAGGAGAGCTTTTGGCCGTTGCTTACCCGCGGTGGCATGAGCGTGCGTATCAGGCACGTCGACAACGGATCGCTGATTGCCGACGCCGTGGTGGACCCGTCCGAGAAGTACACCGAACTGGTGAATGCCCTGCGGCGCTACGACGCCGGTCGGGTCGACCAGGTCCTGGAGAAGCCGTACGACGTCGTCGTCCGTCCTCTGCCCATCGAGATCTCGCGGCGGCGAACCGGGGATCAGCATGACCGCTTCACGCATGAGGCACGCCTTGTCGTGACGCTCTCCGACGAGAAGCGAGACGACCTCGAGGATCGTGTCTGCCTGTTCCGCAAGCCCGAGATGGTCGTGCAGACCATCGACAAGCGATACGAAGGGCGCCGCTACCACGCCTTCGTCGTGGCCGGCGCTGCCGTCGCCCCCGGAGCGCCCACAGCGGACGATCTCCGCGCCGACGACTTCTTGCGCTTCGCCGAGCCGCCGGCCCACGACCGGTGGATTCCAGGCCGCGGGCGTTACCAGGCCTCGCAGGTCAACCTGACGGCCCATTACGTCGCGCCGTGGGTACCCAACCTGTCAGCCATCGAGACGCGAGTCCGGGACGTTCTGGACGAGCTCTTCGACGTTGTCCCGACACCGGACGGCAAGGGGCCGCAGAGCGTTCTCCGTCACCTACGTTTCCTGCGCAGTCCTTCGCCCGGCGACGAGACGCCTGGAGGCGCTCCCCGGAAGCCGACCATCGAAATCGTCGACTGGTCCGTGACGGACGGCCGCTGGGACGTCGAGGTCGAGGTGCAGGCGAAGAATCGCGATCAAGGCTGGTCCCTCGAGCCCACGCTGGTTCTGGTCGGTCTGGACGGCGGCCGCCTACCGGTCAAGTGGTCTGGCGCGCTGACTGCCGTCGACGGCTGCACGACAAACGGTGGACTCGTGGAGATGCCGGGCCAGCCCCGGGGAAGGAAGCTGAAAGCGCGATTCCGCGGATCATCGGTCGCCGACCTCCCCATTCCGGCGGAACTGTCCGTCGTCGACATCCTGACCGGACCCACCGGTCCCAAGATGCGTGAGGTCGAGGCGTGACCGCCCGCTTCCCGTGGCCCCAGTACCTGCGGCCGCTCGAACTCGACGTGGTCGCGGTACACCTGGACGGATTGGACGCGGACGTCGCCGACAGCGGCCAGGCACGTGTTCACCTCGACAGCGTCGAGAGCGACTGGGCGGAGATCGAGCTGGGGCTCGACCTGTCGACGAGCGACTCACGGCCACCCGCACTCGAGGGAATACCGCTTACTGCACACGCGGTGTTGTCCAGTGGCAGCACCAACAGCCGCATCCCCGCCGTCCTCCACGAGGTGGAGGACGGCCACTGGCAGGGGTTGCTTCGAGCCCGGCGCGCCGAGCTGGGCGGCGTGATGACGCTCGAGGCGCGCCTCACCGCCCCTGACGACACGGGCCGACCGCTTCTGCGGGGGACGTCGACGTCCTGGAGCGTCGTGCTCGAGGCCGGGGCGGCTCCGACTTCACCCGCCCGGACCCCCGTCACCAGCAAGTGGGTCGACTTCGCATCCGCCGAAGCTCCGCCCGTCTGCCGTGCCTACTCCTCCGCTCCCTTCGCGGTGACGCTCGAGGGGGCCACGCCTGTCCTCTACCTGAACAGCGGGGAGAAGCACTTCCAGAAGCTGCTGCTCAACGAGCACGCTCAAAAGGAGCGGCGTCGGCTGCGGGACACCTTCTCGACCCTCATCGCTGCCACGCTCACCCGGACGCTGGTCCAGGCAGCCGTCGAGGATCTCGTCCTGAACTCCCAGGGCGAGGAGGCCGTGCCCCCACAGGATCCCGTACTGAGGCAATCCTGTGAGGCGGTGGCTGAGGTGATGCGCTCTGTGACTGACGTTCACGAGCTCTACACGCGCATGTGGACGGCACAAGGCTCAGCCGCTCAGCTCCGAGATCTGTGGACGGAGCTCGACCTCGCCATCGGCGAGTTGGTGTCTCTCAACCAGAACATCGTCACCTTCGCCGAGGAGGTCCGCTGATGGCCGTGGCCCTGTCCCGGTACGTGCGCGAACTCGACAGTTTCGAGCGGGAGCGCCTGGCTGAGGGGGATGCCCGGATCGAGGATGTCGAGGAGATCGTCCACAGACGCGGGCAGACGGTGGACGTGGAGGCCGTCGATCGGCTCATGGGATATGTGACCGGTCTGGTGGAGCGAGGACGCTGGGCCTCCCCGGAGGACTCCGACGCCTGGCTTGCCCCGCGGCTGCACTCGGCTCTCCGACTCACCCGCTCGGAAGCCGGCGACCGGGGCGTGTGGCACTGGCTCGCGTTGCGCTACCACGACTACGTCGATTACCGCTGGAGCGGGTCGGGCGGGGTGGCGCGGGATCGGTGGTTCGGTCCGGTGCACAAACAGGCGCTGGCCCGTCTCTGGTGGGGCGCTGAGCTCTTCCGCGACGGCGACGACTACGAGCCCGTGCGCGTTCTCTTCTTCCGTCAGGACATGCCCAACAGCTACCTGCACCGGCCACTGGTCCGGTGCCGTCCGCTGGCCTTGGGGATGGTGGACCAGTTGCAGGCGGTGGGCGGCGAGGGGGGCCCCAAGGCCAGTGCGGTGAACGACCTGGCCCGCGTACTCAACCTGACCACCGCCGGCCTCCCACCGGAAGCCGAGACCGGCTTCTTCCGTGACGATGCCGCGGCGTACGAGCGCTGGCTGCACGACTTGCTCCCACCAGATCATGACTGGGACACGACTCCAGCCGGGCCGCCGACCGGCAGACGCTCGGATGCGGTCCGCGCCGCAGGCCGAGGTATCGCCGAACGCGGCTGGTCCCTCGCGCCGAATGTGGCGGCGGCCATCGGCGCAAGAGGCGCGGCGCGGCCGACCTGACCGCCTTCTTCGCCCCTCTGTTGCAGTCGTTCCTAACCTCGCGCCGGCCCCGAGTTCGGACGCAACCGTGCATCTCTTCCTAGGTGGTTCTCTTGTCGTCGCCCGTCCTTCAGGGACAGTCCCTGGCCGCGGTCAAGCACCGCGGCTCACACATTCAGATCATCGCCAGCGCCGGAGCCGGCAAGACAGAGGTCGTCTCACAACGGGTGGCGGACCTCTTGGCCGAGGGGACGCCGGCGAACGCGATCGTGGCATTCACCTTCACCGAGCGCGCGGCAGCCTCGCTGAAGGAGCGCATCAGCGCGCGGGTCGCCGAACGGTTGGGGTCGCAGGCGTTGGACCAGCTGGGCGGCCTCTACGTCGGCACCATTCACGCCTATTGCTTCCGCCTGCTGCAGACCCACGTGCCCCGGTACGAGACCTACGACGTCCTTGACGAGAACCAACTCACCGCCTTCCTGATTCGGGAGAGCAACAGGCTCGGCATCAAGGAGCTCGAGGGAACCCTCTTCAAGTCGATCCGGGCTTTCCTCCCGAATCTCGACGTCGCTGAGAACGAGCTGCTTCGTCCGGAGCAGCTCGACGACCCCTTCCGCAGCGTGCTCCAGCGCTACTACGACTCGCTCGAGAAGTACCGACTCCTGACCTACGGGCAGCAGATCGCCCGTGCGGTGGCAGAGCTTGAACGCCCTGAGGTCCGTGCCAGTGTCCTCGCCGACCTGCGGCACCTCATCGTCGATGAGTATCAGGACGTCAACCCGGCGCAGGAGGCCTTGATTCAGTCGTTGACCGGTCCCGACGTGAGCCTTGTGGTGGTCGGTGACGACGACCAGGCGATCTACGGCTGGCGCGGCTCGGACGTCTCGAACATCACCTCGTTCGCGCACCGATATGCCGGTGTCGCGACCTTCACGATCACCGAGAATCGCCGCAGCCGCCCGCTCATCGTGGAGACTGCTGACGCCTTCGCGAGGTCCATCCCCGGCAGGCTTCCCAAGACCATGACCGCCACCCGGGATCCCATGGGCGGCGAGATCGTCAAGTGGTTCGCGGAGTACGAGGACGAGGAAGCCGCCGAGATCGCCGAGTCCATCCACCGACTGCATGCGGGCGGCCTGGCCTACAAGGACATCGCGATTCTGGTCCGCGGCCGCACCAGCTACCGCGCGCTGCTGACGGCACTGGAGGACGCGCGTATCCCTGTTCAGCCGGCCGGTCGAACCGGACTGTTCGACCGCCCGGAAGCGGAGGTCCTGGGCAAGACTTATTGCTGGCTCGTGGACTACGACTACCGGCCGGCCGGATTCGGCGTCCAGTCGGAGACCATCACCGAGGACGGGCTCGTCGCCGAGTACACACGGACGTTCGCACTCACCCGGGACACCGCCGCCCGGGTACGCACACTCCTGCGGGAGTGGAAGTCAGCGGTCGACACGCCGGACCGGCAGGTCGACCTCGTCCGGGACTTCTACCAGCTCCTCGATGTGCTCGGCTGCAAGCACTGGAGCCACGACGATCCTCGCTTCATCGCAGCCTTGGGCACTCTCGCTCGCTTCACAACCCTGCTCACCGACTACGAGTCCGTCCGACGGCGGGCCCGCCCGGACGAGTCGAAGCCCGGGGAGCAGGTCGGCGGCCAGGTCGGCGGCCCGTGGTACTACCGAAATCTCGCCATCCACATCATCAACTACGCGAATGGCGCCTACGAGGGCTTCGACGGCGAACCGGACGTCAGCACCGACGCCGTCGACCTGACGACCGTGCACAGCGCCAAGGGCCTCGAGTGGCCGGCCGTCTTCGTGCCCTCACTCACCAAGCGGCGCTTCCCGTCCGCCAACACGGGCAAGGTGCGGTCCTGGCTGATCAGCCGAGACCTCTTCGACGCGGACCGGTACGAGGGTTCCGACGCCGACGAGCGTCGACTCTTCTATGTGGCGACGACCCGTGCCCGCGATTGGCTCTCACTCTCCCGGCACGAACGGGTGACCACGAAGGCGGTCGGTAGCTCGGCCTACTGGGACGAGGTGCCGAACGGCCTGTCGGCGGTCCCGCCGCTGCAGGTCCCGTCACTGAGCAGCGCCGACGCGGATGAGCAGTCCCTGCTTCAGGTGACGTTCAGCGAGTTGGCCGCGTTCGACGCCTGTGGCCTCGCCTACCGCCTGCGCAACGTCCTGGGCTTCCAGCCGACGTTGGCACCGGAACTCGGCTACGGGAAGGCCGTCCACCACGTCATGCGCACCATCGCCGAACACACCAAGGAGACCGGCACGGCTCCCGACCCGGCGACGGTGGAGCAGATCCTCGACGACGAGCTGTTCCTTCCCGCGGCCAACAAGGGAGCGCATCGCCAGATGAAGGAGGCTGCGCGCAAGCTGGTCAACCGGTACATCGCCGATCACCAGTCGGACCTGCACCGGGTCTGGATGACGGAGCGCCCCTTCGAATTGCACCTCGGGGACACGATCGTCTCCGGGCGGGCCGACGTCATCCTCGATCAGGAGGGCGGCGTGACGACCGGTCTGGCGATCGTCGACTACAAGACCTCCGTCGGCGAGGAGGGCGCCCACGACCTCCAGCTGCAGGTCTACGCGGACGCAGGGCGGCGAGAAGGGCTCGACGTACGCGGGGCGTACGTGCACGACCTCAAGAAGGGACAGCGTGAGGTCGTCGACGTGGCCGGCCCTGCCATCACTGCGGCCGAGGCCAAGGTGGCGACCGTCCTTACAGATCTTCGGCAGCGACGCTTTCACCCTAAGCCAGGCGCTGGCTGCGCGTCCTGCGACGTCAGGGTCCTCTGCACTGCCAGGAAATGAACCGGGGGGCGGGCGGGGGGGGGGGCCGCCGCCCCCCACATTATCAACCCTAAAGTTAGTACATGAACAACAAAAACTAAAAGTCCCACCACTAAGTAAATAACA
>NZ_JBJGZV010000042.1:0-44409 GCF_054050715.1 Blastococcus sp. SYSU D00669
GGGTGGCGCCCAGCGCCACCCGCAGCCGGTGCAGCAGGGAGTCCAGCGCGGCCTGCGCGTCGTACGGCGAACCGGGCAGGACGGCCCGGCGGCCGGGCAGGGCGGCACGCGGCACCGGCGGGCGGAGGAACGCCCCCGGTGCGCCGTCGTGCCGGGCCCTGGTCACGCGGACCGTTTCGGCAGTGGCGCGCGCCACGTGAAGCCGGTGCGGCGCAGGCCACCCCTCCGGGGGAGACGCGGACCGGTCGTGCCGGGGCGGTACGCGCAGGTGATACTTATGGCGGCAACAACGCGCCCCGGGAGGACCCACCGTGACCTACGTCATCACCCAGCCCTGCGTCGACGTGCTCGACAAGGCGTGCATCGACGAGTGCCCGGTGGACTGCATCTACGAGGGCGACCGGATGCTCTACATCCACCCCGACGAGTGCGTGGACTGCGGCGCCTGCGAGCCGGTCTGCCCGGTGGAGGCCATCTACTACGAGGACGACGTCCCGGACAAGTGGAAGGACTTCTACAACGCCAACGTCGAGTTCTTCTCCGACCTGGGCAGCCCCGGCGGTGCCGCCAAGACCGGCAAGATCGCGAAGGACCACCCGCTGGTGGCCGCGCTGCCGCCGCAGGGCGAGGGCCACTGACCAGGGCTGACGCCGGAGCGGCCGCCCGCCGGCTGCCCGACTTCCCCTGGGACGCGCTCACCGAGGCGCGGGCCCGCGCGGCCCGGCACCCCGGCGGGGTGGTCGACCTGTCCATCGGGACGCCGGTCGACGACACCCCCGCGGTCCTCGAGCACGCCCTCGGGGCGGGCGCCAACGCGCCCGGGTACCCGACGGCGCTCGGGACCACGGCGCTGCGCACGGCGGCCGCCGACTGGCTGCGCCGGCGGCTCGGGGTCGTCGTCGCCGACCCGCAGGGCCCCGACCCCTCGGTCATCCCCACCGTCGGCTCCAAGGAGCTGGTCGCGCTGCTGCCCACGCTGCTCGGGCTGCAGGGCAGCGGCACGGTCGTCGTCCCCGAGGTCGCCTACCCGACGTACGAGGTCGGCGCGGTGCTGGCCGGGCTGGCGGTGCGCCGCTCCGACGTCCCGCCGGACGACGCGACGGGCGTGGTGCTCGTCTGGCTGAACTCGCCGGGCAACCCGCACGGACGGGTGCTCGGCGACGACGAGCTGCGGGCCTGGGCGGCCTGGGGGCGGGCGCACGGGGTGCCCGTCGTCGCCGACGAGTGCTACGTGACGCTCGGCTGGGACGTCGAGCCGCGCTCGCTGCTGCACCCGTCGGTCGCCGGCGAGGACCACAGCGGCCTGCTCGCGGTCCACTCGCTGTCGAAGCAGTCGACCGCCGCCGGGTACCGCGCCGGCCTGCTCTCCGGCGACCCTTCCCTGGTGCGGCGGGCCTGGGAGGTGCGCCGCCACCTGGGGCTGCTCGTACCCGGCCCCGTGCAGACGGCGATGACCGCGGCGCTGGCCGACGACGCGCACGTGGCCGACCAGAAGGAGCGCTACCGGGCGCGCCGGTCGAAGCTGCTGGCCGCGGTGCGGGCGGCGGGCGCGCGGGTCGACCACTCCGAGGCCGGGCTCTACCTGTGGGTCACCCGCGACGAGGACTGCTGGACGACGATCGGCTGGCTGGCCGACCGCGGCATCGTGGCCGCGCCCGGGACGTTCTACGGCCCGGCCGGCGCCCGGCACGTCCGCCTGGCGCTGACCGCGACCGACGAGCGCATCGACGCGGCCGTGGAGCGCCTCACCGCGTGAGCGTCGTCGTCCCGCCCCGGCTGCGGACGGCGATGACCGCGCTGCACGGCGCGCACGGCGCGGAGTGGTGCGACCGCCTGCCGGCGCTGGTGCACGAGCGGGCCCGCGCGTGGGGGCTCGCCCTCGACGAGCCCTTCCCCGCCGACTACCACTGGGTCGCCCCCGGCCGGCGCGGGACCGAGGAGGTCGTGCTCAAGGTCGGGATCCGCAACGCCGACCGCGACGTCGAGCGGGAGGCGGGCATCCTGCGCGCCTGGGGCGGGTCGGGAGCGGTGCGCCTGCTGGTGGCCGGCCTCGACTCCCCGGACGCCGTCGCGCTGCTGCTCGAGCGGGTGCGGCCGGGCTCGGACCTCGACGGCGAGCCGGACGACGAGGCGTTCCCGCTGCTCGGGGCGGTGGCGCGCGCCCTGCACGCGGCGGTCGGGGTGCGGCCGGCCACCGCGGTCGAGCCCGCCGAGCTGGCCGACCTCGCCGCCGGGCACCCGCTGCTGCCGGCCCGGCTCACCGCGGCGGCGGCCCGGCTGCGCGAGGAGCTGCTGGCCACCGCCGGCACGCCGGTGCTCTGCCACGGCGACCTGCACCACGGCAACGTGCTGCGCGGTCGCGACGGCGCGGTGGCGATCGACCCGCGCGGGGTGTGGGCCGAGCCGGCGCTGGACGTCGCCGTCGCGATGCTCAACCCGCTGGGCACGCTGCCGCGCGAGCCCGCCCGGCTGGCGGCGCTGCTGGAGCGGCGGCTGGGGCTCGTCTGCCCCGCGATGGGCGTCGACGCCGACCGCGCCCGGGCCTGGACGGCGGTCTACGCGGTGACGTCGGCGCTCTGGTCGGCGCAGGACGGGCTCGGCGTCGAGGAGGAGAGCCTCGCCGTCGCCGCCGTCCTGCTGTGAGTCGGGTTCGTCAGCGCCTCCTGGCGTTAGAGCTCGTCCGCCGACGTGCGAGGGCACAGGGACGGCAACCAGCCGTCGGGTTGCTCGTCCTGGCGGTCGCCCGCGCCTGCCACGGCCTCCCGCAGTGGGGGCAGCGCCAGAGGCACATGGCGCGGCTGCTGGGGCGGAGTTGGTCGAGGCCGACACCAGGGTGGGTGATGTTCTCGAGGAACTGATCGACGAGCCCTGGGTTCCGGTCGGCGAAGCTTTCGCCCGGATCGGGCGGTCTGGGCCTGCCGCGTCGCCCCTCCGCGCTCCTGGAGGGACCGCCCTCCCGGCATCCGGCTCGAGGCTTGTTGTGCAGGGTCTGCGGGGTGGCGGTCCACGGGCGCCCGCAGTGCGGGCACGTCCACCGGCACCGGTCGATGCTGTTGGGCTTGAGATCGTAGGGGCCGAGCCCGGGATTGGTCTGGTCCTCGACGAAGTGCCGCACGAGGTCGGGATGCAGGTCTCCGAAGCTCCGGCCGGGGGCTGGCCGTGCTCCCTTGGTTGCACCGCGGCGGTACGAGCACGGGGGGCAGCCGGTCCCCAGAACCGTGCGGTTGGCGATCCTGGCCTCCCACTCGTGCCCGCAGTCCGGGCAGCGCCAGAGAGCCCGGTCGTCCCCGGAGGGAGCCACCTCGGCCGCGGTGAGCTCCGGGCGGTCCACGACCTGGACGAGCTGCGCCGCGATCGACGGGTGCTCGGAGAGCAGACTTCGCTCGCGACTTCCTGACCGGAGCCGTCGCCATCGCAGGTCTCCGCGGACGAGGGCAGCGGCTCGTGCCTCCGCGTCTGGAACGTCCAGTCGGACCTGCGGCCAGAACCGCTGCAGGGCTTCGATCACCGCCGTCGCCCAGAGCCAGGGGTCCTCCTCGGTGTCGGAGGTGAGCAGCACCTGCTGCCCGGCGGCGGCACGAGAAGCTGGGAGCAGGCCGAGGACCGGTGGACGCACCCGGACGTACCGTTCGCCGGCGAAGCGCTCCAGTTTGCGGAGGTCTCGGCGCACGGAGTCGTCGTCGCCGTGCCACCTGGTCGGGTCCAGATCGCACAGCAGGTCGGCTCCGGCGATGAGGAGGTCGACGTTCTCGACGGCTGAGCGGTCGAACCTCGGGCGGCGCGCACCCACGACGACCTCGAGGCCGGTCGCGAGCTGCACGAGCTCGGCCACCTGGTGCTCCAGGCGGCTGCTCCAGAGCCCGGCCAGGCAGACAGGGCACTGCGTCCGGTACTTCACGCGCTGTCGGGCGACCGTCTGCCACTCGTGCCCCTGTCGGCACCGCCACACGATCCGGTCGTGGGATCCGCTCGGGGTGCTGTGCACGTTCCTGTCCGGCCGCGTCAGGTTCGCCACGAACTCCCGGACCAGGTGCTCCGAGATCACGCTGAGGGCCGGCGTCTTCGCCGGTCGCTCCCGAGCCGCGCGGATCCCTCGTCGGTGCGCGCATGCCGGACACCCTGAACGACGCTTCGTTCGATTCGCCACCGAGGTCACCCACTCCTCGGAGCAATCGGGACAGCGCCAGCGGCAGCGTGCTCCGCTACCGGCGAGAAGGTCCTGAGGCCCGTAGTGCGAGGGCGCTCCATCGACCACCGAGACGAACGAAGCCGCGATGTCCGGGTGCTGGGCAGCCAGTCCGATCGCGCGAGCTCTCAAGGCGCGCGGGTCCAGATCCCACCTGCGTGCGAGCAGTCACACCGAGTCCGCGCTGCGCCCGTAGAGGGCTCCGACCTGCTCCGGGGTCAAGCCGCTCGAGAGCAGGCGGACCAGTTCATCGCGATCGAGAGAAGTTCGACCAGCGTGCTCGCTGTCGCCGACCCCGCTCACGAGGCGATGCTGCGCCGAGCGTCCGACAGTTCCGGGTCAGGGGTTGCACGGCAGATCGCCTCCCTGGAGGCCGGCGGTCAGCTCTTCTGCCAGCGTGGACCACTTGCCGTAGGCATACGGGAACGCGCTGCGCTGAACGGCGTCGGCGACCAAGGTCAGCTCGCCGGTCTGCCAGTCGGGGACCTGGACGAGGCCGTCGTAGAACTTCCCGGCCGCGTAGACCGGGTCCTGCACCTGCTCCGGCGTGCCCCAGCCCATCGACGGCCGCTGCTGGAACAGGCCCAGGGAGTCGCGGTCGCCGTAGTCGAGGTTGCGCAGCCGCGACTCCTGCATGGCGGTGGCCAGCGCGATGACGACGGCCCGCTCGGGCAGGCCGCGGTCCCAGCCGACCTGGGCGATGGTGCGCGCGTTGGCGATCTGCTCGGCGGTGAGCGTGATGCCGGTGGCGGGGAGGGTGCACTGGGCGGTGGCCACGGGCACGTCCTGCCCGTCGGCGTCCCAGGCGAACCCCACGAGCACGACCAGCGCGATGAGCAGCGGCGGCCACCACTGGGCGGGCTTCAGCCTGCGGAGCGAGAAGCCCTTGCCGCGGCCCTTCGCCGCCCGGCGCACCGGACGGCGGCGGACCCCCGGTCGCGCCGCCGTCCTCCTGCGGGGGCCGGCCGAGCTGCGGCGGGTCACCGTGCGTGCGGGGCTCATCACCGTCGACTGTAGGTGCGGAAGCTGTCAGTCCCGGGCACCGAGGAGGTCGCGCCGGACACCTGTCGCCCGGCGCCGGCGGTCGTTACGGTGGGCCGCCGTCCACCGACGAGGAGCCCGCATGAGCGACCACCTGCTGCCCGGCATCACCGCGACCCGGATCGAGACCCCCCGGCTGACCCAGCAGGTGCTGGCCGCCGAGGGCACCGAGATCGCGGGCCCGGGGGAGGCGGTGCTGTTCGTCCACGGGAACGTCAGCTCGTCGCTGTTCTGGCAGCAGCCGCTGCTCGCCCTGGCCGAGACCGGCCGGGTGCGGGCGCTGGCGGTCGACCTCCGCGGCTACGGCGACACCGACCCGCTGCCGATCGACGCCCGCCGCGGGCTGCGCGACTGGGCCGACGACGTCGCCGCCCTGGTCGACACCCTCGGCCTGGACCGCGTGCACCTCGTCGGCTGGAGCATGGGCGCCGGCGTCGTCCTCCAGCACCTGCTCGACCACCCCCAGCAGGTCGCCTCGGTGGCGCTGGTCGCCCCGGTCTCGCCCTACGGCTTCGGCGGCACGGCGGGCGCCGAGGGGCGGCGTGTGCACGAGGACGGCTGCGGCTCCGGTGCCGGCGCGGCCAACCCCGACTTCGTCGCGGCCATCGCGGCCGGCGACACCACCGCCGACAGCCCCACCAGCCCGCGGTCGATCCTGCGCGCGTTCTACGTCGCGCCGGGCTCGCTGCCGCTGGACCCCCAGCTCGAGGACGTGTTCGTCGCCTCGATGAACAGCACGCGCACCGGCGTCGACCACTACCCGGGGGACGCCGTCGCGACCGGGACGTGGCCGGGCGCGGCCCCGGGGGAGCGGGGCGTGCTCAACACGATGGCGCCGACGGTCTGCGACCTCTCGGGCATCGTCGACCTGGAGCTCAAGCCGCCGGTCCTGTGGATCCGCGGCGACGCCGACCAGATCGTGTCGGACACCTCCGCCTTCGACCTGGCCTTCCTGGGCTCGCTCGGCGCCGTCCCCGGGTGGCCGGGTGCCGAGGAGTTCCCGCCCCAGCCGATGGTCACCCAGACGCGTGCCGTGCTCGACCGGTACGCGGCCACCGGCGGCGCCTACCGCGAGGTGGTGCTCCCCGACGTCGGCCACTCGCCGCACGTCGAGCGCCCGCAGGAGTTCGTCGTCGCGCTGCTCGAGCACCTCGACGTCCCCGCCCAGCAGCCCGCCCACCTCACCTGAGTGCTCCATCGCGATCAAGCACCCGTGCTCGATCGCGATGGAGCACCGTCAGGCCCCTCAGAGCGGGACCTTCGGGAGTTCGCTGAGGGGGCCGGCGAAGCGCTCGTCGGGCACGTCCTCGTCGACCATCCGCCCCGACAGGTAGGCGTCGTAGGCGGCCAGGTCGAAGTGGCCGTGCCCGCACAGCGCGGTGAGGACGACCTTCTCCTCGCCCGACTCCTTGCAGGCCAGCGCCTCGCGGATGCAGGCCGCCAGCGCGTGCGTCGGCTCGGGCGCGGGCACGATCCCCTCGGTCCGCGCGAACTGGAGCGCCGCCGCGAAGCACTCCGTCTGCGGCAGGGCGAGGGCCTCGATCAGCCCGAGCTCGTAGATGTGCGACAGCAGCGGCGACATGCCGTGGTAGCGCAGCCCGCCGGCGTGGATCGGGTCGGGGACGAACCGGTGGCCGAGGGTGTGCATCTTCATCAGCGGCGTCATGCCGCTGGCGTCGCCGAAGTCGTAGGCGTAGGTGCCGCGGGTCAGCGACGGGCAGGACGCCGGCTCGACCGCGCGGATCGTCGGCGACATCCGGCCCGCCATCTTCTCGCGCAGGAACGGGAAGGCCAGGCCGCCGAAGTTCGAGCCGCCGCCGGTGCAGCCCACGATGACGTCGGGCCGCTCGTCGACCGCGGCCAGTTGCAGCAGCGCCTCCTCGCCGATCACCGTCTGGTGCAGCAGCACGTGGTTGAGCACGCTGCCCAGGGCGTAGCGGATCGACGGGTCCTGCGCGGCGACCTCGACCGCCTCGCTGATCGCGATGCCCAGCGACCCGGGGTGCTCGGGGTCGCCGGCGCGGATCGCCTTGCCGGCCTCGGTGAGGTCCGACGGCGAGCGGTGCACCTGCGCCCCGTAGGTCTGCATCATGATCCGCCGGTAGGGCTTCTGGTCGTAGGAGGCGCCGACCATCCACACCTCGCACTCGAGCCCGAACAGCGAGGTGGCGAACGCCAGCGCGGTGCCCCACTGGCCGGCACCGGTCTCCGTCGTCAGCTTCCGGACCCCGGCCTGCGCGTTGTAGTACGCCTGCGGCACCGCGGTGTTCGGCTTGTGCGAGCCGGCCGGCGAGACGCCCTCGTACTTGTAGTAGATCCGCGCCGGGGTGCCGAGCGCCTTCTCCAGCCGGTGCGCCCGGTACAGCGGCGAGGGCCGCCACAGCTTGTAGACGTCGAGCACCTCGCCGGGGATGTCGACGTAGCGGTCGCCGGTGACCTCCTGGGCGATGAGCTCCATGGGGAACAGCGGCGCCAGGTCGTCCGGTCCGACCGGCTGCAGCGTGCCGGGGTGCAGCGGTGGCGGTGGCGGGCTCGGCAGGTCGGGGACGACGTTGTACCACTGCGTCGGCAGCTGCGACTCGTCCAGCAGGATCTTGTGCTGCATCCCGGCCATGGGTGCCCTCCGTCCACGAGTGGCGGCGAGCCTAGGGCCACTGCTTTCGGTGCGGAAAGCGGTTCCGCTTTCCGCACCGAAAGCGGGGGTTCAGTTGGCGTGGAGGGCGGCGTTGAGCTCGCCCCAGCTGCCGGTGCGCGGCAGCACCTCCAGCGCGCCGCTCACGCTGTTGCGGCGGAACAGCAGGCCGTCGCGGCCGGAGAGCTCCAGCGCCTTGACCACCGACCCGTCGGGCAGCGTCACCCGCGACCCCGCCGTCACGTAGCAGCCGGCCTCGACGACGCAGCCGTCGCCTAGGGAGATGCCGATGCCGGCGTTCGCGCCGAGCAGGCAGCCGCTGCCGATCGAGACGACCTGCTTGCCGCCGCCGGACAGCGTCCCCATGATCGAGGCGCCGCCGCCGATGTCGCTGTCCGGGCCGACGACGACGCCGGCGCTGATCCGCCCCTCGACCATCGACGGGCCGAGCGTGCCGGCGTTGTAGTTGACGAAGCCCTCGTGCATGACCGTCGTCCCCTCGGCCAGGTGCGCGCCGAGCCGCACCCGGTCGCCGTCGGCGATCCGCACCCCCGCCGGGACGACGTAGTCGACCATCCGCGGGAACTTGTCGACGCCGAAGACGGTCACGTGGCCGTGGGCGGCGCGCATGCGGGCCGCGCGGGCCTGCACCTCGGTGGCCGGCACCGGCCCGGCGCTGGTCCAGGCCACGTTGGTGAGCAGCCCGAAGACGCCGTCCATGTTCGCCCCGTGCGGCCGGACGAGCCGGTGCGAGAGCAGGTGCAGCCGCAGCCACACGTCGTAGGTGTCGGCCGGGGGAGCGGAGAGGTCGGCGATGCTGGTGTGCACCGGGATGACCTGCACGCCGCGGGCCTCGTCGCTGCGCACGAGCCCGGAGTAGTCCGGCCCCAGGGCGCTCCCGAGCTCGAGGGTGCCCATCTGGTGCGTGCCGGTCGGGCCGTCGTCGGCGCCGAGCCGGGGGGAGGGGTACCAGACGTCGAGGACGGTCCCGTCGACGGTCACGGTGGCCAGGCCCACGCCGGAGGCGGAGGCGGTCGCTGCGGCGGCGTTCGTCACGGGGGACGACGCTACCCAGGCGCACCGGGAGTCCTCCGGCCGGAGCCCGGCGGCGCCCGTAGGCTCGGCGGTCGTGGGTGACATCGCGAAGCTCGACCTCTCCGCCGACGTCCTCGAGCTCACCCGCGCCCTGGTCGACGTCCCGTCGGTGTCGGGCAGCGAGCAGGCGCTGGCCGACGCCGTCGAGGCGGCGCTGCGCGACCTCGGCGGCCTGGAGGTCGAGCGGGTGGGCGACGCCGTCCTCGCCCGCACCGACCTCGACCGGCCCACCCGCGTCGTCCTGGCCGGGCACCTCGACACCGTCCCGATCGCCGACAACGTGCCCAGCCGGCTCGCGGACGGCGTCCTGCACGGGTGCGGGACCTCGGACATGAAGTCGGGGGACGCCGTCATGCTCCGGCTGGCCGGCCGCTTCGGGGTGCCCGGCGCCGAGCCGGCGCACGACCTCACGTTCGTCTTCTACGACAACGAGGAGGTCGAGTCGGCGCGCAACGGCCTCGGCCGGGTGGCCCGCGAGCGGCGGGGCTGGCTCTACGGCGACCTCGCCGTGCTGCTCGAGCCCACCGACGGCGAGGTCGAGGCCGGTTGCCAGGGCACGCTGCGGGCCGTGCTGGAGGTGCCCGGCCGGCGCGCGCACAGCGCCCGCAGCTGGCTGGGGGTCAACGCGATCCACGGCGCCGCGCCGGTCCTCGCCACGCTGGCCGCCTACCAGGCCCGCTGGGTCGAGATCGACGGCTGCACCTACCGCGAGGGGCTCAACGCGGTCCGGATCGAGGGCGGCGTGGCCGGCAACGTCGTCCCCGACGTCTGCCGGGTCACCGTGAACTTCCGCTACGCACCCGACCGCGACGAGGACGCCGCCGAGGCGCACGTGCGCGAGGTGTTCGCCGACGCGCTCGCCGCCGGGGCCACCCTGGAGGTCGTGGACAACGCCGGCGGGGCGCTGCCCGGGCTGGGCGAGCCCGCGGCCGCCGCGTTCGTCGCGGCGGTCGGCCGCCCGGCGCGCGCCAAGCTCGGCTGGACCGACGTCGCCCGGTTCGCCGCCTTCGGCATCCCGGCGGTCAACTACGGCCCCGGCGACCCGCAGCTCGCCCACACCCGGGAGGAGCACGTCCGCGTCGACGCGCTCCAGCCCGTCGAGGACGCCCTCACCGCCTACCTGTCCGGGAGCAGTGCATGACCGATTCACCCGACGGCCGCCGTCCCCGCCCGACGCGGCACCGCGGCCCGATCATGCTGCGGGGCGGTGAGCCGGACCCGACGATGCAGGGGACGACGACCGACCAGCGGCTGCTCGACCGGCGCGGGCCGACCGACTGGGTGCACACCGACCCGTGGCGCGTGCTGCGCATCCAGTCCGAGTTCGTCGAGGGCTTCGGGCTGCTCGCCGAGCTGCCGCGGGCGGTGAGCGTGTTCGGCAGCGCCCGCACACCGCGCGACCACCCGCACTACGCGGCCGGGGTGCAGCTGGGCGCCGCGCTGGTGCAGGCCGGCTACGCGGTCATCACCGGCGGCGGCCCCGGTGCGATGGAGGCGGCCAACCGCGGCGCCTCGGAGGCCGGCGGGCTGTCGGTCGGCCTGGGCATCGAGCTGCCGTTCGAGCAGGAGCTCAACGAGTGGGTCGACGTCGGCATCTCGTTCCGCTACTTCTTCGTGCGCAAGACGATGTTCGTCAAGTACGCGCAGGCCTTCGTGATCCTGCCCGGCGGGTTCGGCACGCTCGACGAGCTGTTCGAGGCGCTCACCCTGGTGCAGACCCGCAAGGTCACCCGGTTCCCGGTCATCCTCTACGGCTCGGAGTACTGGACCGGGCTGGTCGACTGGGTGCGGACGACGCTCGTCGAGCAGGGCACGATCAGCCCGGGGGACGTCGACCTGCTGCACGTCACCGACGACGTCGACGAGATCGTGCGGGTCATCCAGGAGGCCGAGTCCGCCCGCGCGGCGGCCGGCGACAACGGCGGCGGCATGCGCGCCCCCGCGCGGATGGACGAGATGCCGGCCGGGGGGCCGGTCGAGGCCTGACGTGCTCTCGTTCGTGCTCTTCGTCGTCGGGGTGCTGCTGGTGGGCGGCCTGCTCTTCCTCGGCGGCTCGGTGCTGCTCGGCCGCGGCGAGACGCAGCCGCCGGCCGAGCTGGACCGCTCGCCGGTGGAGCTGCCCGACGACCGGCCCGTCGTCGGCGACGACGTCCGCGCGCTGCGCATCTCGGTCGCGCTGCGCGGCTACCGGATGACCGAGGTGGACTGGCTCATCGACCAGTTCGCGCAGACCCTCGACGAGCGCGACGAGGAGATCGCCGCGCTGCGGGCCCGGCTGGCCGAGCGGGACGACGACGGCGAGCAGCCCGCGGGCGGCGGCGACGACGAGGAGCACGCCGGTGCCTGAGCTGGTGGAGAGCATCGACGTCGACGCGCCGCCCGAGCGGGTGTGGGCGGCGCTGACCGACTGGGTGCGGCAGGGGGAGTGGATGCTCGGCACCGACGTCCGCCCCGTGGTCGGGCCGGCGCGGGGCGTCGGCGGGCGGCTGGTCGCGGTGACCGGCCCGCGGCTGCCCCGCGGCCGGCGGGTCGGCGTCGTCGACACGTTCGAGATCACCCGCTGGGAGCCGCCGACGCGGGTCGACGTGCTGCACACCGGCCGCGTGGTGCGCGGGCCCGGCAGCTTCGAGGTGCACCCCCGCGGCGAGCACTCGACGTTCGTGTGGTCGGAGCAGGTCGACCTGCCCCTCGGGGCGCTGGGCCGGCTCGGCTGGCCGCTGGTCGCGCCGGTGATCCGCGCCGGGTACCGGGCGTCGCTGCGCCGGTTCGCCGAGCTGGCCCGCACCTACCCCGGCTGAGGCCCCGTCCGCCGCCGGGTCAGCCCAGGCCGACCTCGGCGAGGGCGGCGGCACGCAGCTGCGCGCGGTCGACGCCGAGCTCGGTGAGCGCCCGGGCTGCGGTGCCGCGCTCGAGGTCGCACACCGCCGCGACGACGTGCGCCCCGCGCAGCCGCGCCGGCCGGGCCGACTTCGCCAGCCGGACGGCCTCCTGGAAGACCTGCTGCGCCTGCGGCGTCGACCGGAACGGACCGGCCGCGGGTGCCTGCAGCCCGTCGTCGACCGGACCGGCGTCGACCCCCACCGCGGCCAGCGCGCGCTCGTGCGCCCGCTCGACCGCGGCGCGCAGCCGCGCCTGGTCGACGCCCACCTGCACGAGCGCCCGCGGTGCGGTGCCGTCGGGCAGCGCGGCCGCGGCGAGGAGCAGGTGCTCCGGGCCGGGCAGGTCCTCCCCGGCGGCGCGGGCCTCGGCCTCGGCGCCGGTGAGCAGCTGCTTGATCGTGCGCACGTCGCGGACGGCGTCGACGAGTCCCATGGGAACCTCCCGGTTCATCGGCCGCGGCGCGCGCGGACCTCGGCGGCGAACTTCTTGTGGGCGGCCTGGGCGCTGATCCCGAGGGCCTCGCCGACCTGCGCCCAGGTCCAGCCCCGGGCGATCGCCTCGGCGACCGCGGCCGACTCCAGCCGGCCGGCCAGCCGCCGCAGGGCGACCACCGCGGCCAGCGCGGTCTCGGGGTCCTCCGGGCCCGGCAGCGCTCCCGGATCCACGGTCATCAACTTAGGTTGATGACGGGGATTCGTCAACCTGGGTTGATGAGGCGCGGCGCTCCAGGCGCACCCGCAGGCCGTCGAGCATCAGCGCCAGGCCCTCCTCGAACCGCTCGTCGTCGTCGCCGACCGTGCACGCGGCCGCGCCGATGAGCGGGAAGCGGGTGCGGTCGCCGGTGGGGAAGTCCTCGGCCGGGCGGTCCTGGGCCGCCTGCGTCTCGAGGGCGTCCCCGAGCAGGTAGGAGCCGAGCGCGGTGAGCACGCGCACGGCCTCGCCCGGCTCGAGGCCGGCCGCCACCAGCACGCGCAGCGTGCTCTCGATCCCGGGCAGGGCCTCGTCGGTGGGCCGGTTGCCGGCGACCACCTGCACGCTGTCGCGGTGGGCGAGCAGCAGCGCCCGCCGCAGCCGGATGCTCTGGGCGAGCCACTCCCAGACCGACTCGCCCTCCCGCGGGGCGCGGGCGCTGTCCGGCACCTCGGCCAGCACCTGCTCGGCGACCAGGTCGAGCAGGTGGCGCTTGTCCTTGACGTGCCAGTACAGCGTCGGGGCGCTCACCCCCAGCCGGGCGGCCACCGCGCGCAGCGTGAGCCCGGGCAGCCCCTCGTCGTCCAGCACCTCGACGGCGGCGCGGACGACGTCCTTCCGGGACAGTGGCACGGTTGACACTCTAACGGTGTTAGAGGACGCTGCGGGAGTGACTCTAACGGCGTTAGGGAGCCCGACGGGTGATGCCGCGGTCGACCGGCCACCGGCCGTCGAGGCCAGCGGGCTGGTCAAGACCTACGACGAGGTGGAGGCGGTCCGCGGCATCGACCTGGCCGTCCGGGCCGGGGAGGTGTTCGGCTTCCTGGGCCCCAACGGCGCCGGCAAGTCGACCACCATCAAGATCCTCTGCACCCTGCTGCGGCCCACTGCCGGCACCGCCCGGGTGGCGGGCTTCGACGTCGTCCGGGAGCGGGACGACGTCCGCCGGCACATCGGCCTGGTCTTCCAGGAGACGACGCTCGACGACCACCTCACCGCCGAGCAGAACCTCCGCTTCCACGCCGACATCTACGGCATGCCCAAGGCCGCCGTCGGCCCGCGGATCGACACGGTGCTGGAGATGGTCGGCCTGACCGACCGGCGCGGCTCGAAGGTGCGCACCTTCTCCGGCGGCATGAAGCGGCGGCTGGAGATCGCCCGCGGGCTGCTGCACTCGCCGCGCGTGCTGTTCCTCGACGAGCCGACGATCGGCCTCGACCCCGAGTCCCGGGCCACGCTGTGGCGCTACGTCGACCAGCTGCGCGCCGAGGAGGACATCACGGTCTTCCTCACCACGCACTACATGGACGAGGCCGAGCGCTGCGACCGGATCGCGATCGTCGACGCCGGGCGGATCGGTGCGCTGGACACGCCGTCGGCGCTCAAGGCCAGCGTCGGCCACGACCGGGTGCGGGTCGTCACGTCGGACGACGACGCGGCGGAGGCGCTGGTCCGGGAGCGGCTCGGCGTGGAGACCACGCGCGAGGGCGGCGCGCTGGTCGTCCTCACCCCCGACGGCGAGGAGTTCGTGCCGCGGCTGTTCGAGCTCGGCCTGACCGTGCGCTCGGTGAGCGTCTCGCGGCCCACGCTGGACGACGTCTTCCTCGCCTACACCGGCGCGCGGATGGCCGACCGCCAGGCCGCCGCCGGCCCGCACTGGATGGCCCGGGCCATGGGAGGACGGCGATGACGACGACGATCGCACCGGTCCAGGTCGCCGCCCGCGGGCTGCGGCACGAGCTGCGCGCGGTGAAGGTGGTCTGGTACCGCGACCTGCTGCGCTTCCGCACCGACCGCGGGCGGATCCTCTCCTCCTTCGCGCAGCCGCTGCTCTTCCTGTTCGTGCTCGGCCAGGGGCTGGGCGCCACGCTCGGCGCCCGAGGGTTCGGCGGCGCCGACTACTCGACGTTCCTGTTCCCGGGCGTGCTGGCCACCTCGGTGATGTTCACCGCCGTCTTCTCGGCCATCTCCATCGTGTGGGACCGCGAGCTGGGCTTCCTCCGCGAGATGCTGGTGGCGCCGGTGAGCCGCACCAGCATCGTGCTGGGCAAGGCGCTCGGCGGCGCGACCGTGGCCACGCTGCAGGCGCTGGTGCTGCTGGCGCTGGCCCCGCTCGTCGGCGTCCCGTACGCGCCGCTGGTGGTGTTCGTGACGGTGCTGCTGCTGTTCCTCGTGGCGTTCACGATCACCGCGCTGGGCCTGGTGCTCGCCGTCCGGGTCGACCAGATCCAGACGATCATGCCGCGGGTGCAGCTGCTGCTCGCGCCGCTGATGTTCCTGTCCGGGGCGTTCTTCCCGGTGAGCGCGGCGCTGCCGGCCTGGCTGCACGTGCTGGCCCTGGTCAACCCGGTCACCTACGGCGTGGACGCCGTGCGGCGGGTGGTGCTCAGCTCGGTCGACGGCACGCAGGAGGCCGACATCGCGCTGCAGTGGGGCTCCTGGACGGTGCCCGTCTGGCTCGACGTCGTCGTCGTGGCCGGCACCGGCGGGCTGCTGCTCGCGTTCGCCGCCTGGCTGTTCAGCCGCCCGGAGTAGCACCGTCAGGTGCGCTCGGTGGCCAGCCGGGCGCCGAAGCCGAGCAGGGCGACGCCGGTCGCGGCGTCCAGCGACCGGCGCACCCGCCGGCGGGCCAGCCAGCGCCGCGCCCGCGCGATGACGGCCACCAGCAGGACCAGCTAGGCCAGGCTGAGCGCCGCGTGCGTCACCGCGTACAGCAGCAGCGACCACACCGGGGCGTCCGGGCCGAGGAACTGGGGCAGCACCGCCAGGTAGAAGACCAGCACCTTCGGGTTGGTGACGTTGGAGAGGAAGCCCTGCCGCCAGCCGGCGAGCGCCGCGCCCGAGGCGGGCTGCTCGTCGGGGGTGTCGGGGTAGACGCCGCGCACCGCCGAGCGCAGCGCCTGGACGGCGAGCCAGACCAGGTAGGCGATGCCGGCGCAGCGGATGGCCTGGAACAGCGGCTCGACGGCGACGATGACCGCCGCCAGCCCGGCCGCCGCGGCCGCGCCCTGGACGACGTTGGAGCTGGCGACCCCGGCCGCGGACCACCACCCGCGCCACCGGCCGCCGACGAGCGCGTTGCGGACGACGACGGTGAAGTCGGCGCCGGGCACGAGCACCAGCAGCGTCGCGAGGACGACGAAGGAGGCGTAGGCCGGCCAGTCCACGCGGACCAGCCTAAGAGCCCCCGACGAACGCCAGCGCCTCCTCGGCCAGGGCCAGGTCGGACTCCGGGGTGCCGTGGTCGAGGGCGACCCACTCGCGCATCGGGGTGCCGTTGGCCGCGGCGAACGGCAGCCCGGTCCCCGCCGCGACCAGGCCCTCCACCCGGTGCCGCGGCAGCTTCAGCACCACCGCGCCCCCCACCACCATCGCGAAGATCGAGCCGTGCACGGTGAGCGCGGCCGAGCCGAACCCCCGCCGCCCGCTCGAGCCGGGCGGCCCGACGCCCGGCCGGGTGGACAGGGCCTCCACCAGGGCGGCGAAGCGCTGTTCGGGGTCCACGGGCACGATCCCAGCGCTTTCCGGCAGGAATGCGCAACGTGGACCGGGGCTCCCGGTTGCGAGGATCGGGCCCGTGAGTCGTCGGGGCTGGGTGCTGTTCGTCGCCATGTCGGTCATCTGGGGCGTGCCGTACCTGCTGATCAAGGTGGCCGTGGAGGAGCTCTCGCCGGTCATGGTCGTCTTCGGCCGGTGCGTCGTCGGCGCCGCGCTGCTGCTGCCGTGGGCGCTGGCGAAGGGCTGGGTCCGCCCGGCGCTGCGGCACTGGAAGCCGCTGCTCGCCTTCACCGTGCTGGAGATGACCGCGCCCTGGCTGCTGCTCTCCTACGCCGAGCAGACCCTGACCAGCTCGCTCACCGGGCTGCTCATCGCCACCGTGCCCTTCGTCGCCGCCGTCGCCGCGCGGGTGGTCGGCGACGAGGACCGGCTGACCCCCGTCCGGCTGCTCGGCATGGCCATCGGCGTGGTCGGCATCGTCGCGCTGCTCGGCCTCGACGTCGGCGGCGCGCACCTGCTGCCGATCGTCGCGGTCGCCTTCGTCGTCGTCTTCTACGCGGTCGCGCCGATGATCGTCAGCCGCCGGCTCCCGGAGGTGCCCGGCGTCGCGGCCAGCGCGATCGCGCTGACGGTCACCGCGGCCGTCTACGCCCCCTTCGCCGTCCCGCAGCTGGGCGAGGCGGTGGCCGCGCCGCCGTCGGCCCTGTTGTCGGTGGTCGCGCTCGGCGTCGTCTGCACCGCGCTGGCGCTGGCGGTGTTCTTCCTGCTCATCCGCGAGGTCGGGCCGCAGCGGGCGCTGGTCATCACGTTCGTCAACCCGGCGGTCGCCGTCCTGCTCGGCGTGCTGCTGCTCGACGAGCCGTTCACCCTCGGCATCGCCCTCGGCCTGCCGCTGGTGCTGGTCGGCTGCGTGCTGGCCACCCGGCGCAACGCGCCCCGGCCGGTCGCCGAGCCGGTGGAGGCGGCGGTGCCCTGAGTCCCGTCGCACCTACTGGCTAGCGTGCCCGGCGTGGACGACGGACGAGAGCGCTGCGCCTGGGCGACGAGCACCCCGGAGTACGTGGCCTACCACGACCAGGAGTGGGGGACGACGCTGCACGGCGACGACGCCCTCTTCGAGCGGCTCTGCCTCGAGGCGTTCCAGTCGGGCCTGTCGTGGATCACCATCCTGCGCAAGCGCCCGGCGTTCCGCGCCGCGTTCGCCGGCTTCGACATCGACGCCGTCGCGGAGTTCACCGAGGACGACGAGGCGCGGCTGATGGCCGACGCGGGCATCGTCCGCAACCGCGCGAAGATCACCGCCGCCGTCCGCAACGCCCGCGCCGCCCGGGAGCTGCCCGAGGGCCTCGACGCGCTGCTGTGGTCCTTCGCGCCGTCCGCTCCGCGGCCGCGGCCGGCCACGCTGGCCGACGTCCCGGCGACCAGCCCGGAGTCCACCGCGATGGCCAAGGAGCTCAAGAAACGGGGCTTCGTCTTCGTCGGGCCGACCACCGCCTACGCGCTCATGCAGGCCACGGGCATGGTCGACGACCACGTGGCGTCCTGCTTCCGGGCGACCCCCTGAGGGGGCTCGTGTTGGACGGAAGCTCCCGATACGGGATCATTGACCCGGAGCACTGCAGCGACGGACGCCGCCCGCTCTCCTTCGGAGGAGATGCGGACGGCCGGCGAAGGAGGCACGCATGGCGGCCATGAAGCCGCGCACGGGTGAGGGTCCCCTCGAAGTCACCAAGGAGGGCCGTGGGCTGGTCATGCGCGTACCGCTCGAAGGCGGCGGTCGCCTGGTCGTCGAGCTGTCGCCGGACGAGGCGCAGGCGCTGTCCGAGGCCCTGAAGGGCGCGACCAGCTGACTCCCTCCGCGAGCCTGCCCCCGGGCAGCCCCGCGCAGGACGACACGGCCCCGGCCGCCGGTACTCCGGCGACCGGGGCCGCGCCGTTGCCGCGGGTCGAGGTCCAGAGCACCCTCCCGGCCCTGACCGGGGACGACGTCCTCGCCGTCCCGGTCGGGACGCGCGGCGCGCTGCCGGCCTGGCTGCCGGCCGACGTCGACCGCGGGTTCCTCGCCGGCGTGCTGGCCGACACCGGCAACGGCGGCAAGCCCGGCGGCCTCACCGACGTGCCCGTGCCCGGCCGCCGGCCGCGCTCGGTCGTCGCGGTCGGCGTCGGCGACGCCACGCTGCCCGACGTGCGCGGCTACGCCGCCGCCGCGGTGCGCCGTGCGCAGACCCTCGCCGAGCACGGCGCCCGCCGGCTCGTGCTGCCGCTCGACACGACCGTCGCGCCGGCCGGTGCCGACGAGGTGCGCGTCGCCGTCGAGGCCGCGCTGCTGGCGAGCTACCGCTTCCGCGAGACCTCGAAGCCGCACCCGCCGCGGCTGCCGGAGGTGGTCGTGGTGGCCACCGACGCCGACGACCCGGCCGTGGTCGCCGCCGCCCGCGCCGGGCAGGTCGCCGCCGAGGCGGTCGCCTGGGCGCGCGACCTGGTCAACACCCCGAGCAACACGAAGAACCCCGGCTGGCTCGCCGCCGAGGCGGGGGAGCGGCTGGCCGGCCTGGACGACGTCACCGTGCACGTGCTCGACGTCGACGACCTGCGCGCCGGCGGGTTCGGCGGGGTGCTGGCGGTCGGCGGCGGCTCGGCCACACCGCCGTGCGTGGTGGTGGCGTCCTACCGGCCCCCGGGCGCCCCCGCGGCCCACCCGGTGCTGGTCGGCAAGGGCATCACCTACGACACCGGCGGGCTGTCGATCAAGCCCAACGCCGGCATGCGCGAGATGAAGACCGACATGGCCGGGGGCGCCGCCGTGCTCGCCGCGGTCGACGCGGCCGCCCGGCTGCGGCTGCCGGTGGCGGTCACCGCCGTCGTCCCCGCGGCCGAGAACGCGGTGTCCGGGTCGTCGTACCGGCCGGCCGACGTCGTCCGGCACGTCGGCGGCCGGACGACGGAGGTGCTCAACACCGACGCCGAGGGGCGCATGGTGCTGGCCGACGGGCTGGCCTACGCGCGGCTCGAGCTCGGCGCCACCGCGCTGGTCGACATCGCGACCCTCACCGGGGCCATCCGGATCGCGCTGGGCGCGAAGACCGCCGGGCTGTTCACGAACTCCGACGGGCTGGCCGAGGCGCTGACCACGGCCGGCGGGCACGCCGGCGAGGCGATGTGGCGGATGCCGCTGCCCGAGGAGCACGTCGACCTGCTCGAGAGCCCGGTCGCCGACGCGAACAACGCGCCGGGCAACCCGGGCAGCAGCACGGCGGCGCTGTTCCTCCGGCCGTTCGCCGGCGACCTGCCCTGGGCGCACCTCGACGTCGCCGGCACCGCGCGGGCCGGCTCCGACGACGGCGAGATCGTCAAGGGCGGCACCGGCTACGGCGTGCGCACGCTGCTGCGCTGGCTCGAAGCGGGGGCGCCGGCCGCATGACCGACGCCGTCACCGTCGAGCGCGACGGGCCGGTCACCACGGTGCGGCTGTCGCGGCCGCACGCCCGCAACGCCGTCGACGGGCCGACCGCGGCGGCGCTGGCCGACGCGTTCCGGGCGTTCGACGCCGACGACGGCGCAGCGGTGGCCGTGCTGCACGGCGAGGGCGGCACGTTCTGCGCCGGGGCCGACCTGCGCGCGGTCGGCACGCCCACCGGCAACCGCACCGAGCCCGACGGCGACGGGCCGATGGGGCCGACCCGGCTGCGGCTGTCCAAGCCGGTGATCGCGGCGGTCGCCGGGCACGCCGTCGCCGGCGGGCTCGAACTCGCGCTGTGGTGCGACCTGCGGGTCGCCGACGAGACGGCGGTGTTCGGCGTCTTCTGCCGGCGGTGGGGCGTGCCGCTGATCGACGGCGGCACGGTGCGGCTGCCGCGGCTGATCGGCGCGAGCCGGGCGATGGACCTGGTGCTCACCGGCCGCCCGGTCGACGCGGCGGAGGCGCTCGCGATCGGGCTGGCCAACCGCGTCGTCCCGGCGGGCGAGGCGCTCGCCGCCGCGCAGGGGCTGGCCCGGCAGCTCGCCGCGTTCCCGCAGACGTGCCTGCGCGGCGACCGGGCCTCGCTGCTCGAGCAGGAGGGCCTCGACGAGGCCGCGGCGCTGGCCGACGAGTTCCGCCACGGGCAGGTCGCCCTCGCCGTCGACGCGCTGCCCGGGGCAGCGCGGTTCGCCGCCGGCGAGGGACGCCACGGAGAGGGAGTCGCATGACTGACGACACCGGCGTCGTGTTCCCGGCCGGGTCGGACGGACGGCGGAGCACCGCCGCGCTGGGGCGGGCGGTGGTGGCCGACGCGCTGCGGCCGGTCGACCCCGCCGGCGCGCTGGCCGCCGAGCAGGAGACCAACTGGCGGGCGGGCTACCTCGTGCACTTCCGGCGGCTGGTCGAGGCGGGGCTCGCCTCCGGCGACGCCGCCCGGACGATCGCCGCGGCAGGGTTGACGTCCCTGCACGAGCGGATGTGCGTCGTCCTCCCCGACGGGGAGGAGACCGTGCTCGACCGCTGGGCGGCCACGCCCTCGCCGCGGTCGCTCGACACCGTCGAGGTGCGCGGCACCGGCGCCCGCGAGGAGGAGTTCTCGCTGCCCTACGGCGGCACGCGGCTGCGCGGCGACGACCTGCTGCGCCGGCTGGACGCGTGGACCGAGGCGGGGGTGCTCGAGCCGTCGGCGGCCGAGGCCGTGCGGGCGGTCGTGGCGCACCCGGAGTGGCTGCGGCTGCCCGACCACACCGTCGCCGTCCTCGGGGCCGGCGCCGAGATGGGCCCGCTGCCGTCGCTGCTGCGCTGGGGCGCGCGGGTGGCCGGCGTCGACCTGCCGCGGCCGCCGCTGTGGCAGCGGGTGGTCGAGACCGCGCGGCGCAACGCCGGCATGCTGCTGCTGCCGGTCACCTCAGGCGGCGACCCCGACGACCGCCAGGTGGCCGGGCACGCCGGCGCCGACCTGGTCACCGAGGTGCCGGCGGTGGGGGACTGGCTGGCCGGCCTGCCGGGGACGCCGGTGCTCGGCAACTACGTCTACGCCGACGGCGCGGCCAACGTGCGGGTGTCGGTGGCGGTCGACGCGCTGACGCTGCGGATGCAGGAGGCGAACCCGTCGACCGCGCTGGCCTTCCTGGCGACGCCCACCGACGTGTTCGCCGTCCCGGCCGAGGCCGTCGCCCACTCGGTGCGCGCCTACGACGGCCGCTCGGGGCGCGCCAAGCTGGTGTCGCGGCCGCTGCGCACGCTGTCGGCGGGCCGGCTGCTGCGCCGTGCCTACGTGCCCGGCGCCGACCCGGGGATCAGCGACGTGCTGGTCGCCCAGCAGGGCCCGAACTACGCGTTGGCCAAGCGGCTGCAGCGGTGGCGCGCGACGACGGCGCGGGCGGCCGGCGCGACGGTGTCGATGAACGTCGCCCCGCCCACCCGGACGCGGTCGGTGGTGAAGAACCGCGCGCTCGCCGCGGCCTACGCCGGGGCGCACCGCTTCGGGGTCGAGGTGTTCGAGCCGTCGACGTCGAACGTGCTCATGGCCGCGCTGCTGGTGCACGACCTGCACACCGGCGGCGGGCCGGCGCACGAGCACCCGTGGCAGGACGAGGCGCACGACGCGGTGCACGGCGGCCTGTGGCGCATGCCGTACGCCGCGCGCAGCGCGCTCGGACTCGCCGCGCTGCTGGGCTACGGTTCGGCTCGGGGGTGAGCGCGATGGTCGACTTCGGCAAGCTCGGCCAGCAGCTGACCGACCGCCCCGACAGCGACGAGGGCGAGAAGAAGAGCGACGACGGCCTCGACAAGGCGGCCGGGTTCCTCGACGAGAAGACCGGCGGCAAGCACGCCGACCAGATCGCCGAGGCGCGGGAGTTCGCCGACGAGCACGTCGGCAGGAAGGACGGCGACCGGCGCTGAGCCGCGCACTCGGTGCGGGTCGACGGCCCGGGACCGTCGCCCGCCTGATTCTCCGATCGGTGCTGGTCAGCGACCCGGAACTGTCATGACCGCTGCGTAGCTCGCGGGTATGCAGCGGATCGCGGGCACCTCCGTGCAGGAGGGGGTGCTGATCGACTGGTTCGTCGACCAGCCGGCCCCCTCGCGCGGGTGCCGGTGGAGTGGATGACCCAGGAGCAGGTCGCCGCCCGCTGCAGCGGACCGACCGCGACCGCGCCCGGGCGGCCGCCCGCGAGGCGGCGCTGATCGCCCGGTTCGCCGCGCACGAACCCGACGGCGACGACCGGGCACCCGGCACGCCGGGTGCGCGGTCCCGGCTGTGGCGGGTGTCGGACCAGGAGGTTGCCGGGGTGAGCGAGTTCGCCCCCTCGCACCTGGGGGCGGTGGTGCACGTCAGCCCGGGGACGGCGGCGCACCGGATGCGGCGGGCGTTCACCTGGCGCGACCGCCTCCCGCGCACGCTGGCCGCGTTGGCCGCCGGTGAGCTGGACGAGCGGCGCGGGCAGGTCCTCGCCGACACCCTGGTGCACACCGCCCCCGCCCTGGCCCGCCGGGTGGAGGCGATCGTGCTGCCCGAGGCGCCGGAGCTCACGTTCGCCGGGCTGCGGTCGCGCATCCTCGAGGTGCTGCCGGAACTGGACCCGCGGACGGCGGAGGAGAACCGGGCGCGGGCGCAGCGGGACGCCGACGTGTTCGTCGAGCCGGCCGGGGAGGGCATGGTCGCCCTCGGCGCGCGGCTGCCCGCCGACGAGGCCGCCGAGGCCGCCGAGGCCGCCGAGGCCCTCGACCTCATCGGCGCCCTCGCGGCCGCCGCCAAGGCCGACGGGGACGCGCGGCCGATCGGGCAGCTCCGCGCCGAGATGTACTCCCTGCTCACCCGCGGTGCGGCCGCCGGCCTGCTCGGCGCCCGCGCCCGCCTGCTGATCACCGCCTCGCTGGAGACCCTGGAGGGCACCTCGACGGCGCCGGGAGCGGTGAACGGGCAGGCGATCACCCCGGCGCACCTGGCCGAGCTGCTGCGCCACCTCGGCGCGCTCGGGCTGACCACCCCCGAGGACGGCGAACCGGCGTTCGCCCGGACCGACGAAGCCGGTCGGCTGCTGGGCACCGTCACCGCCGCCGAGCTGCAGCGCCTGGTCCGCGGGTCGCCGGGCCCGGAGGCGCGCACCGATCCCTGGCCGTCGATCGTCCGGACCGGGACACTGTCCGTCCCGACTCCACCTGACCGGAGGGGAGATCGCCGTGGCCTCGATTTCCGAGCGGGAGAACCGGGAGATCCAGGCGGCCAACGCCTCGGGCAACGTCCCCGTCGTCCTCATCCACGGCCTCTGGCTGCTGCCGAGCAGCTGGGCCAACTGGGTGACCTTCTACGAGGAGGCCGGCTACGCACCGCTGACGCCGGACTGGCCGGACGACCCGGAGACGGTCGCCGACGCCCGGGCCGAGCCGGAGGTCGTGGCCGGGAAGACCCTGGAGCAGGTCGCCGAGCACACCACCGAGGTCATCGAGGCCCTGGACCGGAAGCCCGTCGTCATGGGCCACTCGACCGGTGGCCTGCTGGCGCAGGTGCTGGCGGGCCGGGGTCTCGCCGCCGTCACGGTGGCCATCGACCCGGGGGTCTTCCGCGGCGTCCTGCCGCTGCCGCTGTCGGTGCTCAAGGGCGTGGGCCCGTTCCTGGTCGACCCCCGCACGCGCCGCCGTGCGCTCACGCTCACCTACGACCAGTTCAGGTACGGCTGGGCGAACGCCCTCGACGAGCAGGAGGCGAAGGAGCTGTACGAGACGTACCACGTCGCCGGCTCCGGCATCTCCCTCGTGCAGATGGGCAACGCCAACCTCAACCCGTGGACCGAGGCGAAGGTGGACACGAAGAACCCCGACCGCGGCCCCCTGCTCATCATCGAGGGCGAGAAGGACCACACGATCCCGTGGGCGATCGCGAACGCCGCCTACAAGCTGCAGAAGCGCAACCCGGGGGTGACCGAGATCGTGAAACTCCCGAACCGCGGCCACTCCCTCACGATCGACCACGGCTGGCGCGAGGTCGCCCAGACGGCGCTCGACTTCGCCCGGCGGTTCACCTGAGGGCCGCCGGCCGGAGAAGCCGGGAGAATCTCGAGCGGCGATGTCGAGAACGCAGGAGCGGCTCCGTCCTCGGGGTGCACGCGGTCACGATGGGCCGCGACCAGCACCGAGGAGAACCACGATGGCCAAGTACCTGCTGCTCAAGCACTACCGCGGCGCCCCGGCGGCGGTGAACGACGTCCCCATGGACAAGTGGACGCCCGAGGAGATCTCGGCCCACGTCCAGTACATGCACGACTTCGCGGCCAAGCTCGAGGGCACCGGCGAGTTCGTCGACGGCCAGGCGCTCGCCCCCGAGGGCAGCTGGGTCCGCTACGACGGCGAGGGGCGCCCGCCGGTCACCGACGGCCCGTTCGCCGAGACCAAGGACCTGATCGCGGGCTGGATGATCATCGACGTCGACAGCCACGAGCGCGCCGTCGAGCTGGCCGGCGAGCTGTCCGCGGCTCCCGGCGCGGGCGGGCAGCCCATCCACGAGTGGCTCGAGGTGCGGCCCTTCCTCACCGAGCCGCCCACCATCACGGAGTGACCACCGCGTTGGACGACGTCCTGCTCCGGACGCTCACGCCGGAGGTCCTCGGCATCCTCGTCCGCCGCGGAGCAGACTTCGCGGCGGCCGAGGATGCCGTGCAGGACGCGCTGGTCGAGGCGGTCCGGGTCTGGCCGGCCGACCCGCCGCGCGACCCGAAGGGCTGGCTGGTCACCGTCGCCTGGCGCCGGTTCCTCGACGCCACCCGTGCCGACACCGCCCGCCGCCGGCGCGAGGACCTCGTCGACGAGGAGCCGGCGCCCGGCCCCGTGTCGGGAGCCGACGACACGCTCCGGCTGTACTTCCTCTGCGCCCACCCGTCCCTGACGCCGTCCTCGGCGGTCGCGCTCACGCTGCGCGCCGTCGGCGGGCTGACCACCCGCCAGATCGCCCAGGCCTACCTGGTGCCCGAGGCGACCATGGCCCAGCGCATCAGCCGCGCCAAGCGCACCGTCTCCGACGTCCGCTTCGACCGGCCCGGTGACGTCGCCACCGTGCTGCGCGTCCTCTACCTGGTCTTCAACGAGGGCTACTCGGGCGACGTCGACCTCGCCGCCGAGGCGATCCGGCTCACCCGGCAGCTCGCGGCCGCGATCGACCACCCCGAGGTCGCGGGGCTGCTCGCCCTGATGCTGCTCCACCACGCCCGCCGCGCCGCCCGCACCGCGCCCGACGGCAGCCTCGTGCCGCTCGCCGAACAGGACCGCGACCGCTGGGACACGGCGCTCATCGCCGAGGGCGTCGAGATCCTGCAGGCCGCCCTCGCCCGCGACCGGCTCGGCGAGTTCCAGGCCCAGGCCGCCGTCGCGGCACTCCACGCCGACGCGCGCACCGCCGAGGAGACCGACTGGGTGCAGATCGTCGAGTGGTACGACGAACTCGCGAAGCTGACCGACAGCCCCGTCGTCCGGCTCAACCGCGCGGTCGCCCTCGGCGAGGCCGACGGACCGCGCGCCGGCCTGGCGGCGCTCGCGGCGCTGGACGACTCGCTGCCCCGCCACACCGCGGTCGCGGCCCACCTCCACGAGCGCGACGGCGACCTGGCGACGGCGGCGCGGCTGTACGCCCAGGCCGCGCACGAGGCGCCCAACCTCGCCGAGCGCGACCACCTCACCCGCCAGGCCGCCCGGCTCAACGCCGCCCGCGGCCGCTGACACCGGCTCGACGCCGCACCGGGCGGGGGCGCACCCTCGGACGCGTGGAGACGCTGGACATGGTCGGCGCGATCGTCCTCGGCCTGCTCCTCCTCGCGGCGGTCCTCGGCGGCCTCGTCTGGCTCGACCGCGGGCCCGTCGGCGAGCACGGGCGGACCCTGGTCAAGGGTCCGCCGCGGGACGACGAGGACGACGACGTCCCACCGGACGACGGGCCCGCTGACATGCGCTGACCCCGCCCGCCGGGCCGTGTCAGCGCCGTGTGCGCCCGGCGCCAGCGCCCTCTCCCATCGTCGACGCCGACGAAGGGAGACATCCATGACCTACGGGATCGAGGCCGAGGGCCTCACCAAGCGCTTCGGCGACACGCAGGCGCTGGCCGGCGTCGACCTGGCCGCCCGCGAGGGCACCGTGCTCGGCGTCCTGGGACCCAACGGCGCCGGCAAGACCACCGCCGTCCGGGTGCTCGCCACCCTGCTGCGTCCCGACGCGGGCACCGCCCGCGTCGGCGGCTTCGACGTCCTGGCGGAGCCGGCCGAGGTCCGCGCGCGCATCGGCCTCACCGGCCAGTACGCCTCGGTCGACGAGGACCTCACCGGCACCCAGAACCTGCTGCTCATCGGCCAGCTGCTCGGCCTGCGCACCGTCGAGGCGCGCGCCCGCGCCGCCGAGCTGCTCGCCTGGTTCGACCTCACCGAGGCCGCCGGCCGGGTGGCGAAGACCTACAGCGGCGGCATGCGCCGCCGCCTCGACCTCGCCGCCAGCCTGGTGGGCCGGCCGTCGGTGATCTTCCTCGACGAGCCCACCACCGGCCTCGACCCCGCCAAGCGCGAGGAGATGTGGGACGTCGTCCGCCGCGTCGTGGCCGACGGCGCCACGGTGCTGCTGACCACGCAGTACCTCGAGGAGGCCGACGCCCTCGCCGACGAGATCACCGTCATCGACCACGGCCGCGTCATCGCGCACGACACCCCCGACGGTCTCAAGCACCACGTCGGCGGTCAGCGGCTGCGCGTCCGGCCCGTCGACGCCGCCCGCGTCGACGACGTCCGCCGGCTGCTCGCCGAGCTCACCCGGTCGGTGCCCGAGCTCAGCAACCGCGGCGAGCTCACCTGCCGGGTGGACGACGACTCGCTGCTACCCGAGCTGGTCGGCCGGCTGCAGGCCGCCGGCATCCCGGTCAGCGAGCTCTCGCTGCACCTGCCGAGCCTGGACGAGGTGTTCTTCACCCTCACCGGCCGGCCCACCGACGAGACCCCCGAGGAGGCGGCATGACCCTCACCACCGCACCCGCCGGTACCGCCCGGCCGGCACCGCTCGCCGACGGCGGCGCCCCGGCCACCAGCACCCTCTGGCGGCAGGCCCGCGTGCTCGCCCGCCGCAGCCTGATCAAGACCTGGCGCACGCCCGAGGCCCTGGTCGACGTCACGCTGCAGCCGATCATCTTCCTGGCCCTGTTCACCTACGTGTTCGGCGGCGCCATCGCCGGCGGCTCGCAGGAGGACTACCTGCAGTTCCTGCTCCCGGGCCTGCTCGGGCAGACGATCGCCATGGCCAGCGTCTCGCTCGGCCAGAACCTCAACAGCGACATCGAGAAGGGCGTCTTCGACAGGTTCCGGTCGCTGCCCATCGGCCGCTCCGCCCCGCTGATCGGTGCGGTGCTGGCCGACCTGGTCCGCTACCTCATCCTGTTCGCCGTCATGATCGGCGTCGGCACGCTCATGGGCTTCGAGCCGACGAGCTGGGCCGGCGTCCTGGCCTCGCTCGCGCTGTCGACGGGCTTCGCGCTCTGCTTCGGCTGGATCTCGGTCTACATCGGGATGGTCGCCCGGACCCCCGGCGCGGTGCAGGGGATCATGTTCCTGCTGATCTTCCCGCTGGCGTTCGGCAGCAACGTGTTCGTCTCCACCGAGACCATGCCCGGCTGGCTGCAGGCCTTCGTCGAGGTCAACCCGATCAGCCACCTGGTCAGCGCCGTCCGCGGCCTCATGGTCGGCGGCCCGGTCGCGGGGAACCTGCTCTGGACGCTGGTCTGGATGGCCGGCCTGCTGGTGGTGTTCATGCCGCTGGCGGTCCGCGCCTACCGCCGCCGGGCGTGATCAGCCGGTGAGCCGGTCGGGGTCGAGGGCCGCGGTGGCGGCGTCGGCGTCCAGCCCCCGCCCCTCGGCGTAGGCCACCTCGTACCCGTCCCCGAGAGCCGCGCGCAGGGACCCGACCAGCTCGGTGACCGCCGAGCTGGTCGGGTCCTCGGCGCCGCGCAGCCGGGTCGCGGCGCCGAAGGCGACCGCGGCCTCGCGGTGCCGGCCGAGGGCCCGGGCCAGCAGCGCGGTGGACAACCCCACCGAGGCGACGATCGGCCGGTCCCCGGTCAGCAGCGCGTGCCGGTAGCCCACCCGCAGGTGCTCGACCGCCTCGTCGACCTTGCCCAGCCGGAGCCCGAGCGCGGCCGCCGTCCCGTGCCCGATCGCCCCGCTGTGCGCGTCGAGCAGCGACGGGTCGTCGAGCCCGCACAGCCGCGCGCGCAGCCAGGCGTACGCCGCCCGCACGCCGGCCTCGTCCTCCGCCGCGACCGCGATCGCGCCCTCGGTCGCCGCTACGAGGACGCCGTGCAGCAGCTCACCCGACCGGAAGCGGTTCTGCGCCCGCATCGCGTCGAGGTGCCGCCGCGCCCCGTCGACGTCGCCGGCCCGCAGCCGCAGGTCGGCCAGCCGCATGGTGACCAGCAGGTCGTCGGACGTCTCCGAGCCCAGCGACCGGATGCACGCCTGCGCCCGCTCGTAGTCCTCCGCCGCCCCCCGCAGGTCGCCGTCCACGGTGCGCACCTGCCCCCGGGCCGACAGCAGCGCGGCCAGCCCCCAGCGGTCGCCGATCGCCTCCCACTCGGCCACGCCGGCGTCGGCGTCGCGGCGCATGAGGGCGATGTCCCCGTCGTTCTCCGCGTAGGCCAGCCGCGCGAGCCGGCCCGCCGCGCGCACCCACGGGTCCGGGTCGCCCAGCGCCTCGCCGAGGGCCGCGTCGGCGCGGTCCCGCTGCTCGCCCATGAACAGCAGGAGCGGCCGCACCACCTTGGCCGCCGCGTGCCCGTGACCCGGCGACCCCAGCCGGTCGGCCAGCGCCGCGAACTGGTCCTGCCTGGCGCGCAGGTCGCTGGGGTGGTTGTCGACGGTGAACCCGAGCAGCGCCTGCAGCGCCTCGACCAGCACGCCGTCGGGCGCCTCCCGCGCGCCGGGGACGGCGAGGGCGAACGTCGTCCAGCGGGTCGCCTCCTGCCCGCTCTCCCGTAGCAGCCAGTACCAGCCGAGGTGGACGACGAGCTCGGCGGCGGCGGTCGCGTCCCCCGTGTCGCCGAGGAACCGCAACGCCGCCAGGACGTCGTCGCGCTCGGTGTCGAGCACGCGCAGCGCGTCGAGCTGCTCGGGCCCGCGCAGCCGGGCGTCCTGCCGCCGGACCACCGCGCGGAACCGGTCCGCGTGCGCCGTCCGGGCCGCGGTGACCACGCCGTGCTCGGCCAGCCGCTCGGCGCCGTACTCGCGCAGGGTCTCCAGCATGCGGAACCGCGTGCCGTCGGCCGTGCGGGCGGCGATCAGCAGCGACTTGTCCACGAGCGCGTGCAGGACGTCGGCCAGGTCACCCGCCGCGCCGCCGCCCCGCCAGCTCGGCGCGACGGCCGCGACCGACTCCTCGGTGGCCCCGGCGGCGAAGACCGAGAAGTGCTCGGCGACCTCGCGCTCCAGCGGGGTCAGCAGGTCCCAGCTCCACTCGACGACGGCGCGCAGCGTGCGGTGCCGCGGGGTCGCGGTGCGCCGTCCGCCGGTGAGCAGCCGGAACCGGTCGGCCAGCCGCTCGGCCACCTCGGCGGGGGAGAGGACCCGCAGCCGGGCGGCGGCCAGCTCGATGGCCAGCGGCAGGCCGTCGAGCCGGCGCACGATCTCCACCACGGCGTCGTCCAGCCCGACGCCGGGGTCGACCGCCCGCGCCCGGTCCAGCAGCAGCCGCACCGCCGGGCTGGCCCCCGCCTCGGCGGCGGGCGCGCCCTCGGGCGGCACGGCCAGCGGCCCGAGCGGGTGGAGCAGCTCGCCCTCGATCGCCAGCGGCTCGCGGCTGGTGGCCAGCACCCGCACACCGGGGCAGCGGCCGAGGACCTCCGCGACCACCTCCGCGGCGGCGTCCACGAGGTGCTCGCAGTTGTCCACGACCAGCAGGCACGTCGCCGTCCGCAGCCGCTCCAGCAGCCGCTCGCGGGGGTCGCGCCGCTGGTACTCGGTCACCGGGTCGGGGAGGACGATCTCGCGCACGCCGAGACCGTCGAGCACCGCCTGCCAGACGCCGCTCGGCTCGGTGACCGGCGCCAGCTCGACCAGCCACACGCCGTCGGGCGTGGGCACCTCCGGGGCGGCGGCCACCCGCGCGGCGACCTCCCCGGCCAGGCGGGTCTTGCCGGAGCCGCCCGCGCCGACCACGGTCACCAGCCGCCCGGCGGCCAGCCGCTCCCGCACGGCGCGGACGTCGTCCTCCCGGCCGACGAAGCTGGTGACCGCGGCCCGCAGGTTCGTGGGCACCTCCGCGGGCCGGTCGGCGGCCCGCAGCAGCTCCAGGTGCCGCGCGCGCAGCACCGGCGACGGGTCGGTGCCGAGCGCGTCGGCCAGCGTGGCGCGCACCCGCTCGTACGCCGCCAGCGCCTCGGCCGGCCGGCCGGCGGCGGCGAGGGCGTCGACCAGCGCGCCGGCGAGGTCCTCGCGCAGCGGGTGGGCGGCCGCCAGCTCCTCCAGCAGCGGCACCACCTCGGCGGCGCGACCGTCGCCCCGCGCGAGGCGGGCCTGCTCGAGCACGACCTCCAGCCGCAGGTCGTCGAGCGCCGCCCGCCGTCCCGCCGCCTCCGGGGAGTCGTCGCCCGGCAGCGGGGTGCCGCGCCACAGCGCGGCGGCCTCCGCCAGCGCGGCGGCCGCCGCGGCCGCGTTCCCGGCGGCCCGTAGCCGGCGGCTCTCGGCGACCAGCCGCTCGAACCGGACGGCGTCGACGTCCTCCGGCGCGACCGCCAGCCGGTACCCGGCGGCCGACTGCTCGACGAGCTCCGGCCGGCCCAGCGCCCGGCGCAGCCGGGAGACCAGCGACTGCAGGCTGTTGGCCGGGTCGGCGGGGGGGGCCCCGCCCCACACCGCCTCGGCGAGCGCGCCCGCGGAGACCCAGCGGCCGGGCTGGAGCGCCAGCGCGGTCAGCAGCTGCAGCAGGCGGGCACCGGGCACCGGGACGATCCGCCCGCCGTCGCGGACCTCCAGCGGCCCCAGGTATGCGACCTGCACGCCGCCGAGTCTGTCAGGCCGGGCCGACCAGGCCCGCCACGATCTCCGCCGAGAGCGCCACCAGCGGCAGGCCGCCGCCGGGGTGCGCCGAGCCGCCGACGAGGAATAGGCCCGGCACCGGCGAGGCGTTGGCCGGCCGCAGGAACGCCGCCCGCGTGCCGTTGCTCGACGTCCCGTAGATCGAGCCGCCGACGCTGCCGGTGTCGCGCTCGAGGTCGGCCGGGGTGCGCGTGACGCACCACTTCACGCGGTCGCGCACGTCCAGCCCGCGGCGGGCCATCGTCTCCAGCACCCGCGCCGCGTAGGCGTCGGCGAGCCCGGGTGCGGTCCAGTCCACCCCGGCCGCCGGGTCGTGCCGGGGGGCGTTGACCAGCACGAACCACGACTCGCCGTCGCCGACCGGCCGGGTCGCCGGGTCGTCCGGCGCGCTGACGTAGACGGTCGGGTCGGGCACCGGCCGCGGCGCGCCGCCGATCCCGAAGACCGCGTCGAACTCGGCGTCGTAGTCCTCGGGGAACAGGACCGTGTGGTGCGCCAGCCCCGGGGTCCGCCCGCGCAGCGCGAGCAGCAGCACGAACCCGGACAGCGACGGCGTGGCGCGGGCCAGCCCCGCGCGCACCGGCCGGGTGCGCCGGTCGGCGGGCAGCAGGTCGCGGTAGAGCGCGGCCGCGTCGCCGGCCGAGACGACGACGTCGGCGGGGACGACCTCGCCGGTGGACAGCCGCACCCCGCGCGCACGGCCGCCGTCGACGACGACCGAGGCCACCGGCGACGACGTCCGCAGCTCGGCGCCCCGCTCGACCGCCCGCTCGGCGACGGCGAGACCGAGCCGGCGCAGCCCGCCGCGCACGTACCAGGAGCCGAAGCGCTGCTCCGCGTACGGGACGGTGGCGAGCACCGCCGGCGCCCGCCGCGGGTCGGAGCCCGAGTAGGTGGCGTAGCGGTCGAGCAGCGTGCGCAGGTGCGGGTGCCGCAGGTAGCGCCCGCCCAGGCCGCGCAGCGTCTCCCAGGGCGCGACGGTCGCGACGTCGGCCGGCCGGCGGGCCAGCCGGGCCAGCGTCGCCGCGCCGGCCAGCGGGGAGCGCAGGAACGGCTGCTCCGACACCCGCCACATCTGCCCGGCCCGCTCCATCAGCGCCGTCCACTGCGCGCCGGCGCCGTCGCCCAGGGCGTCGTCCAGCGCGTCGGGCACGGCCGCGGCGCGGCCGGGCACGGTCAGCCGGGTGCCGTCGGTGAAGCGCAGCTCGGCCGCCGGGTCGAGCGGCACCAGGTCGAGGACGTCGTCCAGCGGTGCGCCGGTCGCGGCGAACAGGTCGCGGTAGAGGTGCGGCAGCGTGACCAGGCTGGGGCCGGTGTCGAACCCGTGGCCGTCGCGGGCGACCCAGCCGAGCTTGCCGCCGACCTCCGGGGCCCGCTCCAGCACGGTGACGGCGTGTCCGAGCGCGGCCAACCGGGCCGCGGCGGCCAGCCCCCCGAGCCCGGCGCCGACGACCGCCACCCGCGCCACGGCGACCACGGTAACCGGAGGCCGTCGCCTGGCCGGGTGAAGATCGTTTGGCCGTCGAGCAACCCCGGGTAGCGGACGAGGGCCCGGTCGAGACGACGGCCGGAGCGCTGCTGCTGCAGGAGGACGGATGCGCAGGCTCTCCGCGCTTCTCGCCGGGGCGGGGGCCCTGGCGCTGCTCACCGGCTGCGCGAGCGCGGCCGAGCCCGACGTGGGCGACGTGGCCACCGCGTTCGAGGACCCGGCCGCCGACCCGCAGGCCCGCTGCGACCTGCTGGCGCCGGCCACGCTCGCGACGTTCGAGTCCGAGGAGTCCGCCTCCTGCCCCGAGGCGATCGGCGACGTGCCGCTGCCGGGCGGCGAGGTGACGGCGGTGGAGGTGTGGGGCGGCGACGCCCAGGTGCGGCTCGGCGGCGAGACGGTCTTCCTCACCGAGACCGACGCCGGCTGGAAGGTGACCGCGGCGGGCTGCGAGCCGCAGGGCGACGCGCCCTACGAGTGCGAGGTGGAGGGGCCGTGAACGGTGTGCGGGCGGTCTTCCTGGCCTACCTGGTCGTGATCGCGCTGGGCATCGCCTACGCGTTCGTGCTGGGGGCGATCGGGCGATGACGGTCGAGGAGCCGAGCTACGGATTCCTGCGCAACAACGCGCTCAGCCTCGCCTTCGGCACGCTGTTCCTCGTCACCCTCGTCGGGCAGGCGATCTCGGGCACGGCCGACTTCAACGCCCAGCAGCTGGCCGACGGCCTGGAGCCGGTCGGGTTGCTCGACTACGTGACGTCGTCGTCGTTCATGGTCGACGTGATGGAGAACTGGCAGTCGGAGTACCTGCAGTTCTTCCTGTTCATCTTCGCGACCGTCTGGTTCGTGCAGAAGGGCTCCACGGAGTCGAAGGAGCCGGGTCAGGAGGGCCCCGAGAGCGACGAGGAGCAGAAGGTCGGCCGGCACGCGGACGAGGACTCCCCGGCGTGGGCGCGGGTCGGTGGCTGGCGGACGGCGCTGTTCTCCCGCTCGCTGGGCCTGCTGATGGGCGCGCTGTTCCTGCTCACCTGGGTGGCCTCGGCGGTGACCGGCTGGGCGGCGTTCAACAGCGAGCAGCTCGGCCAGCGGCAGGACCCGGTGAGCCTCCTCGGCTACCTCGGCGAGGCCGACTTCTGGAACCGCTCCTTCCAGAACTGGCAGTCGGAGATGCTCGCCGTCGGCTCGATGGCGATCTTCGCCGTCTACCTGCGCCAGCGCGGGTCGCCGGAGTCCAAGCCGGTCGGCGTCGCGCACGCCGACACGGGCCAGTCCGGCTAGAACGCGTAGCGGATGGTCAGCCAGGGGGCGTGCGCGGCGACGAGGTCGCGCAGCCGCTCCACGCCGGCCCGCTTGACGTCGTTGCGGTAGCGGACGTTCCACCGGCCGTTCTGGCTGCGCTTGGGTTGCTGCAGGTCGGGCCGCCACAGCAGCTCCTCGGCCTTCGGGTGCCAGCCGAGGTTGACCTGGTGCAGGTCGCGGTTGTGCGTCAGCAGGATGACCTCGGCCGCGGCCTGCGCCTTGGCCCGCGGCGACAGCTCGTCGTCCAGCCGGTCGAGCAGCGCCGCCCAGTCGGCCTCCCAGCCCTCGCGGAGGATCACCGGCGACAGGTTGAGGTGGACCTCGTACCCGGCCTCGACGAAGTCGTCGACGGCGGCGATCCGCTCGGCGACCCGGCTGGTGCGCACGTCGACCACGCGGGCGTCGTCGTCCGGCATGAGGGAGAAGCGCACCCGGGTGCGGCCCCGCGGGTCGAGGTCCAGCAGCTGCCGGTTGACGTACTTGGTCGCGAACGACGCCTTGGCCGTGGGCAGGTCGCGGAAGGTGGCGACCAGGTCGGCGACGTTGTCGCTGACCAGGGCGTCGACCGAGCAGTCGCTGTTCTCGCCGATGTCGTAGACCCAGCTCTCCGGATCGCACTGGTCCGGCTCGGTCTTGACGCCCTGCCGGCTCACGTGGCGGCGCAGGTACCGGGTGATCTGCTCGATGTTGGTGAAGACGGTGATCGGGTTGGCGTAGCCCTTCTGCCGCGGCACGTAGCAGTAGGCGCACGCCATGGCGCACCCGTTGGCGGTCGAGGGGGCGATCCAGTTCGCCGAGCGGCCGTTGGGCCGCGGGGTCAGCGACTTCTTCACGCCCAGCACGAGGGTCTCGGTCTTCACCCGCACCCAGCGCTCGACGTTGCCCTCGTTGCCGTGCAGCTCGGGGATCTTCCAGTGCGAGTCGACCTCGACCACCTCGGCGTCGGGGAAGCGGTCGAGGACGTCGCGGCCGCGGGGGGAGGCGAGCGCGGCGGGTTCGGCGTAGACCGTGCGGACCTGGAGGAGGGCGGGTGCGGCGGGCACGACATGTGCAGCGCCGTGCGCCGACCAGGGATTTCGGGTCAGCGCGTGGCGGTCGACACCACCCGCGAGCCCTGCCGCGCGCGTCGAGCGGCACGAGACGACCTCTGCGGTCTCGGGGCTCTCCCGCCCCGGAAAGCCCCGAGACCGCAGAAGTCGCGGTCCGGGGTGAGCCGCTCCGGTCAGCGGGCCGGCGGTCGTGGGCCGGTGCCGTCCGCGGGTGCGGTAGGAACGACGGGTGGCACGCATCAACGACGTCGGCGGGATGTCCGGCTTCGCCGCGATCGCCGAGGAGCCCGACGAGCCGCCTTTCCACAGCGACTGGGAGGCGCACGTCTTCGCGCTCAACGGCGCGCTGATCAAGCGGGGGGTCTACAACCTCGACGAGTTCCGCGACGCGATCGAGCGGATGCCGCCGGCCGACTACCTGGCGGCGTCGTACTACGAGCGGTGGTTCGCCGCGATCCGCACGCTGCTGGTCGAGAAGGGCGTGGCGACGGCGGAGGAGCTCTCCGGTGCCTGACCGGTTCGCGCCCGGCGACCGGGTGCGCACCCGCGCGGTCGACCCGCCCGGCCACACCCGGCTGCCGCGGTACGCCCGGGGCGCCGTCGGCGTGGTGGTGGAGCCGGCCGGGCGCCACCCGCTGGCCGACGACCGGGCGCGCGGGCTGAGCCCGGAGCCGCAGGGCGTCTACCACGTGCGGTTCGCGGCCCGTGACCTGTTCGGCGACGGCGACCACTCGGTGACCGTCGAGCTGTGGGAGCAGTACCTGGAACCGGTGGAGGGGTGATGAGCGGCGAGCACGCGAGCGCGGCGATCTCCGCGGAGGTGCGGCACGTGGAGGCCCTCCTCGAGGACCGCGGCCTGCTCGCCCCCGGCGAGATCGACACCCGCATCGACGAGTTCCTCGCCGGCGGCTCACCGGCCAACGGCGCGCGGATCGTGGCCCGGGCGTGGACGGACCCCGGCTTCGCCGAGCGGCTGCTCGCCGACGCCAACACCGCGATCCGCGAGGTGGGCCTGTCGATGTCCGGCGGCCTGCAGGAGCAACGGCTGAAGGTCGTCGCCAACACCGCCAACGAGCACAACGTCGTCGTCTGCACGCTGTGCTCCTGCTACCCGATCGCGCTGCTCGGGCCGTCGCCGAGCTGGTACAAGAGCGAGGCCTACCGCTCGCGGGTGGTCCGCGACCCGCGCGGGGTGCTGCGCGAGTTCGGCCTCGAGCTGCCGGCGTCGACCTCGATCGCGGTCTGGGACGCCAGCGCCGAGTCGCGGTACATGGTCGTGCCGCGCCGCCCGGCCGGCACCGACGGGCTCGGCGAGGAGGAGCTGGCCGGCCTGGTCACCCGCAAGGGCCTGATCGGGACGGCGGCGGTCTGACCGTGCCGGCGATCGACCTGAACGCCGACCTCGGCGAGGGCTTCGGCGTCTGGACGCTCGGGGACGACGACGCGCTGCTCGGCGTCGTCAGCAGCGCCAACGTCGCCTGCGGGTTCCACGCCGGCGACCCCTCGACGATGCGCCGGGTGTGCGCCGGCGCCGTCGCCGCCGGGGTGGCCATCGGCGCGCAGGTCTCCTACCGCGACCTCGCCGGCTTCGGCCGCCGGTTCGTCGACGTCGCCCCCGCCGAGCTCACCGACGACGTCCTGTACCAGCTGGCCGCGCTCGACGGGATCGCCCGGGCCGGCGGCGGGCGGGTGGCCTACCTCAAGCCGCACGGCGCGCTCTACAACGCCGTCGTCACCCACGAGGCGCAGGCCCGGGCGGTGGTCGACGCGGTCACCGCCTACGACCCCGCGCTGCCGGTGCTCGGGCTGCCCGGCTCGGTGCTGCTGCGCACCGCCGGGGCCGCGGGCCTGCGCACCGTCGCCGAGGGCTTCGCCGACCGCGGCTACACCCCGGAGGGCACCCTCGTGCCGCGCCGCTCGCCGGGGGCGCTGGTCGAGGACCCCCGGGCGGTCGCCGAGCGGGCGGTCCGCATGGCCGCCGAGGGCGTGGTCGTCGCCGTCGACGGGACGACGGTCGACGTGGCGGTCGACTCCGTCTGCGTGCACGGGGACACCCCCGGCGCGGTGGAGCTGGCGCGCGCCGTGCGGGCGGCGCTGACCGGGGCGGGGCTGACGATCGCGCCGTTCGCCGGGTGAGCGTCAGTCCTCCGGCGGGCGCAGCTCCTGCGGGTCCAGCTTCTCGGCGACCACGTCGGCGGCCACGTCGTCCACGGTGCAGCCGGACGCGTAGGCCGCCCCGCGCAGCAGGTCGAGCGCGACCTCCGGGGTGACCTCGAGGGCGAGCGCCACCGCGCCCATGGCCTCCCAGACCAGCGACCGGCGCTCGGCCGACGGGCCGTGCAGCCAGTCCGGGCCGCGGCTGGGCTCCCAGGTCGACCAGACGGCGGTCTCCGACAGCGCCGAGGTGACCAGGTCGCCGACCGCCATGGCCTCGAAGACGTCGATCTCCGCGACGCCGTCCTCCCGCGCCAGGTACAGGTCGATCGCGCCCAGCCCGGAGATCGCCTCGCGCAGCGGGAGGGCGACCACCGCGCAGTAGGGGGTGCGCTCCTCCAGCAGGTCGGTGAACGTCGGCCAGCGGCGGCGCAGGTCCTCGTGCAGCGCGAAGACCGGTTCCCGGGACTCCTGGGCGGTCGTGCACGGGCCCTCGCCGACGGTGAACTGCAGCCGCTCGGCGACGGCGGCCTCCTCGGAGCTGGCACCGAGCGGGATCCGCTGCCCACCCCGGTCCGCCAGGCTGATCCCGGCGCCGTCGACGGGCAGCATCCGGGCGCAGGCACGGGCGAGCCGGACCGGCAGGAGCTCGGGCCCCTGGAAGCCCGGCTCGCTGACCGAGTCCAGCGCGTCCTCGAACCGGCCGGCGATGGTCACCCCCCTGCGGTGCCCCGCGAGGGGGGCCCTCACGCCTCGGGAGCGACCCCGACCGGCGGGCGGTCAGAGCCGCAGCTGGTCCTCCCGGCCGGTGCGCCACTCGGCCAGCACGATCGTCGCGTCGTCCTGGAGGCGTCCCGCCTGGTGCTCCATGACGCTGGCCATCAGCCGCCGGAGGGTCTCCGGCGGCGGGTCGCCGGCGGACTCGGCGCGGACGACGAGGTCGGCCAGCCGCTCCTCGCCGAAGAACTCGCCCGCGGGCGAGCGGGCCTCGACGATCCCGTCGGTGTAGAGGATGAGCCGGTCGCCGGGCTGCAGGTGGAGCGACGACTCGTCGGGCGGACGGTGCTGCAGACCCAGGGGGCGGGCCGGGGGGCGAGCGCCGGGCCGGACCAGGTGACCGTTGCGCACGATCAGCGGCGGCGGGTGCCCGGCGTTGATCCAGCGCAGGTGGCCCGTGTCGAGATCGAGCCGCGCGAGCACCGCGGTCGCGAACTGGCTGCCGGCGAACTGCCCGGAGATCACCCCGTCCATCAGGGTGGCCACCTCCGGCAGCGGCAGACGGCGCCGCCGGCCGGCTCGGTAGGCGGCGATCGCCGCGGTGGCCAGCAGAGCCGCCGGCATCCCGTGGCCCACGGCGTCGAGGACCATCAGCTCGGCCACCGGTCCGTTGACGGCGTAGTCGAAGGTGTCGCCGCCGATCTCGTACGAGGGCTCCAGCGCGCCGGAGATCACCACGGACTGCGTGCCGTAGGTCAGCGGCGGCAGCAGGTCCCACTGCAGCTCGGCGGCCAGGTCCATCGTGCGGTCGCGCCGCAGCCGCGCGAACACGTCGCTGTACGCGTCGCGTGTCACGGTCAGCTCGGCGACCAGCGAGGCGTAGGAGCGGCACTCGTCCTCGAGTTCTGCGTCCACGTCGCCGTCGAAGACCAGTTCCAGGACGCCCACCCGCTCGGCTCCGTCGAGCAGCGGCACCCACAGGGTCGTGGCGCCGGAGCGGACGACCTGCACCCGGCGGAAAGCCCGTCCACCGACAGAGCGCTCCACCCCGAGCGGCGCGCGCGCGGGGGTGTCCTGGCCCTGCACCGGCACCAGCGACTGCTGCTCGTAGTCGGCGAGGTAGACGACCGCCTCGCGGGCGCCGAGCATGGACGCCCGGTCGGTCACGACGGCGCCCAGCCGGTCGGCGGGCAGGTGGTGGGACGCGCGCAGCAGGGATCGGACGGGGTCCCGATCCCTGGGTGGCGTCCCGGTGGTCATGGTGGGCCAGGATCGCACCCGGGCGCCCGGCCTGCGACTTCTGCGTCGTCAAGGTACCGGCGGCCCGCCGGCCCGGCTCTGCCGGCGACCAGGCCGGCGCCGAGCGCGGTCGCCGCCGGCACGAGCCGGTACCTCCGCAGCCGTCGCGTGCGCGGCATCCTGGAGGGGGTCGCGCGGCCGGCCACCTCCGACACGCGAACGGGTGGCGTGGCCGATCATGGGGGAGTGAGCGACGGCATCACCGTGCTGCCCTGCGGCGACCGGGCGCTGCTGGTCGAGGTCGCGGGGGCGGCGGAGGTCGCCGCCGTCCGGACGGCGCTGGCCGCCGAGCCGCTGCCGGGGCAGGTGGACCTGGTGCCCGCCGCCCGCACCGTGCTGGTGCTGCTCGACCGCGCGCCCGCCGACACCGACGCCGCCCGGTTGCGCCGGCTGCCGCTGACCGGGGACGCCGGCGCCGCGGCGGGACGGGAGGTCGAGCTGCCCGTGGTGTTCGACGGGCCCGACCTCGACGACGTCGCCGAGCTGACCGGCCGGCCCGTGCGGCGGCTGGTCGAGGAGCTGACGGCCGCCGAGCTGACCGTCGCGTTCGGTGGCTTCGCGCCCGGCTTCGGCTACCTCACCGGGCTGCCCGAGCACCTGCACGTGCCCCGCCGGGGCACGCCCCGCACGCGGGTGCCGGCCGGCGCGGTGGGCCTCGCCGGGCCGTTCGCCGGCGCGTACCCGCGCGCCTCGCCCGGCGGCTGGCAGCTGGTGGGCCGCACCGACGCCGTCCTGTTCGACGTCGACCGCGACCCGCCGGCGCTGCTCGCCCCCGGCACGCGCGTCCGGCTCACCGAGGTCGGCTGAGGTGCTCCGCGTCGTCGCGCCCGGCCCGCTCGCCACCGTGCAGGACGCCGGGCGGACCGGCTACGCCGGGATCGGGGTGCCGCGGTCGGGCGCCGCCGACCGCGCCGCGCACGACCTGGCCAACCGGCTGGTCGGCAACCGGCCGGGCGCGGCCACCGTGGAGGTCACCGCCGGCGGGCTGCGGGTCCGCGCCGAGCGCGCGCTGCTGGTGGCGGTCACCGGCGCGCCGGCCCCGCTGACCGTCGACGGCCGCCCGGCCGCGGGCAACGCGCCGCTGCCCCTGCCCGCCGGCGCCGAGCTCGCCCTCGGCGTCCCGCCGGTGGGGCTGCGCTCCTACCTGGCGGTGCGCGGCGGCGTGGACGTGCCGCCCGTGCTCGGCTCGCGCAGCACCGACCGGCTCAGCGGCCTCGGCCCGGAACCGCTGCAGGCCGGCGACCTCCTGCCGGTGGGCCGGGACGCCGGGGAGGAGCCCGTCGTCGACGTCGCCCCGGTGGCCGCGCCGTCGGCCCGCCCCGTGCTGCCGGTGCTGCCCGGGCCGCGCCGCGACTGGCTGACCGACGAGGCGTGGACCCGGCTGGTCGGCGCGGAGTGGACGGTCAGCGCCGACAGCGACCGGGTCGGGCTGCGGCTGGGCGGCCCGCGGCTGGAGCGCGCCCGGGACGGCGAGCTGCCCAGCGAGGGCCTGGTGCCCGGCGCCGTCCAGGTGCCGCCCGACGGTGCCCCGGTGCTCTTCCTCGCCGACCACCCGGTGACCGGCGGCTACCCGGTGCTCGCCGTCGTCACCACCGCCGGGCTGCCCGCCGCCGCCCAGCTCCGCCCGGGCGACCCCGTGCGCTTCAGGCCCGCCCGTTGAGGATCTCGGTGTAGAGCCCGACCGTCTCCTGGGCGATGGCCGGCCAGCCGAACTCGGTGAGCACGCGCTCGCGGCCGGCGGCGCCCATCTGCGCCGAGCGCACCGGGTCGCCCAGCAGCTCGGCGATCCGCGCGGCCAGGCCGGCCTCGAACGCGGCGGCGTCGGCCGGGTCGTAGGGCACGAGCACGCCGGTCGCGCCGTCGGCGACGACCTCGGGGATGCCGCCGACCGCGCTGGCCACCACGGCGGTGCCGCACGCGGCGGCCTCGAGGTTGACGATGCCCAGGGGCTCGTACACCGACGGGCAGACGAAGACCGTGGCGCCGGAGATCAGCGGGACCAGGTGCTCGCGCGGCAGCATCGCCTCGATCCACACCACCCCGCCCCGGCGGGCCTGCAGCGCCGCCACCGCGTCGGCCACCTGCTGCCGCTCGGCCGGGGTGTCGGCGGCGCCGGCGCACAGCACCAGCTGCCCCGCCTCCGGCGGCAGCTGCTCGGCGGCGGCGAGCAGGTGGGTCAGCCCCTTCTGCCGGGTGATCCGGCCGACGAACAGCGCGTACGGCCGGTCGGGGTCCACCCCGAGCGAGCGGACGACGTCGGGTGCCGGGGTCGGCCGGTAGGCCTCGGCGTCGACGCCGTTGTGGACCACGTGCACCCGAGCCGGGTCGAGCTCGGGGTAGACGGCGAGGACGTCGTCGCGCATGCCGCGGCTGACCGCGATCACCGCGTCGGCGGAGAGGTAGGCGGTCCGCTCGACCCACGAGGAGAGCCGGTAGCCGCCGCCGAGCTGGTCGGCCTTCCACGGCCGGCGCGGTTCGAGGGAGTGCGCGGTGACGACGTGCGGCAGCCCGTGCACCAGCTGGGCGAACATGCCGGCGGCGTTGGCGTACCAGGTGTGGCTGTGCACCAGGTCGGCGCCGGCCAGCGCGCCGGCGATCTCGACGTCCACGCCGAGCGCCTGCAGCGCCCCGTTGGCCTGCGCCAGCCCGGCCGGGACGCCGTGCCCGACCGCGTCCGGCCGCTCGCCGCCGAAGCAGTGGACGTCGAGCTCCGGCCCCGCCGGCAGCGACCGCAGCGCCGCCACGAGGTGCTCGACGTGGACGCCCGCGCCGCCGTAGACGTCCGGCGGCCACTCCCTGGTGACGATCCCGATGCGCACGGCGTCACCCTAGGGGGCGGAACCGGCGGACCACGTGGCGCGGACCACGTGCCGAGCGGCTACGTTGCGAGCATGCGCGGCGGTCCACGGGTGCTCGGCATCGTCCTGGCGGGCGGTGAGGGCAAGCGGCTGGCCCCCCTCACCCAGGACAGGGCCAAGCCGGCGGTGCCCTTCGGCGGCAACTACCGGCTGATCGACTTCGTGCTGTCGAACCTGGTGAACGCCGAGGTCCGGCAGATCGCCGTCCTCACCCAGTACAAGAGCCACAGCCTCGACCGGCACATCACCACGACGTGGCGGCTCTCGCAGCTGCTCGGCAACTACATCACCCCGGTGCCGGCGCAGCAGCGGCTCGGCCCGCGCTGGTACACCGGCAGCGCCGACGCGATCCTCCAGAGCCTCAACCTGGTCTACGACGCGCGGCCCGACATCGTGCTGGTCTTCGGCGCCGACCACGTCTACCGGATGGACCCGGCGCAGATGGTCGACCAGCACCTGCAGACCGGTGCCGGGGTGACCATCGCCGGGCTGCGGGTGCCGCGGGCGGAGGCCACCGGCTTCGGCGTCATCGACGCCGACGCCGAGGGCCGGGTGCGCGGCTTCCTGGAGAAGCCGGCCGACCCGCCCGGGCTGCCGGACTCGCCCGACGAGAGCTTCGCCTCGATGGGCAACTACTGCTTCACCACCGACGCGCTGATCGAGGCGCTGCGCGCGGACGCGACCGACGAGTCCTCCGCCCACGACATGGGCGGCTCGATCATGCCGATGCTCGCCGAGCAGGGCGAGGCGTGGGTCTACGACTTCTCCACCAACATCGTCCCCGGGGCCACCGAGCGCGACCACGGCTACTGGCGCGACGTCGGGACGATCGACTCGTACTTCGACGCGCACATGGACCTCGTGTCCGTGACGCCGATCTTCAACCTCTACAACGACCGCTGGCCGATCCTCACCCTGCCGCCGCAGCTGCCGCCGGCGAAGTTCGTCCTCGGCGGGCGGGCCGAGGAGTCGATGGTCAGCGCCGGCACCATCATCGGCGGCGGCTCGGTGCACCACTCGGTCATCTCGCCGGGGGTGCGGGTCGAGCGCGGCGCGCGGGTCGAGGACAGCGTGCTCATGGACGGCGTGCAGATCGGCGAGGGCGCCTACGTCCGGCGCGCGATCCTCGACAAGAACGTCGTCGTCCCCGCGTGGGCGCGGATCGGGGTCGACCACGACGCCGACCGCCAGCGCTACCACGTCTCCGACGGCGGCGTGACCGTGCTCGGCAAGGGCGCCGTCGCCTCCGTCTGAGCCGCGGTCAGGACCCGGCGGGCTTGCTCGCCACCAGCAGGCCGCTGCCGACCGGCAGGACGGCGGACAGCAGCCCCTCGTCCTCGCGCACGGCCCGCGCGAGCTCGCGCCAGGCCACCGTCTGCGGATCGCGGGCGGTGCGGTCGGCCACCCGGCCGCCGGCCAGCAACCCGTGGCAGACCAGCGCGCCGCCGGGGCGGACCAGGTCGAGCAGCGCGGCCAGCTGGGCGCTGTACTCGCGCGGCGGCCCGGCGCAGCTGACCAGGTCGTAGGCGCCGGGGGAGAGCCGGGGGAGCACCTCCGCCGGGGTGCCGAAGATCAGCCGGGTCCGGCCCTGCGGCACGCCCGCCTCGAGGAACGCCTTGCGGGCGGCGCGCAGCTGCTCCGGGTCGCCGTCCAGGGCGGTGAGGACGCCGTCGGGGCGCATCCCGCGCAGCAGCCACAGCCCCGAGATGCCGCCGCCGCCGATCGAGACCACCGAGCGGGCGCGGCCCTGGGCGGCCAGGACGGCGAGGGCGGCGCCGGCGGCCGGCTCGACCGGCACCGCGTCCACGCGGTGCGCCAGGCGGGCCCGGGCGGCGACCAGCGCGGCCGACTCGGGAGCGAAGCGGTCGGCGTAGGCCTGCGCCTGGAGCTGGGCCTCGGCCCACGACGATCCACCGGCGCTCATCACCGGCCGAGGGTAGTGGCCGACCCCCGCCACCAGCGGCGAGGCGAGGGGCCGGTGTGCCCGCCTGGGAGTTCCCTGTGGGCGGGAACACCCCTCCGGGGCTCGTCCGTTGACACCGTCGTGCGCCTGAAGCGAGCACCGTCCGCCGACCCCGCGCCCGCCGACGAGGTCGCGGTGGCGCCCGTGCGGGATGCTGACCCCGTGACCGGGCCCGTCGTCGCCGAGGGGTGGGTCGCGCCGAGCTGGGAGCAGGTCGTGCGCGAGCACTCGGCGCGCGTCTACCGGCTGGCCTACCGCCTCTCCGGCAACGCCCAGGACGCCGAGGACCTCACCCAGGAGACGTTCGTCCGGGTGTTCCGGTCCTTGGCGAACTTCGAGCCCGGCACGTTCGAGGGCTGGCTGCACCGGATCACCACGAACCTGTTCCTGGACATGGTCCGGCGCCGGCAGCGGATCCGGTTCGACGCCCTGCCCGAGGACACCGAGCGGCTGCCCGGCTCGGCGCCGAGCCCGGAGCAGGTGTACGCCGACACGCACCTGGACCCGCAGATCCAGGCGGCGCTGGACGCGCTGTCGCCGGTGTTCCGGGG
>NZ_JBJGZV010000043.1:0-42726 GCF_054050715.1 Blastococcus sp. SYSU D00669
GGGCATTGCTCTCCGACGAGCAGGCGCAGTTCGTCGACCTCGGCTCGGACTTCTACGCGGCCCGCACCAACCCCGAGCGCAAGGTCCGCCAGCACGTCCGCGAGCTACAAGCGCTCGGCTACAGCGTCACCCTCAACCCCGCCGCCTGACCCAGCACCAGGGGATTTTCGGATCAGGCGGCCTTGGAACGGTGCGGGGACGCCCGAACGGTGCGCGCCGTTCAGGCTGGCGAACCGCTGTGTCCCTGGTGGGCGTGGACCGCCGGCCGGCATACCCGTAGGGCGGCGCCACGGCGCGTGGGCCGGTTCAGCGTGCCGTGCCGGCGGCCTGCACGGCGGTGAACCCGAGGTTCAGCGTGGCGGTCAGTCCCTGCATCTCGTTCCCGGCCGTGGTCGGCAGCGAGAGGGTGAAGATCATGTTGTCCTCGCCGCCGGGGCTCAAGGACTGCGCGACGGGCAGCGCGGCCGTGCTGATCACCGGTCCGGCGTACAGGGTCTGCTGCGTGCCGCCGCAGGTGTAGGCCGGCAACTCGGTGGTCCCGCCTCTGGTCCAGGCGCGCGAGCACTGCTGCAGGGTCAGCTGCAGACCGTTGACCCGGTCGGTCGTCAGGGCGTTCGCCGACCCGGCTGTGGTGGTGGCGAGGTTCACCGAGGAGAGCGTCACGTTGCCGTCGTTCTCCAGGGTGATCGCCCGGGTGAGCGAGTCCCCGGGCATGAAGCCGCTGGTGCTCACCGGGATGGTGTGCGGGATGCCGCCGGGGGCGCCCAGGTCGATCGACAGCGTTCCGGCCTGCACGGTGGTGTCCACCGAAGTGCTGTCGGTGAAGGTGCCGAAGGTGCCCAACCCCGCGACGGCGGCTGCGACCCCCACGGCCGCCAGCGAGCTCAGGACCTTCCGGGCCGTGTTCCGAGTGCGGTTGCTGCTCATCTGAAGGGTGCTCCGGTCTGGATCGCCGCGGCAGGTTCGCCTACTGACAGCGACGACCTTGGCGACCCGACCGCACGGCCATCTCCACGAATCCGCAAGAAGAGCGCAAACCGTTGGTCCTGGTCCGCTTCTTCCGTCTGCCAGTGGGCCGCTCGGGGCGACTGGTGAGGCCGTTGCGGGTTCCAGGTCGGGTGGTGCGACAGGTAGGGCTCGACCGGTCAGCGCTGTGTGTTCGGCCGTCTCACCGGGCTCAGGACCGTCTCGGTCACGAGTCGTTCGACGTCTCGCGCGGCGAGCAGTCCGAGGCGGACGCCGTCGGTGGCGGCGACGTAGGCCTCGGCCGCCGCGCGCGCCACCGCTGACACCAGCACCTGTCGGTTCGGACAACGCCGGAACAGGGTGGCCCGGCTGATGCCCGCGGCGGCGGCGATCTCCTCCATCGACGCGGCCGGTGCCGGTACACGGCCAGGGCCGGCTGACGCTCGGGCAGGGCGCTGGCCGCTCACCCCCTCCCCGCCGTGACGGAACCGGCTCCATGCGCCCTGCTGGGTGTACGACACGCCCGCCGCGTGGGGGGACGATGACGCGCGAAGTGTCCATCAGCGACGAGATGGCCTATCTCATCATCAACGCCTGCCGTCACCGTGCCAGGCAGATCGACGAGCTGATCGACACCGATGCGGTCGCCGGCGGTGACGTGCCGCGCGCGCTGCACACCCAGCAGGAGTACCTGAGCGTCGCTGAGCACCTCGCCCGGCTGTTCAGCTACTCCTGAGCGCAGCAGCCGGGCCCGGGTCGTCGAACGGGTCCCCTGGTGGGCCGCTCCGGGACACAGGGTGGCCTCCGGTGCTCCACGTGCGGGCACCGGGCTGACTCCGGTCCGGTACGTCGACGTCCGGCGGCGGTTCCTGCGCGAGCATCCCGGCCACGCGCTGGACGGTCCGCCCCTGCCGGCCGCTGGTTCCTGACAGGAGCGGCAGTTCACGACATGCCTATCGTGACGGCACCCCGAGCAGAGGAGGGCCCCGTGGGCAAGGTGGTCATGTACGCCTCGGTGTCGGTGGACGGTTTCATCGCGGACGAGAACGACCAGCCCGGACCGCTGTTCGACTGGTTGTCCAGCGGTGACGTCCCGTTGGACGAGAGCGGGGCGGTGAAGGTGTCGCAGACGTCCTACGACTACACCCGGCCCTACTGGGACCAGATCGGGGCGACGATCGCCGGCCGCCACGTCTTCGACATGGCGGACGGCTGGGACGGGCAGCCTCCGGGCGGGATCGACCACGTGGTCGTCGTGACGCACCGGCCGAAGCCCGAGGGCTGGGACCCCGAGGCGCCGTTCCACTTCGTCGACGGCGTCGAGGCGGCCGTGGCCAAGGCGCAGGAGCTCGCGGGGGACCGCATCGTCGAGGTCGCCGCCGGCGACGTCGGTGGACAGGTGCTCGCCGCGGGCCTGGTCGACGAGGTGCGCATGGACGTCGCACCCGTCGTGTTCGGGTCCGGCAAGCGCTACTTCGGGTCGGTCGGCGCGCAGCACCTGCTGGAGGGTCCCGACGTGGTGATCCAGGGCAACCGGGTGCTCCACCTGCGCTATCAGGTGCGCCGTCGACCGACCTGAGCCGGTGCGCGGAGAACACCCCGGGCAGCCCGGGGTGAGCCCCGGGGGCGACAAGTCGGCTTCACGGCAAGCCCGCGAGCCGACATGTGGTCCGGTCGACGGCGACATGTCGACCTGTCGACACGGCCGGCCGGCGCGGTCAGATCACGTCGAAGGCGAGCAGGAGCACGAGGGTCAGCAGGGCGGAGACGACCAGCGAGCCGAGACAGCCCAGGCGGCTGGAGAAGAGGAAGAACACCGTCGCCAGGTGCCCCGGCGCGCGGCGGCGGAACCGGAGCTCAGGTCAACCAGGCGGCTGGATCGGCGACGACGTCGCCCAGCGCGCGCAGCGCGGCGCCCGTCGCACCGGCGGCGGGTGCGGCCACCACGGCGTCGACCCGGGGACGGCGCCAGCGGGCGGAGAGCACCCGCCGGGCGAGGTGCTCCTCCAGCCGGGGGCAGAGCAGCTCGCCCAGCTCGCCGAGGTGCCCGCCCAGGACGACGGTCGGGATGTCGAGCACGTTGACCACGCCGGCCAGCGCGACACCCAGTGCCCGCGCGGCGTCGTCGACCGCGCGGCGGACCGCGGGGTCGCCGTCGGCGGCCCGGTCGAGGAGGTCGCCGGGCTCGGCGTCGCGGGGCAGCCCCGCAGCCGCCAGCAGCGCCGACCGGCCGGCGTACTGCTCGAGGCACCCGGTCGAGCCGCACCGGCACGCCGGGCCGTCGGGGTCGACGCAGACGTGCCCCATCTCCCCGGCCCAGCCCGACGTGCCGGCCATGACCTGCCCGCCCAGCACCGCCGCGCCACCGATGCCGATCTGCCCCGAGAGGTAGACGAAGTCGCGGTGCGCGCCGGCGCGGCCGGGCGCCGACTCCGCGACCGTGCGCGCGGCCAGGTCGGCCTCGTTGCCGAGCACCGGGACGAGGTCGGCGGGCAGGTCGAGCACCTCTGCCGGCCGCAGGTCGGACCAGCCGAGGTTCGGCGCCCGCAGCAGCACGCCGACGTCGGCGTCGACGATGCCCGGCAGGGCGAGCCCGGCCCCCACCAGCCGCAGCCCGGCAGAGGACCTGGCGAGCAGGCCGGTGGTCAGCGCGCCCAGCCGGGTCAGCGTCGCCACCGGGTCGCTGCCCACGAAGTCGCCGTCCTCCACCCGCTCGGCGACCACCCGGCCGCGCAGGTCGACCACCCGGGCCGCCAGCAGGCCGGCATCGACCTGCAGCCCGAGCGCGGCCCACGACGAGCCGGGCAGCAGCGGGGTCGCCGGGCGGCCCCGGGAGACCGGGGCGATGCGCTCGCCCTCGTCGAGCAGGCCCCCGGCGAGCAGCTCGTCGACCAGCCGCGCGGCGGTCGCGCGGGTCATCCCGGTGGCCGCGGCGACGGCCGCACGGGACAGCGGACCAGGTGCGGCGCAGACGGTGCGCAGGACGACGCCGAGGTTCGCCGTGCGCGGCGACGACCACGGGGAGGCTCGGCGCGACGTCTGCTCCGTCACGCACTTGAGACTAGCTGTGACGTGGATTATGTTCCAGCGTGAAACAAAACCGCTCGCCCGCTCGGAGGAGAGATCCCGCGATGACCACCCCCACCCGTGACGACAAGTTCTCCTTCGGCCTCTGGACCGTCGGCTGGCAGGCGCGCGACCCGTTCGGCGACGCCACCCGCCCGGCGATCGACCCGGTGGAGACCGTGCACAAGCTCGCCGAGCTCGGCGCCTTCGGCGTGACGTTCCACGACGACGACCTGATCCCGTTCGGCTCCGACGACTCGGAGCGCGCCAAGACCATCGAGCGCTTCAAGGCCGCGCTCGAGGAGACCGGCATCGTCGTCCCGATGGCGACGACCAACCTGTTCACCCACCCGGTGTTCAAGGAGGGCGCGCTCACCGCCAACGACCGCGACATCCGCCGCTACGCGCTGCGCAAGGTCATGCGCAACATGGACCTCGCCGCCGAGCTGGGCGCGCAGGTCTACGTGCTGTGGGGCGGCCGGGAGGGCGCCGAGGTCGACAGCGCCAAGGACCTGCGGGCGGCGCTGGACCGCTACCGCGAGGGCATCGACACCCTGGCCCAGTACTCGATCGACCGCGGCTACGGGCTGCGCTTCGCCCTGGAGCCCAAGCCGAACGAGCCGCGCGGCGACATCTTCCTGCCCACCATCGGCCACGCGCTGGGCTTCATCTCCACCCTCGAGCACGCCGACCTGGTGGGCCTCAACCCCGAGGTCGGGCACGAGCAGATGGCCGGTCTGAACTACACGCACGGCATCGCCCAGGCGCTCTGGCAGGGCAAGCTCTTCCACATCGACCTCAACGGCCAGCACGGCATCAAGTACGACCAGGACCTGGTGTTCGGCCACGGCGACCTGCTCTCGGCCTTCGCCACCGTCGACCTCCTCGAGAACAGCGGCTACGACGGCCCGCGGCACTTCGACTACAAGCCGCTGCGCACCGAGGACCTCGACGGCGTGTGGCGGTCGGCGGCGGCCAACATGCGCACCTACCTGATCCTCAAGGAGCGCGCGGCGGCCTTCCGCGCCGACCCGGAGGTGCAGGAGGCGCTCGAGGCCGCCCGCGTGCCCGAGCTCGCGCAGCCGACCCTGGGCGCGGGCGAGACCTACGAGGACCTGCTGGCCGACCGCTCCGCCTTCGAGGACTTCGACGTCGACGCCGCAGCCGCGCGGGGCGCCGGCGCGGTCCGCCTGTCGCAGCTGGCGGTGGAGCACCTGACCGGCGCGCGCTGATGCTGGTCGCGGGGGTCGACTCGTCGACCCAGGCGTGCAAGGTCGTCGTCCGCGACGCGGAGACCGGCGCGCTGGTCCGCGAGGGGCGCGCCCCCCACCCGCCGGGCACCGAGGTGCACCCGGCGGCGTGGGAGGGCGCGCTCCTCGCGGCGCTCGCGGACGCCGGTGGCCTCGACGACGTCGCGGCGATCGCCGTGGGCGGCCAGCAGCACGGCATGGTCTGCCTCGACGAGGACGGCGAGGTGGTCCGCCCGGCGCTGCTGTGGAACGACACCCGCTCGGCGCAGGCCGCGCTCGACCTGACCGCCGAGCTCGGCGGCGCGGCGGCGTGGGCCGACGCCGTCGGGCTGGTCCCGGTGGCCTCGTTCACCGTGACCAAGCTGCGGTGGATGGCCGAGCACGAGCCGGAGAACGCCGCCCGGACCGCGGCGGTCTGCCTGCCGCACGACTGGCTCACCTGGCTGCTGGCCGGCAAGCCGGGCCTCGACGGGCTGGTCACCGACCGCGGCGACGCCAGCGGCACGGGGTACTGGTCGGCGGCGACGGGGGAGTACCGGCCCGACCTGCTCGAGCGCGGTCTCGGGCACGGCGCCGTGGTGCCGCGGGTGCTCGGCCCGGCCGAGCGCGCCGGGACGACGGCGACCGGCGGTGCGGCGCTCGGACCCGGGTCCGGGGACAACGCCGCGGCCGCGCTGGGCCTGGCCGCCGAGCCGGGCGACGTCGTCTGCTCGATCGGCACCTCCGGCGTCGTCGACATGGTGACCACCGAGCCGGTGGCCGACCCCAGCGGCACGGTGGCCGGCTTCGCCGACGCGACCGGCCACTTCCTGCCGCTGATCGCCACGCTGAACGCGGCCCAGGTGCTCGACGCGACCGCCCGGCTGCTCGGGGTCGACCACGGCGAGCTGTCCCGGCTGGCGCTGTCCGCGCCCGCCGGGGCCGGCGGGCTGGTGCTGGTGCCGTACCTGGAGGGGGAGCGGACGCCGAACCGGCCCGACGCCACCGGCGCGCTGCATGGGCTCACCCAGGCCACCGCCGACCGGGCGCACCTCGCGCGGGCGGCGGTGGAGGGGCTGCTCTGCGGGCTGGCCGACGGGCTCGACGCCGTCGCGGCGGGGGGCACGCCGGTGCGCCGGGTGTTCCTCGTGGGCGGCGGCGCGCAGTCGGAGGCGGTGCGCCGGATCGCCCCCGCCGTCCTCGGTGTGCCGGTGCTGGTCCCGCCGGCGTCGGAATACGTCGCCGACGGCGCTGCCCGGCAGGCGGCCTGGGTGCTCGCCGGCGGGAGCACCCCACCCCGGTGGCCCGCACCGGGCACCGAGGTGCACGAGGCCGACCCCGTGCCGTTCGTGCGCGAGCGGTACGCCGAGGTCCGCGGACTGACGGCGGTCCGCCAGACGTCCTAGACATCTGTTGCGGAACGGATCCGGCTGTCGCATGCTGACGGCGGGCGGGGCCCCGGGGCGTGCTCTCGGGTGCGCCCCGCCCGCCAAACGTCGCCGACACGCTGCACGCAGCGTTTCGACACGCAGGGTAGCGGGCAGTCCAGGGGTCGAACCGGCCCCGGCGTGGCCGTGAAGCCCCCGCGCCGGGGCCGTGTAGTGCCCCCTGGGTCCTCCCGACCAGCAGGTCGCCCGTCTCGTCGAGAAGGCACTCCGTGCACGGGACACGCGCGCACACGCCGCGCGCCCGTGCACGGAGTGCCTTCTCGTCAGGCCTCCCTCGTCAGGTCACGGCCGGAAGGCGACGTGGACGTGGTCCATGTGGTTGGCGGTGGGCGAGCCGCGGTCGGCCATGGCCTGCCACCCGGAGCCGCCGATGAGGTGGATCCGCTGCTGCCAGATCACGTACTCGACGTTCATCCGGGCGGCGTTGGCGATCACGTACGCCGCCACCGCGTCGCCCTTGGCCCGGTCGCTGTAGACCATGAAGTCGGCGGCCAGCGCCTGGGTGGGCGAGTGGCCGGGACGGGTCAGGACGGTGGACACCCCGCACTGCTGCACGACCTCGGCGATCACGGGACGCACGTGCGCGGCCCAGGCGCTGTAGGCGGTGGAGCTGCCGGTCGGCGCGCCGGACAGGGCGGCCGGCGCGAAGCCGGACGGCGCGGGCACCGGAGCCGGTGCGGCCGGAGCCGGTGCGGCCGGCGCCGGTGCGGCCGGTGCCGGCGCCGCGGGGGCGGGCGCCGCCGGGGCCGGTGCCGCCGGCGCGGGCGCGGCCGACCCGGACCCGCCCCCGGACCAGTGGCCGGACCAGCTCTGCGACCAGCGGTTCCAGTCGCCGTCGCCGCCGGAGCGGTCCCAGCGGTCGCCGGCCTGGGCGACCGCCGGTCCTGCCAGGGTGAAGGACAGGGCGAGGGTGCAGACAGCGAGGCCGCGGACCGTCCGGCGCCGGGGCGCCGCGCCGTGGGGGCCCCTGGCCTGGCGGCGGGCGGATCGGGTGGTGGGGTCGGTGCTGAGGTGCATGGAGATGTGCTCCTGGTACCGGGCCGCGGTGCGGCCCACGTGGGCGCACGGCACCCACCGGAGCGCCGAGCGGCCGGAAGTGGCCGTGCGGTCCGGTCGGAGGCCGGGCTGGCCTGGAGGAGGGCGCCGTGCGGAGTTCGTGCCGGCTCAGGTGCGCTGCGAGGAACCGCAGGAAGGGGTGCTCGCGGGCGCGGAAGGGGCCCGTGGGCGCACCGTGGGGTGGTTCTCCGTTCTTCCCGTGGCCGCCTACCGGGTTAGCTGACGGGTTCGGGCGGGGATGCGCCCTACCCACCCGGTCCGGGCTGGGCCCGGCGGGTGGGATTCACCCCACTGGTGCGGTGGGTCCCCGGCTCGCGCCCACCGTGGCGGACGTGACTCGGCGGCACCCGGTCGGACTCCCCGGCGGGGATGAGCGACCGACCGGACGTCCGAACCGTAGGACCGTGCCGGACCCGCGACCACTCGGCGGCAGACGGATCCGGCCGGATCGGGGGGGTCGGGCGCCGGCGTGCTGCGGGGTCCGCGCTGGTCACCGCGGCACGGCAGGCGACGCGCAGGGGCCCGGAAAAACTTCTCCCGCGGACGGCGTCAGCCCTCGATCAGGGCGAGCTGCTCGTTGATCTCGCGGGGGTTGGAGTCGCCGGCGACCTTCTGGAGGAACGGCGTGTGGTCGAAGACGAAGTCGCGCAGCGGCCGCAACGGCGCGGGGGCGTGGTGGAAGACCTTGCCGAGCACCCAGGCCATCTGCACCTGCGTGGCGGTGTGCGGCTTGCGCGGCTCCTCGTAGGACTGCAGCGCCCGCGCGACGGCGGCGGCGTCGGTGAGGTCGACCCCGCGCAGCGCGACACCGAGGAAGTAGCCGTCCTCGATCGACATGCCGGCGCCGTACGCGGCGTACGGGGACGTCGGGTGGGCGGCGTCGCCGACCAGGGTGGCCCGCCCCTTCGACCACTGCTTCAGCGCCGGCCGGTCGCGCAGCACCCAGCGCTGCACGTCCTCCGGCCGGGTCGCGTCGATCAGCCCCGGCAGCGGGGCCTGGAACTCCATGCCCAGCGCGGCGGCGGCCGCCTTGAGGTCGGCCGGCGCAGGGGCGTCGGGGTCGGTGGCGGTGAGCACCCACCACTGGTGACCGTCGCGGCCCTTGTGCCGGATCGACGTCCAGCTGCCCTGGGTCGTCCGGCTGTGCTGGAGGACGCACTTGTTCGGGACGGTGCCGTCGACCTCGGCGAAGGTGAAGCCGCCGAAGATGTGCAGCCGGTGCTCGCGCTTGGGGGCGTCGCCCCAGAGGGTGCGGCGGACGAGGGAGTCGATGCCGTCGGCGCCGACCAGGACGTCGTGCTCGGCGGTCGAGCCGTCGGCGAAGTGCAGCGTCACCGCGCGGTCGTCCTGCTCGATCCGGTCGACCCGCGCGTCGAAGCGGATGACGCCGTCGGGGATGGCGGCCAGCATCCGCTCGTAGAGCTCCGGTCGCAGCAGCCCGATGAACCCGCCGCCGAACGCCTGCTGGACGTCCTCGTCCAGCTTGACGTCGACGCGCACGCGGCCGCGTGCGTTGCGGAACTCCGAGTGCGTGGGTGCGCCGAGGTCGTGAGTGTCCACCCCGAGCGCGCGCAGCGCCTTCAGCGGCGGTGGCCACAGGTTGAGGATGTTGCCCGCCGGCCGGGCCTCCCGGTAGCGCTCGTAGACCACGACGTCGTGTCCGGCCCCGAGCGCGCCGAGCGCGGCGGCCATGCCGGCCGGACCGGCGCCGAGGACGGCGACGCGGCCACGAGGGGAGGGTGAGGGAGGGGTCACGGAGCACCTCGGCGCGGTCGTCCAGAATCGTAGCGGGCACTACAGTTACCCAGGACTGTAGCGGTCGTCACTGTTCTGTCCAGGCGCGTCGGGGAGGATGGGGCCGTGGACGCCGACCTGGAGGTGCGCCCGCCGAAGCAGCGGCGCAGCCGCGAGGCGTGGCACCGCGTGCTCGACGCGGGTGTGGCGGTGCTGGAGGACGGTGGCCACGACGCCTTCACCATCGCGGCGGTCTGCGACCGCGCCCGGGTCGCGCCGACGGCGATCTACGCCCGCACGTCGAGCAAGGACGCGCTCTTCCTCGCCGTCTACGAGCACGGCATCGCCCGGCTGCGGGCCGAGCAGGACGTCTTCGCCGACGAGGGCCGGTGGGCCGGGTTCCCGCCCGCCGACCTGGTCCGCGGGGCGGTGGCGGAGATGGTCGGGATCACCTTCCGGCACCAGCGGTTCCTGCGGTCCGTCGTCCTGATCTCCGCCGCCCACCCCGAGGTGCGGCGGCGGGGCTCCCGCTACAGCCAGGAACTGGGGGAGGGCTTCGCCCGCGTCGTGCTCGGCGCCCGGGAGGCGATCCGGCACGACGACCCGGAGGCCGCCGTCCGGTCGGTGTTCGGGACGGTGTTCGCGACGTCGATCATCCGCGTGGCGTACGGGCCGGGGTTCGCCACGCCCGCACCGGTGGACGACGACGAGTTCGTCGCCGACCTGGGCGAGACCGCGGTGCGCTACCTGCTGGGCCGGGCGTAGACGCGCTCCGCGACCAGGTCGGCAACGGCGTCGGGCTGCGTCGCGGCCGGGCTGTGCCCGCACGCCCACTCCGCGGTGCGCGTCGCGCGCCGCGCCATCGCCCGCTGCCGCTCGGGGTGCACCGCCTCGTCTCCGCTGCAGACGACGTAGGTCGACGGCGCCGTCCGCCAGGCGATCGCGTCCGGCACACCGCGGAAGACGCTGCGACCCACGGGCCGCAGCCGGGCGGCGACGTCCGGCGGGGCGTCGCCGTAGAGCAGCCGCACACCGAGGTCGGGGTCGAGGGTGACCTGGTCGCCGTCCACCCGCATCGCCTCGCCCAGGCGGGTGTCGGGCAGCCCGCCGAACGCCGCGGACCGGGTGACCGACTCGCCCTCGTCGAGCTGGAACGCGGCCAGGTAGACCAGTTCGCGCACCGACGGGTGCACCCCGGCGGCGGTGATCACGGCACCGCCGTAGGAGTGCCCGACCAGCACCACCGGCCGGCCGGCGACGTCCAGCGCGTCGCGGGTCGCCCGCACGTCGGCGGCCAGGTCGGTCAGCGGCAGCTCGACGGCCACGCTGTCCACCCCGCGCCGGTCGAGGGCGGCACGGACGGCGTCCCAGCACCAGGCGCCGTGCCAGAGGCCGTGCACGAGGACCACCCGGGGCGCCGCGCTGTCGTCCACGCCACCAGCATGGCGCGCCGACCCTCGGTTGCGCGGCACAACCGCCGGGTAGCCGCCGCCGGTGACGCGTACGCAGGAGCAGCCGGAGGCCCGGCAGGAGCAGCAGCCGGAGCCGCGGCGGTGGAGGGCCCTCGCCGTCTGCCTGGTCGGCGGGTTCATGGTGCTGCTCGACGTCTCGATCGTCAACGTGGCGCTGCCGTCGATCCGGGAGGGCCTGCAGGCGTCGGAGAGCGAGCTGCAGTGGGTCGTCTCCGGCTACGCGCTCACCTTCGGCCTGCTGCTCGTGCCGGCCGGGCGCATCGGCGACGTCCGCGGCCGGCGCACGGTGTTCGTGGCGGCCCTCGCCCTGTTCAGCCTGGCCTCGCTGGCCTGCGGGCTGGCGCCGAGCAGCCTGTTCCTCGTGGTCGCCCGGCTGGCGCAGGGCCTGGCCGGCGGCCTGCTCACCCCGCAGATCAGCGCGCTGATCCAGCAGCTGTTCAGCGGCCGCGAGCGCGGGACGGCGTTCGGCCTGTTCGGCACCGTCGTCGGTGTCTCCACCGCCGTCGGGCCGCTGCTCGGCGGCGTGCTGATCGCCGCGTCCGGCACCGACCACGGCTGGCGCTGGGTGTTCTTCATCAACCTGCCGATCGGCCTGGCCGCCATCCCGCTCGCCTGGCGGCTGCTGCCGAGGCCCGAGCCGGGGGAGCGGCAGCGGCACGACTACGACCCGCTCGGCGTCGTGCTCCTCGGCGCCGGGATCGTCGCGCTGCTCCTGCCCCTGGTGCAGGAGCGGCAGTGGGAGGGCTCCGCCACGTGGCTGCTCGTCCCGGTCGCGGTCGCGCTCCTGGCCGCGTTCGTGCTCTGGGAGGTCCGGTACACGCGGCGCGGCAAGGAGCCGCTGGTCGAGCTGGCGCTGTTCCGGCTGCGGTCGTACTCCTTCGGCCTGTCGATGGTCTCGCTGTTCTTCGCCGGCTTCACGCCGCTGTTCTTCGTCTTCACGCTCTACCTGCAGACCGGGCTGGGCTACAGCGCCCTGCAGGCCGGCCTGGCGATCACGCCGTTCGCCGTCGGGTCGGCGCTGACCGCGGCGCTCGGCGGCCGGGTCGTGCACCGGTTCGGCCGTGTCCTCGTCGCGGCCGGGCTGCTGCTCGTCGCCGTCGGCTTCGCCGGCGCGCTGCTCGCCGTCCACCTCGTCCCGGAGGACGGCACCGGCTGGGCCACCCTCGCCCCGCTGCTCGTCGGCGGCCTCGGCGCCGGCCTGGTGATCTCGCCGAACCAGGCGCTGACCCTGTCGCAGGTGCCGGTGGAGCGCGCCGGCACGGCCGGCGGCCTGCTCCAGGTCGGGCAGCGGATCGGGGCGGCCGTCGGCATCGCGGCCGTGGGCTCGGTCTTCTTCGCCCGGGTGGCCGCCACCCGCGGCGACTTCGCCGACGCGTTCGTGCACGGCCTGCTCGTGGCGGGTGCGTTCGTGATGGCCGCGTTCCTCCTGGCGGTCGTGGACGTCGTGGTCGACCGGCGGGTGCACCGCTCCGCGGGGTGACCGGCCCTTGCCCGGCGCCGCGAGTCCAGGACAATCGGCCTGTGAGGTTCCTCCATGCCGAGTGAGCGGTTCACCGGGCTGGCCGCCGTGCTCGACGCCGTCCGCGCCGACGAGGGCATCACCCAGCCCGTGCTCGTCGAGCGGGTCGGCCTCGGCCGCAGCGTGGTGGCCCAGCGGGTCGGCGAACTGGAGGCGGCGGGCCTCGTCGCCTCCGACGGGCTCGGCCCGTCCACCGGGGGCCGGGCGCCGCGCCGGCTGCGGCTGCGCAAGGAGGCGGGGCGCGTCCTCGGCGTGGACATCGCCACCAACGAGCTCGTCGTGGGCGTGGCCGACCTGGCCGGCAACCTGCTGACCACGCGGCAGGAGGAGATCGACATCGCCGACGGGCCAGAGGTCGTCGTCCCCCACGTGGAGCGCCTGGCCGACACGCTCCTGGAGGAGACCGGCTCGGCGGGCAGCCTGTGGTCCGTGGGCGTCGGCATGCCCGGACCGGTCGCCTACGCCAGCGGTGAGCCCGCCACGCTGCCGACCATGCCGGAGTGGACGAAGTACCCGACGCGCGACCGGCTGACCGCGCGCTGGTCGGCGCCGGTCTGGCTGGACAACCGGGTCAACCTCAGCGCCCTCGGCGAGCGCCGGGTCAACCCGGTCGCCGCCGCCTCGGAGCACATGGTCTACCTGGGCGGCGGCCACGCCATCGGGGCGGCCGTCGTGGTGGACGGCCGGATCTACCGCGGCGCGCACGGCCTGGCCGGCGCCATCGGCCACGTGCCCGTGCCCGAGGCCGGCGAGGTCGTCTGCCGCTGCGGCAAGATCGGCTGCCTCGAGGCCGTCGCCGGCGGCGGGGCCCTCACGCGCGACGGGCGGCTGCTGGCGCAGACCCGCCAGAGCCCGGCCCTGGCCGCGGTGCTCGCGGAGACCGGCACCATCCGGCCGATCGACGTCACCCAGGCGGCAGAGAAGGGGGATCCCGCGTCGCGGGCCCTGCTCAACCGGTCGGCGGCCGTCCTCGGCGGCAGCCTGGCCACCCTGGTCAACGTGTTCAACCCCGACCTGGTCATCGTCGGTGGCGGCATCGCCCGGGCGCGGGCGCACGTGCTGGCGGCGATCCGCGAGGAGATCTACCGCCGCTCGCTGCCGGCGGCGACCCGCGACCTGCGCATCGAGCCGTCCGCCGTCGACCAGGACATCGCGGGCGTCACCGGCGCGGTCCAGTTCGCGATCGACGAGCTCTTCTCCCGCGACCACCTGCCCGCGCTGCTGGACAGCCCACCCGCGGGGGAGCCAAGCCTCTCCGCCTGACTTCTGACGCAACTTGCGGCAACTTCTGTCGGCGGTCGGCAGAAGCCGCTAGTCTCGGAAGTGTGAGCGCGCCCACCGCCGTCCCACCGGAGCGGCGCGATGCCCGCTGAGCGCATCGACGGGCTGGTCGCGGTGCTCGACGCCGTCCGCAGCCGTGCCGGGATCACCCAACCGCAGCTCGTCCAGCGGGTCGGCCTCGGGCGCAGCGTGGTCGCCCAGCGGGTGGCCGAGCTGGAGGCCGCCGGCCTCGTCGCCCAGGACGGCCTGGGGCCGTCGACCGGGGGCCGGGCACCGCGCCGCCTGCGGCTGCGCACCGAGGCGGGGGTGGTGGCCGGCGCCGACATCGGCGCCACCGGCATGGTGGTCGGCCTCGCCGACCTCGCCGGCACCGTGCTGACCCGCGTCGACGAGCCGGTCGACATCGCCGACGGGCCCGACGTCGTCCTGGGCCGGGTCGAGGAGCTCGTCGAGGCGCTGCTGGCCGGCCTGCCGGAGCCGGTGCCCCTGTGGGGCGTCGGCGTCGGCGTCCCGGGACCGGTCGAGTTCGCCACCGGCCTGCCGGTCGCGCCGCCCATCATGCCGGGCTGGGACGGCTACCCGATCCGCGAGCGGCTCGCCGGCCGGTTCGCCGCCCCGGTGTGGGTGGACAACGACGTGAACCTGCTCGCCCTCGGCGAGCTGCGCACCAACCCGGTGGCCGCCGAGACCGGCGACGTCCTCTACGTGAAGATCGGCACCGGCATCGGCGCGGGCCTGGTCTCCGGAGGGCGCCTGCACCGCGGGGTCAACGGGTGCGCCGGCGACATCGGGCACGTCGCGGTCGCCGAGGCCGAGAACGTCGTCTGCCGCTGCGGCAACGTGGGGTGCCTCGAGGCGGTCGCCGGGGGCGCGGCGCTGGCCCGCGACGGTCGGCGGCTCGCCGAGTCGGGCGGCAGCCCGGCCATGGCCGAGGTCCTCGCCGCGACCGGGACGCTCACCGCGGCCGACGTCACCCGGGCCGCCGACCGCGGCGACCCGGCCGCCCGCACGATGCTCGCCCGGGCCGGACGGCTGGTCGGGGCGACCCTCGCCACGCTGGTCAGCTTCTACAACCCGGGTCTGGTCGTGCTGGGCGGCGGGGTGGCGCACGCCGGTGACCACGTGCTCGCCGCCGTCCGTGAGTCGGTCTACCGGCGCTCCCTGCCGCTGGCGACCCGCACCCTGCGCATCGAGCCCTCGGCCCTCGGCGGGGCCGCCGGCCTGGCCGGCGCGGTGCACCTCGTGCTCGACGCGGTGTTCGCCCCCGAGCGGCTGGCGCACTGGCTGCCCCACTCGACGCCGGCCGGGCACCCGGAGGTCGCCGCCCTACCCCCGGACGCCGCCACGTGACCGGTCGGCGTCCGGCGACGGCGATGCGGACTGCCCAGTCCGGTGATCGCGGGGCCGCCACGGGACGCGAAAGGGCTGGTGAGACGGCCATCACTCGGGCTGATGCCGACCATCAGCACTGTTAGGTTCCCGGCCCGTTGACTTCCTCCGATTACAGGCAGAAGTATGTGGTTGCCATCACGGTGACCGCCGCCACCCGATCCACGGCGGCGCCCGAGGTTCCACCGTTCTCGAACCGGCACGGTCGCCGGTCCGTTCCGAAAGGGATCCACATGACCCAGCAAGGTCACGGAAGGCTCCGCCGCCTCGGCGTCCTCGTCGCCGTGCCCACGATCAGCGCTCTGACGCTCGCCGCGTGCGGCGGGGGCGACGACGACGGCGGCTCCGACGGCGGCTCCGGCGGTGCGGCCGACAGCTTCACGTTCGCGTTCGAGAACGCCAGCGGTGGAGCCGAGAACCCGTGGACGGTCCTCGCGGAGAAGTACACCGAGGAGACCGGCATCGAGGTCGAGGCGCAGGGCCTGCCGCCGGACAGCTACGGCGTGACGATCCGGACCCAGCTGCAGGGCGGCAACGCGCCGGACGTGATGATGTTCTCGCCCGGCTCGGGCAACGCGAACGCGGTGCTCCCGCTGGCCGAGGCCGGCTACATCGAGCCGCTGGACGAGACGTCCGCGGCGCTGGTCCCGGAGGGCAGCGAGGCGCTCTACGGCATCGACGGCGAGATCTACGCCCAGCCGACCAACCTCATCCCCGTCGGGATGACCTGGAACTCGGGCGCCGCCTCCGATGCCGGCGTGGACGTGCCCGCGGACTTCGACGCACTGCTCGACTCCTGCGGACCGCTCGCCGACGAGGGCAAGTCGCTGTTCGTGGTCGCCGGTTCGGTGCCGCCCAACCCCGGCCTGATGGCCATGGCCATCTCCGCGACCCGGGTCTACGCCGAGACGCCGGACTGGAACGAGCAGCGGGCCGCGGGCGACGTCTCGTTCGCCGACAGCGAGGGCTGGCAGGAGACCCTGCAGGCCATCGTCGACATGAACGAGGCCGGCTGCTTCCAGCCGGGCGCCGCCGGGGGTGGCTTCGACACCATCACGCAGAACATCACCCAGGGCACGTCGCTGGGCGGCTTCCTGCCCGGTAGCGCGGCCAACGAGCTGAACACCGCCACGCCGGGGCTGGCCCTCGAGGTCCAGGCCTTCCCGCCGGCCGACGGTGGCCAGCCGTACCTCCTGGCCAGCTCGAACTACGCGCTGAGCATCAACGCCGACGCCGAGGACGCCCAGAAGCAGGCCGGGCAGGACTTCCTCGACTGGCTCGCGCAGCCGGAGAACGCCGCCACCTTCACCGAGATCCAGGGCGGTGTGGCAATCACCGGGGTGGACGACGACCTCAACCCGGTCTTCGAGCCGGTGCGGGACCTCCTGGAGGCCGGCGACTACGCGCCGCTGCCGAACCTGGCGTGGCCGAACCCCTCCGTGTACGACGCGCTGGCCACGGGGACGCAGGGCCTCATCGCGGGGCAGGGGGACATCCAGTCCGTGCTCGAATCGGTCGACCAGGCCTGGGACCAGTAAGACCGAGCGGCACAGCTCTCGGACCGATCCAAGGGACGAAACGATGACTGCCACGATTCCGACCGGCCCCGTCGTCCGAGAGGGCACAGCGGCCGCCGGGGGTGGGACCTCCTCCCGCCCCCGGCGCAGCCGGCCGCTCATCTCCTACGGCCGCTGGTGGTGGGCGCTCCCCGCCATCGCCATGGTGCTGCTGATCCACTACATCGCCACCGCCGGCGGCGCCTTCTACGCCTTCACCGACTGGACGGGGATCGGTGACTTCGACTTCGTCGGCCTCGAGAACTTCCAGCGGATCTTCGACGACCCGGCGATGATCGGGTCGCTCCGGAACACGCTCTTCCTCGCCTTCGGCTTCCTGATCCTCACCAACGTGGTCGGCCTGCTCCTGGCCCTGGCGCTCAACCGCACCCTGAAGACCCGCTACCTCCTCCGGGCGCTGTTCTTCCTGCCGGTCGTCCTGAGCCCGCTGGCGGTGAGCTACGTCTGGAAGTTCATCTTCGAGTACAACGGCCCGCTCAACGGGGTCATCGGCTGGTTGGGCATGGAGCCGAGGACGTGGCTGGCCGACCCGACCCTCGCGCTCTGGTGCGTGCTGGTCGTCATGGCCTGGCAGACGACCGGCATGGTCATGGTCATCTACCTCGCCGGTCTGGCCACCGTGCCGGCCGAGATCGAGGAGGCCGCCGCCCTCGACGGGGCCGGTACCTGGCGGCGGTTCCGGCACATCACGGTGCCGTCCATCCGGCCGTCGATCGCGATCGCGTCGACCCTCATGCTCATCCAGGGCCTGCGCGTCTTCGACCAGGTCCTCGCCCTGACCGGCGGTGGTCCCGCCGGAGCGACCGAGACCCTGGCCACCCAGGTCTACAAGGAGACGTTCGCGCTGAGCAACTTCGGCTTCGGTGCCGCGCTCGCGCTCCTCCTGACCTTGATCATGCTCGTCTTCTCGGTGCTGCAGCAGGTGGCCACCAAGGACCGTTCGTAAGGGCGCCGACCGCTAGGAGAACCGACCGATGTTCCGCTACACGAAGGCCACCGCCCTGCGCGAGGGGATCGTCTGGGTCGTCGCGCTACTGACCCTGCTGCCGTTCTACTTCCTCGTCGTCACGGCGTTCAAGCCCAGCGAGGAGCTGCTGACCACCGGCACCTCCGCGCTGCCGAACCGCCCGACCGTCGAGAACTTCGTCGAGGTGCTGACCGAGGGCGGCGACAACAACATCCTCCTGGCGCTGCTGCACAGCGTGGTGATCACCGTCGGCAGCATCATCGGCCTGGTGGCCTTCGGGTCGCTCGCCGCCTACGTGCTCGCCAGGACGACCCGGCGCTGGGGCACGGTGGCCTTCTACCTCTTCCTCGTCGCGATCATCCTGCCCACCCAGCTCGGCCTCATCCCGCTCTACATCGGCGCCCGGCAACTCGGCCTGGTCGGCACGATGTGGGGGATGGTCATCCTCTACGTGGGGACGCTCATGCCGTTGGCGGTCTTCCTCTACGCCGGGTTCTTCCGCAACCTCCCGCGCGACTACGAGGAGGCCGCAGCCCTCGACGGTGCCGGTCCCGGCAAGGTCTTCTTCCGGGTGGTCCTCCCGCTCATGGCCCCGGCCACCGGGACCGTCGCCATCCTCACCGGGCTCATCGTCTGGAACGACTTCTTCTCGTCGCTCATCTTCCTGGGCGGCTCGGACAACCAGACGCTGCCCGTCTCGATGTACTACTACGTCGGCTCGCTCGTCTCGGCGTGGAACAAGATCTTCGCGATCGTGATCATCTCGATGGTGCCGATCCTCGCCTTCTACCTCTTCGCCCAGAAGCGGTTCATCCAGGGCTTCGCCGGCGGCATCAAGTAGCACCCGCTCCTCGGCAACCGACATCGCCATGTCGGTTGCCGAGGGCTGCCCGCTCACTGCGGAATCGGTGACGTCGATGGGCGGCATCACCAGGCTTGTTCCTCCCGGCGGTTGACTTCATCCGGCTGTCGGCAGAAGTATGTGGTTGCAGTCACGCGGCGGGGCGCCGCACCGATCTCAGGGGGTTCCGATGGCCGATCGCGTACGGGCCGGCATCATCGGCGTCGGGTTCATGGGCACCGTCCACGCCCGGGCCGTCCGCCGCGCCGGGGGAGTGGTGTCCCGCCTCGTGGGCTCGTCGCCGGAATCCTCCCGGGAAGGTGCGCAGCGCATCGGGGCCGAGTTCCCCGCCGACACGGTCGAGGACCTGCTGGCGGCCGACGACGTCGACGTCGTGCACGTCTGCACCCCCAACGCCACCCACGCGCCGCTGGTGCGCGCGGCGCTCGCGGCCGGCAAGCACGTCGTGTGCGAGAAGCCGCTCGCCGTGGACCCGGCCGAGGCCGAGGAGCTCGTCGTCCTGGCCGCCGAGGCCGGGGTGACGGCGACCGTGCCGTTCGTCTACCGCTTCTACCCGACGGTGCGCGAGGCCCGCGCCCGCGTGGCCGACGGCACCGCCGGCCCGGTGCGCCTGCTGCACGGCTCCTACCTGCAGGACTGGCTCGCCGAGGACACCGACGACAACTGGCGCGTCGACGCCGCGGCCGGTGGCGCGTCCCGCGCGTTCGCCGACATCGGCGTGCACTGGTGCGACCTGGTGGAGTTCGTCTCCGGCCACCGCATCGCGCGGCTCGCCGCGCGCACGGTCACCGCGGTGCCGGAGCGCGGGGGGCGGGCCGTCAGCACGGAGGACGCCGCGGTGGTGCTGTTCGAGACCGACCACGGAGCGTTCGGCAACCTGACGGTCAGCCAGATCAGCCCGGGGCGGAAGAACCGGCTGTGGTTCTCCGTCGACGGCGCCGCCGAGTCGCTGTGCTTCGACCAGGAGAACCCGGACTCGCTGTGGATCGGCGGCCGCGAGGTCAACCGGCAGCTGCTGCGCGGCACCAGCGAGGGGCCGGCCGCCGCTCGCTACGCGACCGTCCCCTCCGGGCACCCGCAGGGCTACCAGGACTGCTTCGACGCCTTCGTCGCCGACAGCTACGCCGCGCTGGCCGGCGAGACGGTCGACGGCCTGCCCACCTTCGCCGACGGCCTGCGCGCCGCACGGATCACCGCCGCCGTGCTCCAGTCCTCGCGGACCAGCAGCTGGGTCCGGGTGGCCTGACGTGACCATCCTGGGGACGGCGTTGTTCTCGCTCACGCCGGAGTTCCGCGCCGGCGCCGGGCTCGTCCCGCTGCTGGAGCGGCTCGCCGCCGCCGGCGGCGGCCCGGCGGTCGAGGTGATCGGGCACCAGGCGTGGCGCGGCTTCCCGGCCGTGTCCGCCGACGACGAGCGGGCCTTCCGCGACGCGCTGGACCGGCTCGGCCTGGTCCCCGTCGCGCTCGGCGTCTACACCGACACCTGGCGCAGGCCGGACCGGCCGATGTCCGCCGCCGAGGCCTTCGACGACATCGCCCCGCAGCTGGCCGCCGCCGCCCGGCTCGGCTTCCCGGTCGTGCGGGCGACGCTCGGCATGGAGAGCGGCCTGCTGCGCCGGGTCGCCGCCGAGGCGGCGCGGCTGGGCGTGGTCCTCACCTTCGAGGTGCAGGGGAACACGCCGCCCGACGACCCCGCCGTCAGCGAGCTCGCCGAGCTGCAGGCCGCGACCGGCACCCCCTACCTGGGGCTGACGATCGACGCCAGCCTGACCACCCCGGCCCTGCCGGCCGCCCTCGACACCGCCCTGGCCCGCCTCGGCCTCGACGCGGACGGCGTCGCCGCCGTGCACCGCGCCTGGGCGGCCGACGGGCCGATCGGCCCCCGCATCGGCGCCGCGCTCGCGGCCGTCGCCGGGCACCCGCGGCAGGCGGAGCTGACCACCCTCGTCGCCGGCGTCCTCGGCCGCTGCGGCCGGTCGACCGTGGCCGCCTGGCAGGACGTCCTGCCGCTCGTCCGGCACGCGCACGCCAAGTACTGGGACGCCGACGTCGACGCGATCCGGGAGTCGCACGGCGCGTGGCTGGCCGCTCTCGACGCGGCCGGCTACGACGGCGCCCTGGTCAGCGAGTGGGGCGGCCACGAGCTGCTCGACCGCGCCGACGTCGACGCCGTCGCCCTCACCGCGGCGCACGTCGCCCTGCTCCGCGAGCTCCGCGAGAAGACGGCGGTGACCGCGTGACGATGACCGAGGGGACCCTGCGCCCCGACGCGCTCTCGGCCCGCGACGGCCGGCTGGGGCTCGCCCTGCGCCTGCCCTGGTACCGCTCGCTGCCGCTGTCCTGCCTCGAGTCGGTCGACGTGCGGGTCGACGGCGCCCCCGTCGCGGTCCGGCAGGTGGCCACCGGTGGCTTCACCGGCCCGGTCGCCGAGGCGGCCGGCACCGGCGCCTGGTGGGACCTGCGCGACGCCCTCGACGTCGTCCTCGACGCGGGTGCCGTCCCGGGGGACGCGCACGCGGTCGAGGTCGACCTCGCCGTCCGCATCCCCTACATCCAGCAGGCCCCCGGCGTGCCGCTCGTGCAGCGCGCGACCGTCCGAACGGAAGGCACCGTCCGATGACCCGTCTCACCGTCGGCGACCCCGCCCCGCCGCTCGCGCTGCCCGACCCGGACGGCGCCGTCCACCGGCTCGACCCCGGCGCGCACGCGGCGACCGTCGTCGTCTTCACCGCCAACGGCTGCCCGTACGCCCGGGCCTGGCACGACCGCATCCAGGACCTCGCCCGCGACCACGCCGGCCGCGACGTCGCCGTGCTGCAGGTCGTCAGCAACGACGAGGCCGACCACCCCGAGGACGGCGTCGACGGCATGCGGGCGCGGATCGCCGCCGGCGAGCTCGCCGGGCCGTTCCTCCGCGATGCCGAGCAGTCCGCCGCCCGCGCCTACGGCACGACGGCCACGCCCGAGGTGTTCGTCGTCGACCGCGCCGGCGTCGTCCGCTACCACGGCGCCCCGGACGGCGACCACGACGACCCCGCGCAGCGCGCGGGCTGGGTGCGCGCGGCGCTCGACGACGTCCTCGCCGGTCGCGAGGTCGCCCGCCCGAGCACGCCGCCGGCCGGCTGCTCGATCAAGTGGCGGGTCGAGCTGCTCTGGTGGGAGGGCTGCCCCACGCACGGCCAGGCCGCCGAGCTGCTCGAGGAGACCCTCGCCGAGCTCGGCAGGGGAGAGGTGCACGTCGCCCGCCGCGAGGTCCGCACCCGGGCCGACGCGCAGCGGCTCGGCTTCCCCGGGTCACCCACCTTCCGGGTCGGCGGGCGCGACCTCTTCCCGTCCGACGCGCCCCCGGCGCTCACCTGCCGCGTCTACACCCGCGGCGACGGCCGCAGCGCCCCGCTGCCCGACGCCGGCGACCTGGCCGCCCGCCTGCGCGAGGCCCTGGTCCGGCCGTGGGAGCTGCCGGGCTGGGTCGACTTCCGCAAGCACACCGTCTGAGGAGCTGTCATGGCATCGATCACCTTCGACCGCATCACGAAGCGCTACCCGGACGGGACCCTGGCCGTCGACGAGCTCGACCTGGCCGTCGCCGACGGCGAGTTCCTCGTCCTCGTCGGCCCGTCGGGCTGCGGCAAGACGACGGCGCTGCGCATGGCCGCCGGCCTGGAGGAGATCTCCGAGGGCCGGCTGCTGATCGGCGACCGCGACGTCACCGACGTGCACCCCTCGCAGCGCGACATCGCGATGGTCTTCCAGAGCTACGCGCTCTACCCGCACATGTCGGTGCGCGACAACATCGCCTTCCCGCTCACCTGCGCCGGCGTGCCCCAGGAGGAGACGAAGGGGCGCGTCGAGCGCGCGGCCGAGGCGCTCGGGCTCACCGAGCTGCTGCACCGCAGGCCCAAGGCGCTCTCCGGCGGCCAGCGGCAGCGCGTGGCCATGGGCCGGGCGATCGTGCGCACCCCGCAGGCGTTCCTCATGGACGAGCCGCTGTCCAATCTCGACGCCAAGCTGCGCGGCCAGATGCGGGCCGAGATCCGCGGGCTGCAGCGCGAGTACGGCGTCACCACGCTCTACGTCACCCACGACCAGGTCGAGGCCATGACGATGGGCGACCGGATCGCCGTCCTGCGCAAGGGCGTGCTGCAGCAGCTGGGCACCCCCGACGAGCTCTACGACTCGCCGGCCAACCTGTTCGTCGCCGAGTTCATCGGCTCGCCGCCGATGAACGTCGTCTCGGCCACCGTGCTGCGGGTGCCCGGTGGGTACGAGCTCGCCGTCGGCTCCCAGCGGCTCGCCGTCCCGGCCGTGCCCCCAGCCCTCGCCGGGGCCGACGCCACCCCGGTCGCCCTCGGCTTCCGGCCCGAGGCGCTGCGCGACGCGGCGGACGCCGACCCGAGCTGGCCGCGGCTGGCGGCCGACGTCGAGGTGGTCGAGAACATCCCGCCGGAGAAGCTGGTGCACCTGCGGGTGGACGCCGAGCCGGTGGTCAACGACGCCACCGTCGAGATCGCGAAGGACATCGACGCGGCCGCCGCCGAGGATCTGCGCCGGCTCGGCCGGGGCAGCGTGGTCCTCGCCCGGCTGCACGGCGGCGCCGGGGTCCGCGAGGGCACGCGGGCGCAGTTCGCCGTCCCGCCGTCGGCCCTGCACTTCTTCGACCCGGCGACCGGCCAGGCCCTCGCCCCGACCGCGCCGCGGCTCGCGGTCGCGACCGCCTGAGGAGGACGGCGTGAGCAGCGTGCAGCGGGGCGTCAGCCTCTACTCGTTCCAGGAGGAGTACTTCCTCCGCACGATGTCGGTCGAGGACTGCATCCGGGAGGCCGCGGCCTTCGGCGCCCGCGGCATCGAGATCATCCCCGAGCAGATGATCCCGGGCTTCCCGCACGTCTCCGACGAGTTCGTCGAGTCGTGGTCCGGCTGGATGGAGACCTACGGGGCGACGCCGGTCGCCACCGACCTGTTCCTCGACACCAAGCTGCACCCGCACCGCTGGCTGACGCTGGAGGAGCAGGTCGCCTCGGTGCGCCGCGACGTCGACATCGCCGTCCGGCTGGGGGCGACGGTGGTCCGCGCGATCATCAACACCCCGCCGGAGGTGATGGAGGCCGCGGCCCCGTACGCCGAGGACGCCGGCGTGCGGCTGCTGCTGGAGGTGCACGCGCCGTTCCACTACCAGCACCCGTGGATCCTGCAGCACCTCGAGGTCATGTACCGGACCGGTTCGCCGGCGCTGGGCCTGATGCCCGACATGGGCACCTACGTGCGGCGGTTCCCGCGCGTGGTGGCCGAGCGCGCGCTGCGCGACGGCGCCAAGCCCGAGCTGGTCGACCTGATCGTCAGGACCTACGACGACCACGGCGACAGCCACGCGCTGATGGACGTCGTGAATTACCGCGGCGGCGGCCCCGTCGACTTCGGGCTGGCCCGCCAGGCGACGCACTACATCTGGTCCGAGCCCGAGGCGATGCTCGAGCACATGCCCCTGATCGGGCACATCCAGGCGAAGTTCTACGAGATGGCCCTCGATGGGGCGACAGGGCGGGAGTACGAGTACTCGATCCCCTACGACGAGATCGTCCCGGTGCTGGTCGAGGGCGGCTTCGACGGCTACCTGTCCAGCGAGTACGAGGGCAACCGGCACATCCAGGACGCCTTCCCCGTCGACTCCGTCGAGCAGGTCCGCCGCCAGCACGCGATGTTCGCCCGCCTCCTGGGAGAGGACGCCTGATGTTCGACAAGTACATCGTCTGCGAGGAGGGCTTCCGCGCCCTGGACGACGGCCGCACCGGCGGCGTCGTCGAGGTCCGGATGCCGTACTACCGCGGCCTCACCCTGTCGATGGTCGAGGCCGTCGACCTGGTGCTCGACGGCCGGCCCGTGCCGGCGGGGCGCACCACCTTCACGGTGCACGGCCACACCTACACCTTCGCCGAGCTGCCGACCGTCACCGACGACCGCTGGGAGATGGGCGAGCGGGCGCAGCTCGCCTTTGAGACCGACGAGCCTCTCGCACCCGGCCCGCACGACGTCACGGTCGTCGTCCGGCTGCGCATCTCGTACATGCCCGTACCCGGCGGCGGCCGGGACAGCAAGCGGCTCACGCTCGCCGCCTGAGAGGAACACCGATGGGACCCCTGGACGACCAGGTGGTGCGCGCCGACTCGCTCACCGCCACCCCCGACGGCCTGGACATCGCCGTCTACTCGCACTGGTACCGGGCGCTGCCGCTGCCCTCGCTCGCCCGCGTCGACCTCACCGTCGACGGCGAGCGGATCGACCCGGCGACCCTGGCGGTGACCGTCAACGGGCACCGACACGAGTTCGCCGAGCTGGCGGGCAAGGGCGACGAGTACTGGTTCACGACCGACCCGGTGGTGCTGCACACGCGGGTGCCGACCGAGCCCGGGCGCGAGCACCGCGTGCAGCTGCTGCTCGGCCTCTCGATCCCCTACATCCTCACCGGCCCCGACCGGGTGCCGCTGGTGGCGCCCAGCGCGACCGACAAGACCCTCACCGCCGCGGGAGCACGACCGTGACCGACACCGCCCCGGGGCTGCCGCGCCTCGGCACCACCCTGTTCAGCCTCACCCTCGAGCAGCGCAGGCCCGGCCGCGACCTCGCCTCTCTCGTGGAGGAGGTCGCCGCCCGCGACCTCGGCCCGGGTCTGGAGATGGTGGCCTTCCAGTCGCTGCGGGGCTGGCCCCGGCCGTCCGACGAGCAGGTCCGCGAGGTGCGCTCGGTGATCGAGCGCTCGGGGCTCACCCCGTCGTGCCTGGCGATCAACAACGACCTCGGCCTGTACCCGGGCCGTCTGCTGAGCGACGACGAGTCCTACGAGTACGTCGCCGTCCAGGTGCGCGGTGCCGCCGCGCTCGGGTTCCCGGTGACGCGGGTGGGCGTCGAGACCTCACCGGCCACCCTCGAGCGGCTGCTCCCGCTGGCCGAGGAGCTCGGCGTGAAGATCGGCGTGGAGATCCACGCCCCGCTGACCGTCGAGGCCGCGCCGGTCGCCGCGCTGAAGGAGACCTTCACCCGCCTCGACACCGAGTGGCTGGGGTTCATCCCCGACATGAGCTCGAGCATGCGGGCGGTCCCGGGCGCGGTGCACGACGCGCACCGCGCCGCCGGCATCGCCCCGGAGCTGACCGCGCTCACCGAGCAGCTGTGGGCCGAGCCCGGCCCGACCGCCGAGAAGTTCCCCGAGCTGGAGCGCCGCGCCGCCGAGGCCGGCGCCACCCCGGCCCAGGTGGGCAACCTCAAGATGCTGTTCACCATGCACGGGCGCATGGCGCCCGAGCGCTGGGCCGAGTTCTTCCCGCACGTCGTGCACGTGCACGGGAAGTTCTACGGCATCGAGAACGGGCAGGACCCGTCGATCGACTGGCCCGCGGTCGCCCGCGTGCTGGTCGAGCAGGGCTACGCCGGCTTCATCTCCAGCGAGTACGAGGCGCACGCCTACAGCGACCGGTACAACGCCTTCGACCAGGTCCGCGCCCAGCACGACATGCTCAAGCGCCTGCTCGAGTCGCAGCCGGCGGTGGCCCGGTGAGCGAGACCTACGACGTCGTCGTCGTCGGCTCCGGCCCGGTCGGGACGGCGGTGGCGCGCGAGCTGGCCGACGCCGACGCCGGGCTGCGGGTGCTGGTGCTCGAGGCCGGCCAGGTCGTCGGCGAGGTGGCCGGCGGGCACGTGAAGAACATCGCCGACGTCGAGGCGCGCGACGCCGCGCTGGCGGCTCTCGCCACGGGTCCCGGCCCGCAGCCCGGCGGCACGCCGGCCCGGCCCGGCACCGTGCTGGTCGGGGCGGAGAGCATGCCCAACGCCGCGATGTCCACCAACGTCGGCGGGATGGGCGCGCACTGGACCGCCGCGTGCCCGCGGCCGGTGGACGACGAGGTGCCGGACTGCGTCGACCCGTCCGTCCTCGACGAGGCGCTCGGCCGCGCCGAGCAGCTGCTCGCCGTCACCACGCACGCCTTCGACCGGGCGCCGCTGATCGGCGCCGTGCAGCAGGTCCTCGGCGAGCTGTTCGACCGGCCGAGCCGGCGCCCGGTGGGCGCGATGCCGGTCGCCGTCACCGTGGGCGAGGACGGCGCGCTGCACTGGACCGGCCCGGCGATCATCGCCGGCGACCTGTGGGAGCGGCCGCACGTGACCTTGCGGGCCGGCACGCTGGCCCGCCGGGTCCTGCTCGACGGCGATCGCGCCACCGGCGTCGAGGTCGTCGACCTGACCACGGGGGAGCGGTCGACCGTCACCGCGCGGGCCGTGGTGGTGGCGGCCGACGCCTTCCGCACCCCGCAGCTGCTGTGGGCCTCCGGCGTCCGCCCCGAGGCGCTCGGCCGGTACCTGACCGAGCACCCGCAGATCATGGCCGCGTCGGTGCTCGACGAGAAGTTCGTGCCCGCCGACGCCCCGGTCGACGCCGACCTCCCGGTGACCGCCTCGGCGGCGCCCGGCGGCGGCGCGATCGTGCCCGTCTCCGGGGTCTCCTGGGTGCCCTACGCCGCCGACCGCCCGTTCCACGGCCAGGTCATGCAGATGGACGCCTCGCCGGTACCCCTCGACCCGGGCGTGACCGTGCGCCCCGGCCAGGTCGTCGGGCTCGGCTGGTTCTGCAAGAAGGAGCTCTCGCCCGAGAACCGGGTCTGGTTCGACGAGGACGCCGCCGACGAGCACGGCCTGCCGGCCATCCGCATCGACTACGCCCTCAGCGCCGCCGACGAGGCGTCGATCGCCGCCGCGAAGACCGAGATCGCCGAGGCCGCGCAGGCGCTGGGCCGCCCGCTCGGCGACCCGTTCGTCATGCCGGCCGGCAGCTCGCTGCACTACCTCGGCACCACCCGGATGGGCGCGGCCGACGACGGCACCAGCGTCTGCGACCCGACCGGCCGGGTCTGGGGGACGGCGAACCTCTACGTCGGCGGCAACAACGTCATCCCGACCGCCACCGCGTGCAACCCCACCCTCACCGCCGTCGCGCTCGGCGTCCTCACCGCCCGCGCCCTCGTCGCCGAGCACGGCGCCGTCCCCCAGGAGGCCTCCGCATGACCCCCCGTGTCCTGATCGTCGGCAGCGGGCCGACCGGCGCCACCTACGCCCGGCTGCTCCTCGAGCAGGTGCCCGACGCGTCGGTGCTCATGGTCGAGGCCGGCCCGGTCGTGACCACGCCGCCCGGTATGAACGTGAAGAACGTCCCCGACCCGGACCAGCAGGCCGCCGCCCGGCTGGCGTCGCAGGGCCGGGCCACCGAGAGCGGCGTCTCCGGCATCCCCGGTGGCGTCGTCGTCGAGGGCACGATCACCGCCCGCCAGGGCACCCACCTCATCGGCCGGGCCGCCGAGGGTTCGGCCGGCATGCCGGCCGCGGCCGGCGCCACCTGCGTCGGCGGGCAGGGCGTGCACTGGACCTGCGCCACGCCGCGGCCCACCGGCCCGGAGAAGGTGCCGTTCATCGACGACGGCGAGTGGGAGCAGCACGTCCAGGCCGCCGAGGCACTCCTGCACGTCCACCGGCCCTCGTTCGACGACTCCCCGCAGGCGACGGCGATCCTCGAGCGGATCCGCGACGAGTTCGCGCCCGACGGCCTCGTCGTCCGCCCGCTCCCGGTGGCCGCCGACCCGCGGGCCGACGGCTCGCTGCGGTGGAGCGGCACCGACGTCGTGCTGGGTCCCCTGGCCGAGGGCGCGCACGCCGACCGGTTCACCCTGCGGCCGGAGACGCTGTGCGTGCGGGTGCTGCGGGACGGCGACCGGGCGGTCGGCGCCGTCCTGCGCGACCTGCGCACCGGCGCGGAGGAGGAGGTCCGGGCCGACGTTGTCGTCCTGGCGGCCGACGCGCTGCGCACCCCTCAGCTGCTCTGGGCCTCCGGCATCCGGCCCGAGGCGCTGGGCCGGTACCTGACCGAGCACCCGCTGCTGTTCGGCGTCGTCGCGGTGCGTCCCGACGTGCTGCCCGAGCCGGAGCCGGGCGCGGCGGTCGACCCCATCCGGGCGATCGTGGCGATCCCGTTCGACGAGGAGCACGGGCACCCCTACTCCGCGCAGATGATGTACAGCCCCGTCTCGCCCGCGCCGCTGCCCGAGGGCAGCCGGTTCCGCGACAACCCGGCCGGCTACGTCGGCATGGGCTGGGGCATCCGCAAGCGCCCGCGCCCCGAGGACCGGCTGACCTTCGACGACGACCAGCCCGACGAGAACGGCCTGCCGGGCATCCGGATCGCCTACGCGCTCACCGACGTCGAGGAGGCGGACTTCGAGCGGGCGCGCAAGCACCAGGCCCGCGCGGCCGCCGCGCTCGGCGAGTTCGTCGACGGCATGCCGAAGGTGATGCCCGCCGGCAGCTCGCTGCACTACATGGGCACCGTCCGGATGGGCGTGGCCGACGACGGCACCAGCGTCTGCGACCCGTTCTCGCGGGTGTGGGGTGTCCCCGGCCTGGTGCTCGCCGGCAACGGCCTCATCCCGACCGCCAACTCGATGAACCCCACCCTCACCAGCGTCGCCCTCGCCGTCCGCGGGGCCACGGCGCTGGCCACCGACCTCCGCGAAGGGGCATGACCGTGCTCGAGTTCCCGATCATCCAGGGCCGTGGCTTCCGCAACGTCGCCGACGGCGGCCGGGTCACCGGCTTCCAGTTCCGGCTGCGCAACCCCAACTACCGCGGCGGCCCGGCCAGCCTGCTCGACGGCATCGAGGTCGTGATCGACGGCGAGCGGATCCCCGACCACGTGCCGCTGTGGACGCTGCAGGGCCGCACCGTCACCCTCGACGAGCTGCGCGCGTCGACCGACCTGCGCTGGCAGCTCGACGAGCCGGCCACCATCACGGTGCCGAAGCCCGGCGGCCTGTCGGTGGGCGTGCACCACCTCGAGGTGACGGTCTTCCTGCGCCGCTCGTACTTCCCGCCGATGATCGAGCGCTCGCAGTTCACCGCGCAGGGCTCGGGCGTGATCGTGCCGCCGGCCCCGGAGGGGGGCCTGAAGTACGGCGTCTCCACCTACAGCTACACCGGCGACGTCTACACCTCCATGACGCTGGAGGACGTCTTCGCCGACATCGCCGACCTCGGGGCCACCGGCATCGAGATCCTCGGCGAGGGCAACCTGCCGAACTACCCGACCCCGGACGCCGCCTTCGTCGACTCGTGGCACGGGCTGGTCGAGAAGTACGGCCTGACGCCGACCAACTTCGGCTCCTGGGTGGACACCACCCGCTTCCACGGCCGCGACCTGACCGCCGAGGAGGGCGCCGAGCAGCTGCAGCTGGACCTGCGGCTGGCGAAGCAGCTGGGCTTCACGTCGGTGCGGCCGAAGTTCGGCGTCACCTCCTGGGACCTCGACCCGCACCCGATCTGGGAGCAGGTCGTCGAGCGCTCGCTCGACCTGGCCGCCGAGCTCGACGTCGTCATCTGCCCGGAGATCCACTCGCCGACGCCGATCAAGCACCCGGTGACCCAGGGCTACGTCGACTTCATCGAGAAGACCGGCACCGAGCACTTCAAGCTGCTCATCGACACGGGCATCTTCCAGACGGCCGCCGTCCTGGAGAACGCCGAGAGCCTCGGGACGGACGACGAGGACGACGTCCCGCCGCCGCTGCGCCCGCTGCGGGTGCCCATGGCCGACCTGGTCGAGGTGCTGCCGCACACCCACTTCATCCAGGCCAAGTTCTTCGAGATCGACGACGACCTGCACGACCTCCACGTGCCGTGGGGCGACATCGTCCCGACCCTGCAGGACGCCGGCTGGAACGGCTGGCTGTCCAGCGAGTACGAGGGCCGGCGCGAGCCCGGCCGCGGCCGCGACCAGGTCCGCCGCCAGCACGCCCTGCTGCGCTCGCTGGCGGAGGATCACGGCTGACCGTGCCCACCTCCTGCCGGCTGATCACGCCGAGGCCGTTCCGCGGGCCGCCCCGCTCCTCGTGAGCCCACCCCATCCGATCCGACAGAGGAGCAAGGAACCGGCATGACCACGATCGAGGAGACCCAGGCGCTCGAGCGGCGCCTGGCAGCACTGGAGGAGCGGCTCGCCGTCGCGGAGCGCGCGGCGACGCGCGCGCACGACCGCGGCGCCGTCGAGAACGTCTTCAACCGCTACATGCACTACCACAACGCGTACGAGGACCAGCGCATCATCGACGAGCTCTGGGTGAAGCCCGGCACGCCGGACATCTGGTCGCGCTACAACAACGTCGGTCTCTACACGACCTACGAGTCGGTGACCGCCTACCACCGTGGGCGGCCCCGGCCGGTCGGCAAGCTGCTGTTCCACTACACCACCACGCCGGTCGTCGAGGTCGGCGCCGACGGCCGGACCGCCAAGGGCATCTGGATCATGGCCGGCCTGGAGTCCGGACTCATGGACCCGGAGGTCGCGAAGGGCGTTCCGCCGTGGGTCCTCTCGGGCGGTGAGGTCGACGGCAAGCCGGTCTGGGCGCACTGGGTGTGGTGCAAGTACGGCGTCGACTTCGTCAAGCAGGACGGCGAGTGGCGGATCTGGCACTTCCGTTGCTACGAGGTCGCCCGCGCCCCGTTCAACCGGGACTGGATCTCCTTCGCCAAGGACAACCAGGAGAGCCACGACTCGCAGTTGGCCTGGTTCGGCGACGACGGCGTCCCGGTCTTCCTGCCCCCGGTCGACGAGCCGGTGACGACGACGGACTACCACCCGTACGCGAACGACGGGGTCCAGACGCTCGAGCCCGAGCCACCGCAGCCCTACACGGAGTTCGAGGACACCTTCCGCTGAATGGAGGTCACCGACACCGCGGCGGCGTCCGTCCAGGCGCCGCCGCGGCGGCCGGGCGCACTGCTGGCGATCGCCTGTGCCGCGCAGTTCATCGCCGTCCTCGACACCTCGATCGTCAACGTCGCGCTGCCGCCGATGCAGGAGAGCCTCGGGCTGTCGGCGACCGGGCTGCAGTGGGTGGTGAGCAGCTACACGCTCACCTTCGCCGGCTTCCTGCTGCTCGGTGGGCGGCTCGGCGACCTCTTCGGGCGCAGGCGCGCCTTCCTCGGCGGGCTGCTGCTGTTCTCCGTCGCGAGCCTCGCCGGCGGGCTGGCCCAGGAGGGCTGGCAGCTGGTCGCCGCGCGGTTCGCGCAGGGGCTCGGGGGAGCGGTCCTCGTGCCCACGACCCTCAGCCTCGTCACCACCGGCTTCACCGACGCGCGGGCCCGCGCCCGGGCACTGAGCCTGCTCACCGCCGCGGCCGCTTCCGGCAGCGCGCTCGGCGGCGTCATCGGCGGTCTGCTGACCGGCCTGCTGAGCTGGCGGTGGGTGCTGTTCGTCAACGTCCCGCTCGGCGCGGTGCTCGCCGTCGTCGCGGCGTGGGGGCTGACCGGCCGGTCGCCGGACCACGTCCGCGGTCGCCTGGACCTGCCCGGCTCGGTGTCGGTCACCGCCGCGACGGCGCTGCTGGTCTCGGCGGTGATCCTCGGCGAGGAGCGGGGCTGGACGTCGGGCCCGGCGCTGTCCTGTCTCGCCGGTGCGGTGGTGCTCGGCCTGCTGTTCGTGGTCGCCGAGCGCCGGGTGGCCGAGCCGGTCGTCCCGCTGTCGGTCTTCCGGGTCCGGCCGGTGACCGTGGCCAACTCCCTGACCGCGGTCACCGGCGGTGTGCTGCCGGCGATGATGTTCTTCCTCGTCCTCTACCTGCAGCAGGTCCTGGACCTCGACCCCCTGACCGCCGGCCTCGTGCTGGCCCCGGGGGCGGTCGGGATCGCCGTCGGGGCCCGGCTGAGCTCCCGGGCGATCGAGCGACTGGGCCCGCGCCATCTGTTCCAGCTCGGCACCCTGCTCGCCGCGGTGTCGCTCGTCTGGCTGTCGCGCATCGACGGCGGTGGTGCCTACTGGTGGGACGTGGTGGTGCCGATGACGCTGGCCATGGCCGGCTTCGGCGCGGCCGGGCTGCCGTTGACCGTCACGGCGACGACCGGGCTGGGTCCGGACCGGGCGGGACTGGCGTCGGGCCTGCTCTCGACGTCGCGGCAGGTGGGCGGCGCCGTCGGCCTGGCGGCGCTGGTGGCCGTCGCTGCCTCGGCCGCCGTGGGCGACACCGCGACCGACGGGTTCGCCGTCGGCCTGCTCACCGGCGCGGGGCTCCAGCTGGCCGCGTGCCTGGCGGCCTTCGCGCTGCCGCGGGCGGGTCATCAGCGCCGCTGATGCGGCACATCGGCCGGAACCGTTTGTGCCGGCGGTCACGACGCAGCAGGATGTTTCTGCACGGATTACGCAAAAATAGTTCGATCGAGGGGACACCACGTGGTGTGGACGAAGTGGTCCTACATGGACCACTGGGTGACGGAGACGCCGCAGGGGCCCCAGCCCCCGCAGTTCAACCGCGCCTACATGGACCGGTACGTCAAGCAGCTGTCGGCCCTCGGGTTCACGGGCTTCGACACCTTCTTCTTCTACCTGCACGCGCTCGGGGGGATGTACGGCTCGGTGCCCGGCTTCGAGCGGTTCCTGCAGGACAACGGGTTCGAGAAGATCACCGGGATCTTCTCCGCGTACCCGTCCGCGACGAGGTACACCGCGCCGCACGTCCGGGAGACGCACGACCGGATCGTCGCCGACTGCACGAACACGCTGCGCATGTGCGAGGGCCTGACCGGCGTCGAGAACTTCATCGTCATGCCGACCTCGACCTACTACCAGACCGAGCCGGTCACCGACGACACCATCAAGGTGGTCGCCGACCTCTGGAACCGCGTCGGGAAGCTGACCCTCGAGCAGGGCATGAAGACGACCTGCCACTTCGAGTTCTGGGGCGCGATCCGGACCCGTGAGCAGCTGGACACGTTCTTCCGGTACACCGACCCCGAGTACGTCTACTTCTTCTGCGACACGGCGCAGCACACGATCGCCGGCGTCGACCCGGTGCAGATGTTCCGGGACTACTCCGACCGCTGCACCGGCTTCCACTTCAAGGACACGAAGAACGTCGACGAGCACGAGGCCTACCGCACGCCGCCGGACCCCGAGCTGATGGCGCCCCGGGTGACCCGCTGGTTCTACGAGATGGGCGAGGGCGGGCTGGTCGACTTCCCGACCCTGATGAAGGAGATCGTGCGCTCCGGCTACGACGGCTGGCTCACCGTGGAGCACGACAAGGCCGAGCTCGGCGGCGGCAGCTACGCCGAGGCCACCGCCGTCGCCAAGTGGTACATCGACAACGTCCTCGCGGAGGCACAGGCCGAGGCCGAGGCGGAGGTGGCCGCGCGATGAAGGACAGCCTGCGCTGGTCGTACGCGCTCAACCAGTGGAACTTCCGGCTCGACGTCTTCGTCCGGCACGAGGAGCAGCAGCGGGCGCTGAAGACCGTCTCCGCCTGCGGTTTCGACCACGTCGAGCTGGCGTCGGGGACCGGCCGCTGGGACAACATCGCCCGGCCCGAGGTCATCCTGCTCAACCACGGTTCGCACCAGGGGTTCCTCGAGTTCCTGCGCCGGGCCCGGGTGCAGGGCGTCTCCAGCATGTTCTGGGACCCGCAGCAGCCCGCCGAGGAGGAGGAGGGGTACGCGTTCCGGTCGACGGCGAACCCGGCCGACCACGACGCGATCGTCGAGTGGTCCCGCCCGCTCGTCGACTTCGTGGCCGGGGTGGGCGCCGAGCAGCTCGTCGTCCGCCCGGTCGGGTCGGCCTGGATGTCCCCGCCGCTCGACGCCGACGGGATCAAGCTGATCGGCGAGGTCTGGAACCGGATCGGCGAGCTGGCCTCGGCCGCCGGCATCGGTCTCGCCCTGCACTACGACTGCCTCGGCGCGATCCACTCGGCCGACGAGCTGCGCGGGCTGCTCGCCGCGACGGACCCGGCGACCGTCGGGTTCGCGCTCGACACCGCCGAGCTGACCGTCGGCGGCATCGACCCGGTCGCGTTCTACCGCGAGAACGCCGAGCGGGTCACCCACGTGCACCTCAAGGACACCCGCTACGCCGACACCGGCGAGGAGTACCGGATGCCGGGTGCGGAGTCGACGATGCTCAAGGGCGGGGCCGGGCGCCGGATCGAGCGCTGGTTCTTCGAGCTCGGCACCGAGGGCGGCCTGGTCGACGTCCCCGGCTTCGTGGCCGCGCTGCGGGAGCGGAACCACCCGGGCTGGGTCGTGGTCGAGAGCGACCACGGCGGCAACCCGGCCGAGCTCGCCATGCTCAACAGCTGGTATCTGCAGCACGAGCTCGGGATCCCGAAGTCATGAGCGCTCAGCGGAACATCAAGTGGTCGTACATGGACCACTGGCGCAGCAACGGCCCGGCCGGCCCGGTCGACCAGTGGCACTCGCACAGGACGATGTCGGCGTTCCTCAAGCAGGTCAAGGCGACCGGGTTCGACGCGATCGACACCTTCGACTTCCGCATCTGGCAGATGTACGGCGACTACGGCGGCCCGGCGAAGTACCAGGAGATGGTCCAGGACCACGGGTTGGAGCGGATCGTGAACACGTTCCACGCCGCCGACTACGACGTCCGCAGCTACGCGCCCCACCTCCCGGAGACGCACGAGAACATCCTCGAGGACTTCCGGGTGACGATGGGCCGCTGGTCGGAGATCCAGCTGGACAGCATCATCGTGATGCCGGCGACCCTGTACTACGACATGGAGCCGATCACCGAGGACAAGCTCAAGTACACCGCGGAGTGCTGGAACAAGGTCGGCGAGATCACCGCGGGCTACGGCGTGCGGCTGACCTGCCACCACGAGTTCTTCTGCGGCATCCAGAGCGAGCCGGACATCGAGACCTTCTACTCCTACACCGACCCGCAGCACGTCTCGCTGTTCGTCGACACCGCGCAGCACTGCATCGCCGGGCTCGACCCGGTGGCGCTCTACCGGCGGCACGCGCACCGGGTCAGCGGCTTCCACTTCAAGGACACCCGCAACCGGGCCACCGGAGACGACCACCGGCACCGGCCGGACTCCGAGATCATGGCGCCGACCACCGGCAAGTGGTTCTACGAGATGGGCACGCCGCACGGCCTCGTCGACTTCGAGGCGATGATGACGGCGGTCCGCGACAACGAGTTCCGCGGCTGGATCACCGTCGAGCACGACAAGGCCAACAAGCAGGGCGGAGACTACTCAGAGAGCACCGCCATCAGCCGCTGGTACGCGGTCAACGTGCTGGAACGGATCTACTCGTGAGCGGGATCCGATTCTCCTACGCGCTCAACCAGTGGAAGCCGCAGTTCGACGACTTCGTCCGCCGCGAGGAGCACGAGCGGGCGCTGAAGACGATCTCGATCGCCGGCTTCGAGGGCGTCGAGCTCTCCTACGGCACCGGCCGCTGGGAACCGTTCGGCAACCCGCAGCAGGTCGAGGCCAACTTCGGCTCGCTGGCCGGCTTCCGCGAGTTCCTCGCCTCCTGCGCGCTGGACGCGGTGTCGAGCTGGGCCTACGACCCGAGCCAGCGCTCGATGGAGCACCTGACCGGCCCGCTCTCGCCGCTCTCGGCGGACGACGTGCCCGCCATCGTCGAGAAGGCCCGCTGGTTCGCCGGTGCGCTCGCCGAGCTCGGCGGATCGGTGCTGCTCGTCCCCGCCGCCCCGCCCGCCGGGGACGTCGACCCGTTGGACGACGACGCCCTCGGGCGGCTCGCCGCCTGCTGGGAGGCGGTCGGCCGGGCCACGGCCGAGCACGGCGTCCGGACGGCGCTGCACGTGGACTTCCTCTCCGCGTTGCGCCGCGACCACGTACCCCGACTGCTCGACCGCACGGACCCCGCGCTGGTCGGGCTCGCGCTCGACACCGGCGAGCTCGCCGTCGGCGGCATCGACCCGCTGGCCGTGATCGAGCGGAACGGCGACCGGATCTGGCACGTGCAGTTCCAGGACGCCCTGGCCGTCGACGACGCCGAGGAGTACCTGCAGCCGCACGCCTACTGGACCGTCCGGGTCCGTGGCGGCGCCCGGGAGGTCCCGCGCTGGTTCGCCGAGCCCGGGCACGACGACGGCCTGGTCGACTTCCCGGCCGTCACCCGGGCGCTGCGCGCCGCCGGGTACGAGGGCTGGATCGCCTTCGAGAGCCAGCAGAGCCCGCACCCTGCCGCCAGTGCGCTGCTCGGCGGCTACCTGCTGCAGCGCGAGTTGCGCCCGATGCTCGAGCAGCCGCTCGACACGGTGCGGGGCTGAGGCTGGTGGAGCTCGAGAACTCCGTCGTCCTGGTGACCGGCGCATCGTCGGGGATCGGCGCCGCCACGGCGCGGGCGGCCGCCGCCGCAGGCGCCCGCGTGGTGCTCGCCGCTCGTCGCGAGGAACGGATCGAGGACCTCGCCGAGCAGCTGCCCGACGCGCGTGCCGTGCCCTGCGACGTCACGGATGCCGGGCAGCTCGCGCAGGCGGTGCAGACGGCGGTCGACACCTACGGCCGCCTCGACGCGCTGGTCAACAACGCGGGTCAGGGGCTGCACGTCCCGCTGGAGGAGGTCGACCCGGCCGACTTCCGGGCCGTGCTGGAGCTGAACGTCGTCGCGCCCCTGGTCGCCATGCAGCTGGTCGTCCCGATCATGCGGCGCCAGGGGGGCGGCAGCATCGTCAACATCAGTTCCGGCACGACGCTGGTGGTCCGTCCCGGAGCCGGTGCCTACGCGGCATCCAAGGCCGCGTTGAACATGCTCTCCGGCGTCGCCCGGCTCGAGCTGGCCGACGCGGGGATCGCCGTCACCACCGTCTACCCGTTCATCACCGCCACCGAGTTCCACGACTCGTCGCGGGCCGACGGGCGACCGACTGCGGATCGCCCGGCGCCGGTTCCTCCCGAGCTGCAGCCGCAGCCTCCCGAGCTGGTCGCCGAGGTCGTCCTCGAGGTGATCCGCTCCGGAGCGGAGCGGGCCGACCTGGTGCCGAGCAGGTTCGGCGGAACGTACCGGGGGTGATCGTCCGGCCGTCGCCCCGAGTGGCGAGGGGGAGGAGCAGGCGGTGAGCTCGAACCAGGTCCGGTGGGGTCTCGTCGGCACCGGTGGCATCGGCCGGCGGACGGTCGGCGACCTCCGCCTGTGCGAGACGGCCGAGGTGGTCGCCGTCGCGTCGCGCGACCAGCAGCGGGCCGACGCGTTCGCGGCCGACCTCGGCCTCGCGCACGCGTTCGGCAGCCACTCCGGCATGTGCGCCTCGGCCGACGTCGACGCCGTCTACATCGGGACGCCGCACAGCACGCACTTCGCGTACGCACGAGAGGCGCTCCTGGCCGGCAAGCACGTGCTGTGCGAGAAGCCGCTGACCATGACCGCCGACGAGGCGCGGGAACTGGGCCGCATCGCTGCCGCGAACGGCGTGTTCCTGATGGAGGCGATGTGGACGAAGTTCAGCCCCGCCCTGCAGCGTGCCCGGGAGATCGTCCGGTCGGGGACGATCGGCGAGCCCCGCTTCGTCCAGTCCGGTCTCGGCTATCCGGTACCCGCTGACGGGCCGCCGAGGTTCTGGGACGCGGCCCTCGGCGGCGGCGCCCTGTACGACCTCGGCGTCTATGCGGTCACGCTGGCGCACACGTTCCTCGGGAGGCCCGAGGTGGTCACCGCCACGGGGACCATGCGGGACGGGGTCGACCTGCACGAGGCGTGCACCCTCGAGTTCGCCTCCGGTGCGTTCGCCCAGTTCGTCACGTCGATCACGTTCTTCGTTCCGCCCCGGGGCTGGATCGGGGGCACGAGGGGCGCCATCGACTTCGGTGAGCCCCTCTTCTCGCCGACCACGCTGACGGTCGCGACCGGGCGGCCGCCGTCGCCGCCGACGGTCGAGGAACTGACCTTCCCGAAGGAGGGCGCCGGCTACGTACCGATGTTCCGAGCGGTCGACGAGTGCATCCTCACCGGCGAGATCGAGCACCCCGCGCACCCCGTGGCCGCCACGGTCGAGGTGCTCGAGGTCCTGGAGCAGCTCCGGCAACGCCTCGCCGACGAGCGGGACCGGCGCGGCGAGACGTGATCGCGGGGCTATCACTCCGGCCGATCCCCGGCATCGACAGGAACGCTTTGTGCCCGGCGTCACCAGGCGCCAGGATGTTTCTGCACGAAACAAGCAAAAAATGGCCAACCCAAGGAGATCGCCCGTGCCGGACATCGGCCAGCGTCAGCTCGGCGGTGACGACAAGCTCAAGGCGCTCGTCGTCACCGGTCACACCGACATCCACCACGACTGGCGGACCATCTCGCCGATGCTGCGCGACCTGCTCAAGGAGACCGGGCTGTTCGACGTCCGGATCACCGAGGAGTTCCGCGGTGCGGGGCCGGAGACGCTCGAGCCCTACGACCTCGTCGTCCTCAACTACTTCGGCCGGTTCGAGCCGTGGAGCCGCGCCCCGGAGCAGCGCTGGGGCAGCCGTGCCGAGCAGGCGCTCTACGACTTCGTCGCCGCCGGCAGGGGCGTCGTCGTCTACCACGCCTCGCTGCAGATGGGCGCCGGCTGGGACGACGACTTCGAGACCATGGCCGGCGGCGTCATGCGCGAGCACTGCAGCCGCCGGGCGCCGATCGACGACTTCCGGCTGCACGTCGTCCAGCCCGACCACCCGATCACCTCCGGCATGCCGGAGTTCGTGCCGCACTACGACGACGACCTCTACGTCAACCTCCAGTGGGCGCCCGACGCCGACGTCGAGGTGCTGGTCACGGGCTGGGACAACCCGCTCCGCTACACCCAGGTGCCGTCGGAGTGGGACGCGCTCCCCGGCATGGGCGAGGAGCACGCGCTGGTCTGGACGAACCGCTACGGCGAGGGCCGGGTGTTCGCCAGCGGGATCGGGCACGGCCCCGAGGCGGTGTCGCACCCCTCGTTCCGCGGCCTGTTCGCCCGCGGCTGCGAGTGGGCCGCCACCGGGAAGGTCACCCTCGGCCTGCCCGAGGGCTTCGGCGAACCCGTGCCCGGCGGCGACTGGTGGCCCACCACCCTCGAACCGATGGTCCGCGACATGTACGAGCAACGGAAGGCGGCCCTCTGATGGCCACCGGCGACACCGTCCTGTCCGACGACAGCCTGATCCGGCGGCCCGAAGGCCTCGGCATCGCGCTCACCGTGCCCTGGTACCGCAGCCTGTGGCTGTCGAGCGTCAGCTCGATCGCGGTCTCGGTGGAGGGGCGCGAGGTCCCGGCCGACGACCTGCGGGTGGAGCTGGGGCAGCGGACCTACCGGGTCGACGAGCTCGCCGGCCAGTGGGACGTCCTCTGGTTCATCCAGGACCGGCTCGTCGTGGTGGTGCCGCTGGACGAGCCGCCGGCCGAGGGGGCCGGGGTGGACGTCGAGGTGACCGTCGACCTCCGGCTGCCCTACATGCAGATCGCCCCGCAGGTCTACGTCACCAACCACGCGAGCAACCGGCGCAGGCTGGTCGCGCACGCAGGAGCCGCCCGATGACCACGCAGACCGCACCCGCCGCCGCGCCCGCCGTCGAGGGCGCCGGCATCAAGCTCGGCCTCACGCTCTACTCGCTGACCAGCGAGTGGGCCGCCGGCCGCTACGACCTGCCCGGCCTGCTCGACGTCGTCGACTCCGCCGGCATCGGCCCGGGCATCGAGATCGTCGCGTCGCAGACGATCCGCACCTATCCCGAGGTGACCCCGGAGTTCGTGCGGTCGTGGCGGGACGCGTTCGACCGGCACGGCTTCGTGCCGAGCTCGTTCGGCTGCAACCTCGACATGGGGCGGCGCCGCGACCGGGACATGACCCCGGACGAGGAGTACGAGTTCACCGCCACCCAGTTCCGCAGCGCGCACGCCCTCGGCTTCCCGCTGGTGCGGATCCAGAGCGCCGAGCCGGAGCTGATCCGCCGGCTGCTGCCCCTGGCCGAGGAGCTCGACCTCACGATGGGCTGGGAGCTGCACGCCCCGCTCGGGCCCAACTCGCCCAAGGTGCTCGAGATCCGCGAGACGTACGAGCAGATCGGCTCGCCGCGGCTGGGCTTCGTCGCCGACTTCAGCGCCACCATGCACGCGATGTCGCCGACCATCCTGCGCAAGCTCGGGCGCATGGGCCTCGGCGCGGAAGAGCTCGACCGCCTGCAGCAGATCTGGGCCACCGACGCCGACATCAACGCCCGGCACGGGGAGTTCGTCGAGTACCTGCACTCCCGTGGCATCGCCCCGGAGTCGCTCGGCTCGTTCGCCCGCCTGGCGTTCAACATGCACGGGCACGTCGACCCCGCCGAGTGGGCCGACATCATGCCGCAGATCGTCCACGTGCACGCGAAGTTCTACGACATCGACGAGAACGGCGACGAGCCGGCGATCGACTACCCGGCCATCGTCGCCGAGTTCGTCCGCGGCGGGTACTCGGGCTTCTTCTCCAGCGAGTGGGAGGGCCACGCCTTCGCCGACCTCGACGAGGCCGACCCGGTCGATCTCGTCCGCAAGCAGCACGCCCTCATCCGCCGGTCGATCACGGCCGCCCTCAGCCAGAAGGACTGACGTGTACCAGCTCTCCGCCAACATCGAACTGCTCTTCACCGAGGCCGGCGCCGACGCCGGCGACCGGGTGCGCGCCGCCGCGGACGCCGGCTTCGACGCCGTCGAGATGTGGTTCTCCACCGACAAGGACCTCGACTCGCTGGGCAAGGCGCTCGCCGACACCGGCGTGCAGCTGACCTCGCTGCTGGCCGGGCCGCGGATGGGCTTCACCTTCCCGGGCACCGATCTCACGCCGGCTCACGAGGGGCTGGACACCGCCGTGGAGCACGCGAAGCTGCTCGGCTGCCCGCGGATCGTGCTCGCCTCGGGTGTGGGCTTCCCCGGGATGAACCGGCAGCGGAACCACCAGGTGATCATCGACATGTACGGGGAGGCGGTGGAGCGGCACAGCGACTCGGGTGTCGACTTCGTCCTCGAGCCCGTCAACTCGCGCGTGGACCACCCCGGCGCGCTCACCGACCGCACCGAGGACGCCGTGCACGTGGCCCGCGCCATCGGGTCGGAGCGGTTCGGCATCCTCTACGACCTCTACCACTCGATCGCCCAGGGCGAGGACCCGGCGACCGAGCTGGCCGACGCGGCGGGCTTCGTGAAGTACGTGCAGCTCGCCGACGCGCCGGGCCGGGGCGAGCCGGGCAGCGGGTCGGTCGACTGGCCGGCGCAGCTCGCCGTCCTCCGGGCGTCGGGCTACGACGGCCCGATCGGCCTGGAGTACTTCCCGACCGTCGAGACGGTGAAGTCGGTCGAGTACATCCGGTCGGTCGCGGCGGACGCATGACGGAACCCACGGGGAAGCTCGACGTCCTCATCGCGACAGGCAAGGTCAGCGTCGAGCACGACAACGAGTTCCGCAGCTTCCGCCACCACACGAACCTGCTGACGACGCTGCTGGAGTCCACCGGCCGGTTCCGCGTGCGGGTGCTCGAGGAGTTCCGCGGCATCGGCGATGAGCTGCTCGACCGGTTCGACGTCGTCCTGGTCATGTACGAGGGCCGCGACGACTACCACTCGGTCGCCGAGGGCTTCGGCCCGACGACGGAGCAGGCGCTGCTGCGCTTCGTGCGCGACGAGGGCAAGGGCGTGGTCTGGTTCCACGGCTCGTCGGTGCAGGAGCCGGAGTGGGGCTGGCCCGAGGAGTTCGACCGCATGCGCGGGGCGACGCTGTCCCGCGAGAGCGGGCTGCGCCCGCGCCCGCAGGGCGAGGTCGTCGTCCGGACGGCGGAGCCGCGGCACCCGGTCACGGCGGGCCTCGAGGCGCAGTGGTCGGTGGTGAACGACGACGTCCTCACCGGCGCGCGGATGGACCCCTCGGCGCAGGTGCTGCTCACCGTCTTCGACGACGTGGAGGACTACCGCCGGGCGGGCTGGCCGAACGCGCACACGCCGGTGGTCGTCCCCGAGGGCGGGCTCGAGGCGCTGCACGGCATGAACACCGACCAGCCGCTGGCCTGGGTCAACGAGTGGGGCGCCGGGCGCAGCTTCTGCGTGACCCTGGGGCACGACTGGGACACCTTCCGCAAGCTGCCGTTCATGACGCTGCTCGTCCGCGGGGTGGAGTGGGCGGCCACCGGCGAGGTGACCCTCGGCCCGCCGGAGCGGACCGGCGCCGCGCGGTGGCGGGTCTGGCCCTACTACGCCGGCGACACCGCCCGGTTCGACCGTTCCGTGCCGGCCGCGGGCGCGGCCGCCCCGCCCCAGCCCCCTGCAGCCCCACCCCCAGCCCCATCCCAACGCCCCGGACGTTGACCTCCAGGGCACGATAATCTAAAAA